>NZ_JBQLIS010000011.1:0-156391 GCF_052156435.1 Paenarthrobacter sp. NCHU4564
TGAAATCATGCCGGGACCAGCAGGCCAGCACACCCACATCCTGCACCAGGAAACGGGCTACGAAAAAGGTAACGAGGATCGCCCTAAAAGCCAACATAGGTGAGAGAGCGTCCGCGGGGGTGGCTTAAACGCCGAAAGGGCCGGCAACCATAACGGTTACCGGCCCTTTCAGAGCTTGGTGCTTACCAGGAAGACTTGGTGATACCCGGCAGCTCACCCTTGTGAGCCATGTCGCGGAAGCGAACGCGGGAGATACCGAACTTCTGGAAGGTGCCGCGGGGACGGCCGTCGATCTGGTCGCGGTTACGCAGACGGATCGGGGAGGCGTTGCGGGGCAGCTTCTGCAGGCCGAGGCGTGCTGCTTCGCGGGCTTCGTCAGACGCGTTGGGGTCAACCAGGGTCTTCTTCAGCTCGAGGCGCTTGGCAGCGTAGCGCTCAACAATGACCTTGCGCTGCTCGTTGCGAGCAATCTTGGACTTCTTTGCCATGTGTTTAGCGCTCCTCTCGGAATTCGACGTGCTGGCGGATCTTGGGGTCGTACTTCTTGAGGACCAGGCGGTCGGGGTCGTTACGGCGGTTCTTGCGCGTAACGTAGGTGTAGCCCGTGCCCGCGGTGGACTTCAGCTTGATGATCGGACGTACGTCCTTGTCCTTTGCCATTAGAGCTTCACTCCTCGTGCCAGGATGTCGGCGACGACCGCGTCGATGCCACGTGCGTCAATTACCTTGATGCCCTTGGCCGACAGCGTCAGGGTGACGTTGCGGCGCAGGGACGGAACCCAGTAGCGCTTCTTCTGGATGTTGGGGTCGAACCGGCGCTTGTTGCGGCGGTGCGAGTGCGAAATGCTGTGTCCAAAGCCCGGCTCGGCTCCGGTCACCTGGCAGTGTGCTGCCATGACTCTCCTCCAAAGTTTGAATGAAAACGGCGTGCAGATGTTCCTGCGATACCGTGCGACAGGCGGTGTCCGCATCCGGCGCGTTCCCCGAACCCGCGGGAAACGCGGCGAGGAAGGCTGGCCTCAGAACCGGGCAGTGGAAGACACTGGATCAGATCCTGGGATACCGGGCGAATACAGGAATGCACGCAACTTGAGCCCCTAACTACCGGCCCCCGGGACGTCGGTCAGACCGACATTCACCGACAACCGGAGCAATTGCACACGCTCCGCACTACCTGGCGCCTAACTATTCTACGGGGCGCGCCAAATTAAGACCAATCAGGCATGATAGGCCGGGATCGCCCGGCTCAAAGCCGACGCGCCTAGCGAGGCTGGATGAGCTGCGGGTACTTGGGACTGAGGCCGTCACCGGACGATGTGCCGCGCACCCTGCGGACCACCCATGGCGCAGCGAACTCCCGGACCCACTGGGCATTGGCCCGCAGGGTTTCGGCCCTGCTCAGGAGTTTGAGGGGTGCCAGTTCCGGAACGTCGATGACGTGCTCATGCTCCAGAACGTCCAGCACGCGCTTGGCCATGTTCAAGTGACCGGCCGACGACATGTGCATCCGGTCGGTATCCCACATGCGCCAGTCGTCGTATTCGTCGAACCGCCAGTAATCCACCAGCAGGGCGCCGTGGTTCTCCGCGATTTCGCGGACAAGTTCGTTGTAGATCGCCGTCCGTCCCCGCATGGTGCTGAATACCTTCGAACCCTTGGCGTCGAAGCCCGTGAAGAGCACCACGGTGGCGCCGGTGGCGCTTAACCGGGCGATACCGGCGTCGTAATCCTCCAAAAGCGAGTCAATGCTGACTTTCGGGCGGAGAATGTCGTTGGCCCCGGCGTACAGCGTCACCAACGTGGGTTTAAGTTCGACGGCGGCAGCCACCTGTTCTGCCATGATCCGGCGGAGCTTTCGGCCGCGGATGGCGAGATTGGCGTAGCCGAAACCGTCGTTGCTGCGCGCCAGCTGCTGCGCCACGATGTCCGCCCAACCCCTGACGCCGTTGGGGCGGGTGGGGTCGGCGTCACCGACACCCTCCGTGAACGAATCCCCCAAGGCAACGTATCGGGCAGAAAAATCCATGCCGCCAGTCTGCCACCTGGGTGCTTTGGGCCACAAAGCAGGCGCGGCCGGTCAGGAATCGCGCAGGATCCAGTGGTTGTTGTCCAAGCGGGCGACGATCTTCTCGCCGATGCGGGCAAGGTCCGCCACGTCGTCGGGAGTCAATGAGTCGAGCATGAGGGTCCGCACCGATTCCACGTGCCCGGGAGCCAGCGACACGATGGTGGCCATGCCGGCGTCGGTGAGGTGGGCTACTGTGACCCTGGCATCACCGGGGTGCGCCTGCCGCTCCACCCACCCGCGCTTTTGCAGTTTGGTGACCACATGGGACAGGCGGGAGAGCGAGGCGCTGGTCCGGGCGGCAAGTTCGCTCATGGGCAGGTAGCGGCCGTCGGTTTCGGACAGCATGGCCAGGACGTTGTAGTCGAAAAGGGAGAGCTTTCCCGCGGACTGAAGCTGCGTATCCAATGCCGAAGGAAGCAGGGTGTTGATGCTCAGCAGGGCAAGCCAGGCACGGCGTTCCTCGGCATTAAGCCAGCGGGGTTCAGTCATGGCTCCATCTTAGGAGAATCCCGGGTTTGGCCCGCCCATGCCGCCCATGCCGCCCAAACGGTAGGCTGGCCGCATGTTCGTTGTCTCCCTGACCTACAAAGTGCCCGACGAAACCGTGGACTTCCACCGCGCCGGCCACATGGCCTGGCTTAAGGACGCGTTCGACGCCGGCGTGTTCCTTGCGTCCGGACGTCGCGTCCCACCGTGGGAGGCGTGCTGCTGTCCAAGGCCGACCGGGCCACGCTGGACGCGTCCCTGGCCAAGGACCCGTTCTACATCAACGGTGTCGCTGAATTCGAGGTCATCGAGTTCACGGCTACGAGCGTCGCAGAAGGCTACGAAAACCTGCTGGACACCTGAGCCTGCCGTGCTTTCGCGGTGCCCAGCCGCTCCGGAAGAACTACAGGCATGGGCTCCGGCCACCGTGCACCGAGCCGGTCGCCGCTGGAGACACCGCGGAGCCGGCGCAGGAACCAAGGTCCAACATCGCGCCTGAGCCAGCTGACGTCGTCGACGATGTTTTCGGTGAGGGTCCGCGGACGCGGCGGCGCGAACACCGGCGACGCCAGGGTGTGCCGCGCCCCGAGTACTTCCAACACCTTCTTGGCCATATAGCTGTGCCCGGGGGTCGACATGTGCAAGCGGTCCGGCGACCACATGCGCGGATCCTGGAACTTCTCGAAACACCAGTAGTCCACCAGGAGGGTGTTCTGCTCCGCCGCGATGCGCCTGATGTGCCGGTTGTAGACCGCGGTCCGGAGTTTGAGCGGCTCCAGCAGTGGTGACAATGGAACGTTGTAGCCCGTGAAGAGCAGTACGGTCGCTCCGCTGTCCTTGAGCCGTCGGACTGCTTTCTCGTAGTTCCTGATGAGTGCGGCCATGTTGAGCCGTGCCATCAGGAGGTCATTGCCGCCGGCGTAGAAGCTGACCAGGGTGGGCTTCATGGCCAGGGCTGGTTCGATTTGTTCGTCGAGGATCCGTTGCAGGCGCCTGCCGCGGATGGCGAGGTTGGCGTAGGTAGTTGACGGGTCCTGGCGGGCGAGTTCTTCGGCAACCCGGTCTGCCCAGCCGCGGCAGTTGTTGGGCAGACGCAGGTCGTGGTCGCCAACGCCTTCCGTGAAGGAATCGCCAAGTGCCACGTATCGGATGGGCCCGGTCATCTGGTTGCCTCTTCCATGAGCTTTTTCAGCCCGCCTTTGCGCGGCACTTTTACGGGTTCAGGCCAGCGGGCACTCAGGGTATCGCCCAAGGTGACGCCGCGGAGTTTACGTCCGAACAGCGGCAACACCCAGTCGTTTACCCAGCGCCGCTGGCGTCGTTCCCACTCCCTGATACCCACCCTGGCGGGAGGGTCCCACTCCTTGGGAGAGATCTTGTGCGGAACACCCAGATGGTCCAGGACCTGTGCAGCAAGGTACTTGTGGCCGGCTTTGGACATGTGGAGCCGGTCCGAGGACCACATCCGGGGGTCGTGGTATGCCTCGAAACACCAGTAGTCCACCAGCACTGCGCCGTACTTGGCAGCGATGCCACGGACGCGCTGGTTATAGAGGGTGTTGCGTTTGCGGAACGGTTCAAGGACGGCTGACACTTTGACGTCGAACCCGGTGAACAGGACCACCGTGGCTCCGGTCCCGGCCAGCCGGGCGACAAGGAGTTCATAGTCGTTGAGCAGGGCTTCCATGTCGGTGCCGAAATCGAGGATGTCGTTCCCACCCGCATAAAGCGTGACCAGGGTTGGTTCCATGGCCAATGCCGGTTCCAGTTGCTCGTCGATGATCTGGCGCAGACGCTTGCTTCGCACGGCGAGGTTGGCGTACTCCCAGCCCGGTTCGGCTTTGGCCAGTTTCTCGGCCACGCGGTCCGCCCATCCGCGGACACCGTTCGGCAGGACCGTGCTGGTGTCCCCCACGCCCTCGGTGAAGGAGTCTCCCAAGGCGACATACCGCCGTCGAGCGTTGTTCCCGCGCCTGAATTCCTCCCGCACCCCACCGAAGCTACCCGCCCGTGGTTAAGCCCGGACCAACCGCAGGTAAACCAACCCTCGCTCACAAAACACCCCCTTTACGGAAACGCTCTCTCACTTCCCCGAAAGGAGTGAGAGAGCGTTTGCCCGAAAGGGGGTTTAAGTGAGAGAGCGTCCGCTGGGAGGAAGATCAGCCTTCTGCTTTGCCCCGGCGCCAGTAGCCCATGAAGGCAACCTGCTTCCGGTCGATGCCAACATCCCGCACCAGGTAGC
The DNA here is from genome assembly GCF_052156435.1 of Paenarthrobacter sp. NCHU4564. Lineage (NCBI taxonomy): Bacteria > Bacillati > Actinomycetota > Actinomycetes > Micrococcales > Micrococcaceae > Paenarthrobacter > Paenarthrobacter sp. NCHU4564. The sequence continues at coordinate 4,797 of NZ_JBQLIS010000011.1, forward strand.
GGCGCATTTCCTTGATGACAAAGGCTTCGCCGGCGATCCAGGCGTAGAACGGCAGCGCACCGGCGGGAAGGGTGGGGTTCTTGGTGGCTTCGATGGCTGCAGCATCCATGCGCTGCGGGGTTTCCCACAGGATGTCCTGGTCCACGTTGACGTCTTCCGGCTCGGGGCCGGCCGCCGTATCGGAGCCCTTCAAGCCAACCCAGCCGGGAACCGGCACGGCCTTGGCCACGGCTTCTTTCAGGAGCTCGCCGTGGGGGCGGGAGCGGCCGATCGCCGCGCCGCGGGCAAGCCATGTGATTTCGACGTCGGCTGCCGTGGTGATGTCCTGGAAGTCGCCGGCCTCGGGAACTTCCAGGAAGGCGTGGCCGGTGATGTCGGCGGGGAGGCTTTCGAGGATGGCGCTGATGGCGGGTACAGCCGTTTCGTCGCCGGCGAGGAGAACGCGCTGCGCCAGGCCCGGACGCCATTCGATGCCGCCGTAGGCCCCGGCGGTGGTGCATTGGGCGGCACGGTTGTTGGGTCCGATGATGGTGAGCGAGTCGCCCGGCTTGGCGGCGACAGCCCAGTTGGCCGCCGGACCGCCGTGGCCTTCGTCGTCAAAGTGCATCACGAAGTCGATGTCGATCTCCGGGTACACGGCGTCCAGGCGCTCGGACCGGACGGTGTAGGTCCGCATTGCCCCACGGACTGAGGGATCCATGGCGAGCCACTCCTGGTACCAGCCGGCCTCCTCCATCTTGAACTCCGGCAACGGGACGATGCGGCCCTCCTCATCGAAGGAGGGGATCATGAGCTTCACGCGCAGGTCCAAGGTGTCGCCGGCCACGCCGAAGTCACGCAGGGAGTAGCCGCCGAACGTGATGCGCCGGAAGTTGGGGCTCAGTTCCTGGACCGCGGTCACCGTGACATCGAACGCCAGGGTCATGGGTTCCACTGCTGCACCGGCCTGGGTATGGGCGGGTTGTGTGCTCATGAGGCAATCTCCAGTTCGTTGGCGTGGCGGGCGTGGTGTTCAGTGGGTTGCGGGGCCACGGCGTGGTGGCGTCCGATGGGAACGATCAGCGGCGTCCCGGAAATGGGATCCGGAACAACCCGGGATTCCAGGCCGAAAACGGTGTGGACCAGTTCCTCAGTGACCACCACGGGTGCAGGACCCTCGGCCACGATGCATCCGCCCTTCATGGCGATCACGTGGTCCGCATAGCGTGCAGCGAGGTTGAGGTCGTGCAACACGATCGCAACGGTGGTTCCGCGGGTGCGGTTCAGGTCGGTGACCAGGTCCAGGACTTCCACCTGATGGGCGAGGTCAAGGTACGTGGTGGGCTCGTCCAGGAGGAGGACTTCGGTTTCCTGGGCAAGGGCCATGGCGATCCAGACGCGCTGGCGCTGTCCGCCGGACAGCTCGTCGATGCTCCGCTCCGCCAGTTCCAGCGTTCCCGTGGCGTCGAGCGCACGCTGCACCGCGGCGTCGTCGTTGGCGCTCCAACTGCGGAAGAAACCCTGGTGCGGGTACCGGCCGCGGCCCACGAGGTCGCGCACGGTAATGCCGTCCGGCGCGGTGGGGTGCTGCGGGAGCAGGCCGAGGGTCCGCGCAAGTTCACGGGCGGGCCGGGAGTGGATGTCCTTGCCATCGAGCGTGACCGCACCGCCGGCGGGTTTCAACAACCGGGACAGCCCCCGGAGCAGAGTGGACTTGCCGCAGGCATTGGCCCCCACGATCATGGTCACCTTGCCCTCGGGGATCTGGGTGGACAGCCCTTCCACCACTTTGCGCTGCTCATATTGGAGCGTCAGGTCTTTGGCATTAAGGATGGCCATGTCAGGCCTCCTTTCGGTTTGACGTGAGCAGGAGCCACAACAGGAAGGGTGCACCGAGAGCGCCGGTGATGACGCCGACCGGAAGGACGGTTCCGTCCAGGATGACGGGAGCGAGGTTGGAGGCGAAGAAGTCGGCTGCCAGCACGATCAGTGCACCGGTAAGGGCCGACGCCGGAAGGCTCGGTTTGCGGACGATACGGCGGGCGATCGGCCCGGCCAGGAAAGCTACGAACGCCACGGGACCGGCTGCGGCGGTGGCGACGGCGGCGAGTCCGACGGCGGTCAGCACAAGTCCCAGCCGGACGCCGTTGACCTTGATGCCAAGCCCGGCGGCGGCGTCATCACCCAATTCGAGGATCCGCAACGGACCGGCGAGTGCTATGACAGCGGGAACCAGGATCACCAAGGATACGGACAGCACTCCTGCGCGCTCCCAGGTGGCGGCATTGAGGGAGCCGTTGAGCCACACCAGGGCGTCGGCTGCGGTGCGGATATCGGCACGGGTCATCAGGAAGTTCACCACGGCGTGGAGGGCCGCAGCGATGCCGACGCCGGCCAGGATCAGGCGGTTTCCGGCAGCATTGCCGCGGCTTCCGCCACCCGCACCGGATCCGGTGCCGCGGGAGATGGCATAGATGATCGCTGCGACGCCCAGGGCGCCGGCCAGCGCGGATCCCGACACCACCGCACCGGAAGCGCCGAAGACTACGATCGCCGTGACGGCAGCGGCACTTGCGCCGTAGCTGATGCCGATGATGTCCGGGCTGGCCAACGGGTTCCGGAGCATGGTCTGGAACAGGGCACCTGCCAGGCCAAAAGCCAACCCGATCAAGGTTCCCACCACGGCCCGGGGCAGCTTGTGCTCCATGACGATGAAGCTGGCGCCTGGAATCTTCTCGCCGCCGGTCAGGTGGTTGATGACAATGGTGAAGAAATCGGGGATGGTCACGGTGTAGCTGCCCAGGAGGACGTACACGGCGAACATCACCACGAGTGCCGCTGCAAGGAAGATCGTGGGGCTGAACGCGCGGCGAGATGGCATTTGATGAGAGTGTTTGGGGTCAACATTGTCATTAAGTGCCAACTCGGGGGTGGGCTTGAGGGTGCTCACAGTCCGGCCTTCTTTCCGCGGCGGATGAGCCAGACAAAGACCGGCGCGCCAACCATGGCCGTCATGATGCCGGCCGGGACTTCTCCGGGGAGCAGGATCACGCGGCCAGCAACATCGGCAAAGATCAACAGCACAGGCGCCGCCACTGCTGAGAACGGCAGGATCCACCGGTAGTCCGGACCTGTCAGGGACCGGATCGCGTGCGGGATGACCAGCCCAAGGAAGCCGATGGGCCCGGCCAGTGCCGTGGCGGACCCGCACAGCAGCACGATGCCCATGCCGATCACTGCCCGGGACAGTCCAACGTTCTGGCCCAGGCCACGGGCGATGTCGTCACCCAGGGCAAGACTGTTGAGAATGCGGCCGCCGGCAAGGACAATCACTGCGCCGATCGCAAGGAACGGCAGTGCCGTAAGCAACACGGACCAGTCACGGCCACCGATGCTGCCTACCTGCCAGAACCGGAACCGGTCCAGCGTGTCCTGGCTCGATACCAGGATGACGTTCATCAGGGAGAAAAGGCCGGCGCTCAGGGCCGCGCCTGCGAGGGCCAGTTTGACGGGGGTCGCACCGTCGCGGCCCCGGGAAGCGATGGCATAAACCACGACGGCGGCCGCTGCGGCCCCGACGAAAGCGAACCAGATGTAGCCGGTCAGGGAGCTGACGCCAAAGACGTAGATGCCTGTGACAACGGCGAGTGCAGCGCCGGCGTTGAGGCCCAGGATGCCCGGGTCCGCCAACGGGTTGCGGGCTACCCCCTGCATGGCCGCACCGGCCAGGCCGAGGGCGGCGCCGGCCAGGAGGCCAAGGATGGTCCGCGGGATACGCGCAATGACCACGGCGTGGTTGCCGTCCTGGGCATTGAAGTTGGTGAGGGCTTCCCAGACCGTCTGGAGGGGAAGCCCGCGCGCGCCGATAGCCAGGGATGCCACGCACGCAATGCCGAGTACGACGACGGCGGCCAGCAACCAGGCTGATCGCTTGCCTGCCGACCTGCGGGAACCGGTTCCCCCTCCGGTTCCCGCAGCCTCAGGAGATATGCCCCCCGGGCCCGCCAGCACATTGGTGCTGTGGCCCCGTCCCTGAAGTGCCGTCGTCGTACCCTGCTTCATTGCGGTTACTTGCCCGCTACCTTTTCGGCCGCGGCACCCAGCTGCGGGAGGAAGGTGTCAAGCGCCCACGGCAGGCTCAGCGGCGAGGACGCGGAGATGGACAACGTCAGGGTGTTGTCCGAGTCGGCAACCAGGGCCCCGCTCTTGATGGCCGGGATCTGGCTCAGCAGCGGATCAGCCTTGATGGCCTCGGCCGTGGTGGCGTCGGGAACCCAGGTCACGAAGACGTCGGAAGCGAGCTCGTTGGCCTTTTCAGCGGACCAGGGAATGAAGAACTCCTGGTCGGTCTTGGTGTTTTCCGAGACAACCGGGGCGAGCTTCATTCCAATGTCGGAGAGGAAACGGGGGCGGTTGTCGATAGCGGTGTAGACGTTCACGCCGTCACCCTTGGCGGGCTCGAGGTTGCCGTAGATGAAGGTCTTGTCCTTGATCTGCGGGAACTTGGAGACCTTGTCATTGATGGTGGCCTCGGTGTCCTCGACCAGCTTCTTGGCTTCGGCTTCCTTGCCCAGCGCCTTGCCGATCATTTCGGTGCTTTCCTGCCACGGCGTACCGTACGCGAGCTCCGGGTAGGCGACCACGGGGGCGATTTCGGACAGCTTCTTGTAGTCCGCTTCCTCAAGGCCGGAGTACGCGCCGAGGATGACGTCCGGGCTGAGCTTGGCGATCTCGGTGAAGTTGATGCCGTCTGCCTCGGAGAACTGGACCGGAGCCTTGTCGGTGCCGAAGCCGGCGCCCAGCTTCTCCAGTGCAGCGTCCTTCCAGGGGGTGGAGCCCTTGTCGTTGTTGCCCCACTCGTTCTTGGGAACGCCTACCGGAACCACACCGAGTGCGATCGCGATGTCATCGTTGACCCACGAAATGGTGACGACGCGCTTGGGCTGTTCCTTGATGGTGGTCTCACCAAAGGCGTGCTTGATGGTGACCGGGAAAGCGGAGGAGGTGGCCTCGGACGTGGCCGAGGTGGAGGCTGCGGGGCCGGTGGAGCAGCCAGTGAGGGTAAGGGCGACGGCGGCCAAAGCGGCCGTCGCGGTTCCTGCGGTCTTCAGCAGGGCGCGGCGTGGGAGAAGGGTAGCCACGGGACTCCTTAAGTAAGTGATGCGAACCTAAGTAAGGCTAGCCTACCCTCCGGTCAATTACGAAACGTTTGCATCACGTAATCCTTGCATGACGCGAGTTTGACGAAAAATAGCCGCTTTCTCACTCGCAAAGCACCCCCATCCGCCCACTTCCTCGCCCACCTTCCGGTGGACACCGTCGGCGAAGCTTTGGCAGGATTGGCAGCGGACTCCCATTTAGGTCCGGTACAGGAAATGACGAAGGAGATGAGCGTGCGCACTGTTCCAGTTGCTGCAGCCATGGTTGGCGAGGTGGCCGCTTTGGCCTGCTTGGCACACCCCTTCGCGTCGGGATCCTCCAAGTAGCACCATAGGCAGCAAAGAACCAACGCACCGTTGGTTCTTGCGCGTGCGCAAGTGCCTTCAGGTGACCGACGCCTAAGTGCCATTAAGCAGCGCGAGGTGCGCTGCCGCCGTCGTTATCTTCCGAAAGCAGCTTTGCCATGCAGAAAGTTACTGCCCAACAAATCCGGTCGTCCTTCATCAACGCAAGCCGTTCAGAAGCCGCCAAGCTCAACCTGCCCCGGAATTTCGAGTCCATCGACTGGGATTCGCTGGAGTTCCTGGGCTGGCGGGACGAGAAAATGCCGCAGCGCGGGTACCTCGTACTCCCGATTGACGGGAAACTGACAGGCATAATGCTCCGTGCACCAGAGGGTGGCTCGGCCAAGAACCGCGCAGTCCTCTGTGAGCTGTGCCGGGACGTGTTCTCCAAGGCCGACGTTTATCTGTGGGTCGCGAAGCGGGCCGGGCAGTCCGGCAAGGACGGCAACACCGTAGGAACGTTGATTTGCGCCGGGTTTGACTGCAGCGACAACGTCCGCAAAGAACCTCCGGTCAACGAGATCAACCCGGATCCCGCGGCCGTGGTCCGGAAACAGATCGCCGGCCTGGAGTTCCGGACAGCCCGGTTCGTGGACAGGGTGCGCCAAGGCTCCACGCGCTGACCCAAGTAAGTAGCAGTTAAGCGCGTTTAGACGGCTCTAAACGCGCTTAACTGCGACCCAGTTGGGTAAGCACGGGGGGTCAGCGGAGCACGATGTCCACCGGGTTGGCTTCCGAACGCCACGCTCCCGGCTCGGCCTGGCCCGAGATGACCGGAGCCGTGAGCACGCCCGAACGGTTGGTGCGCTTGTCGCGGAGGATTTCCGTGACCGAACCAAGGTGCCGTGAAAGGTCGATCACGTTCTCCGGGGCCGCCAGGAGCAGCTGGAAGCCGAACTCATGGAGCGCCTTGATGCCCGCCCCGGCGAATTCCTCGGAGGCAAGCACGAAAGCCTCGTCCATCATCACGGTGCCGTAGGTGGTGAAGCCCTGCTCTGCGATACCCAGCTGGTAGCTCAGCGCGGCGGCCATGATGAAGGCGGTGAAACGCTGACGCTCGCCGCCGGACATGGAACCGGTGTCGGCGTGCATGAAGACTTCGGTCTTCTTCCGGCCTGATTTTCCGGTCACCTCACGGTGTTCCTTGCACTGGATGAACAGGTGCCCACGGACATCCAGGACCTCTGCACGCCAGCGCCGGTCCTCGGGCGTCTGCGAACCGAGCCTCTTGACCAAGGTTTCCAGGGACTTGTAACGGGCCGTCAGCTCAGCGTCCTCATCCGCCTCAACCGCAGCGGCGGCTCCCCTGGAGGGTCGCGTGTGTTTGGCCTTCAGTGCGCTCTGGATCGCGTCCTTGAACTGCTTTGCCGTAGCAGGGAGCGTCTGCTTGATGTCCAGTTCCAGGTAGCTGCCCTCGTGGAAGTTCACTTCGGACAAGATGCCGTTCAGCGGGAGGATCCGGCTGGTAATGCTGCGCCGTTCCTCGTCCAGCAGGTGCAGAAGGGTGCTGAACGATTCATGCGTGCGCTGGTTGAAGAACAGCCGGAATTCCGCTTCCTGCGCGGGCAACCCGTCGCTCACGATTGCGTGGTACCGGGACTCGAAATCACCGGCGGCACCGATCGATGTGCCATGGTCGGCGCTGATGGCGCTGCCCCACTCGCGCACGAACGCCTCGAAGATCCGGGTCAGGCGCTCGGCTGTGGCCTGGCCGCGCGATTCCGCTGCGTGCAGCTCGTCCAGCAGCTTGTTGCGGACGCCGTTGGCGAGGTTGTCCAGCTGGTACAACTCGGCAACGTCGGAGGCGCCGGCAAAGTACGGCTCCAGTGCCGCCACGGTGGAGCTCGACGGCGGTGCTTGCTCGAGCTTGAGCCTCGCGGCATCGAGCAGGCCGTCAGCTGTGGTCATCTGCTGGTCGAGCGCCTTGTATTCGCTCTGCAGGACAGCCGCCGCTCCTGTGGAGGACTGGTGCTTTTCGCGCACCGCCTCGATGGTGGTGCGCAGCGGTTCGAGGTCGGCCTGCGCCGCCAGGGCATCTGCCAGGCGCTGCTCGATCCGGGTCAATTCCTCGGCCGCGACCGATGCGGAGACCTGTTCCCAGGAGCGCTCGTCCTCCGCAACCCTGCGCAGGGCTTCCAATTGCCGGGCCATGCCCTGGTGCGAATCCTCGCGGCTTTGGGCGAGTTCCGCGGCCTTGGCCAGCCCGTTCTGAAGCTCACCGACCCTCGCCGCAACCAGTTCGAGTTTTGAGGCGTTGTCGAAGCCCAGCACGTAATCCTGCCGGCTGGTGAAGCGGTCGTCCTTCTCCACGGTGTGCCGGTTGCGCTTGACCACGCCGCCCAGGCTGAGGCCTTTCTCCAGCGAGGCCAACTCGTCTGGATCCTCCACGCACGGATAGGCGAAATCCAGTGCTATCCGCTCACGGATCCATTCGCCCGCCTCCGCATTGGCTCCCAGGGTGAGGATGCTCAACTTGGTCAACAGCTCGCCGTCGGACACATCCTCCACAGCCAGCGCTCCACCGGCAAGGGGCTTGGAAACGTCCACTGCCCGCAGGGCACCCCTGACCGTGTTGTCATTGAGGTAGCGCGTCACGGCGGCGAAGTGCTCGCCGGGGACCAGCAAGGTGGTGGCAAGGCTCCGCAAGGCGCGTTCCGCGGCGGGGCGCCACTGCTCCTGCCCTTCGGCCAAGTCGATCAGCTCGCCACCGAACGGCATCCGTTCCTCAGGCACGCCCGTCGCAGCGGCAATGGCTGCCCTGTTGTCAATACTCGACGGCGGCAACAGGGACTTGCGCGACCGCAGCGAGAGCAGTTCCTGCTCAGCAGCGGCCAGTTCACGCTTCATGGTGGCGTGGGCATCGAAAGCCTCAAAACGGAGTTCCTTGAGGGCCTCGGAATCGTCTTTCAACTCTGCGGACCGGGCAGCGGCCTGTTCGTGGGCCTGATCCCACCCCTCCGCGGACCATTCGAGGTTCAGCCCTGCATCCGTCAATGCCTGCCGGGCTGATTCCTCCACCTGCTGGCGCAGCTTAAGGCTGACCCGGGCATTCTCCAGCGACTGCTCGATCGCGGAAATCGCGTTGCCGCCGCGGTTGTTGTAATCCGACTCCAGCCCGCGCAACTCCTTGGCCAGGGCATCGCGAACGGTGCGCTCGGCAGCCAATTCCTGGGCCTTGGTCTGGGCCAACTCCTTGAAGCGGGCCAAGGTCCTGGCATGGACCGACACGGCCAGTTGCTGCTTGTAGGCCTCGAACTCCTCACCGGCAAGTTCGCGGAGCCGGTTCGCATCCAGGAGAGCCTGGGCGTACTCCTTGTTCAGCCCGGGAACGGGGGCCAACTGGTCCCGTTGCTGACGCACATCCTCCAAGCGCTGCCGGATGGACATGAGGTTGCTGAACTCTTCCACCACGTCATCGGCGGCAGCCAACGTGGCCGGCGCATCAAGGACCTGGTCGCGGAAGAACGTGTTGACACTGCCACCCAGGCCCTTGCCGGCTTGGATCACGCGAAGCAGAGGGAGCGCCTGGTCGGAATTGATGCCCAGGAGCCGGCGGAATCGCTCGGCGAACGCTTTGTGGACGTCAAAGACCTGGCCCTCGGGGAAGATTCCCTCCAAAGCTCCTTTGGTGAACCGCTTCTGCGCGATCCCCTCAATTGCTTCCAGGTCCAACGGCTTGCTGTCAATCACGTAGAACCGGCCAACACTGGATTCCGTGCCGTTCTTGGGCAGGTCGAAGAGGGCCGAAACCGTCACCTTGGTCCCGGCAGCGTTGTCAAACGTCAGGGCGACGGCGGACCAGGTCGCCCCGGGGCGCTGGAAGGCACTGGCCGAGCTGTCACCAACGGCCTTATCACCAACTTTGCCGCGCATGTAGGTGAACGTGGTCCTCTTGTCCTCCACAGCCCCGCCGGCGCGTTGGGCAGCAGCTTCATTCGAGCGTGGACGGGCATCGAAAACACGGAGCATCGCGTCAAAGAGCGTCGACTTGCCAACCCCTGAGTTGCCTGTCAAAAGAGTGCCGTTGCGGTCCACGTGCATGGTGTGGGCGCCATGGAACGTACCCCAGTTGACGACCTGCACCAGGGCCAGACGCATCTGGCCCGGGTTGGTGAGTTCTCCGAGCGGGAGCATGCTGGCAATCGTCATTTGGCTGCTCCTTCGGTTGCGTCAGCGCCACCCTCGGCGTCTTCGTTCCCACCCGCATCGCTATCGGTGACCTCCAAGAGAGGCTCCGTTCCCGATTCGTCCGCCGCTGCCGCTACGAGTGCCTCGATGTGGGCCGGGATGTCGCCGATGTTCTCAAAGGGGAGAGCAAGCGGGAGTGCGTTGCTGATGGTGTAGGTGTCGTCCAGCGGGGTGGGGAGGAGGAGTTGGCGGGCCAGGAGTTTGGTGATGGTGCGGGTGACCACGTCCGAGTCGCGCAGCGCATCCTGCTGGCCGGCCGGTGTGTAGTTGGCCACCAGATCCGAGATTTCCTCGCGGGTGATGGTCGGGTCCGTCTGGGCTGTGACGTGGCGGTCCAGGAGGAGGCGGAGGCGCAGCAGGACAATGGTCTCCACGCGGCTGAGGGCGCGCTGCTGGCGGAGGATGCTTGACCGTGCGCTGGCGCCGATGATGTCCGGGTCGACTGGCCTGAGGACCGCAATCTTGCGGTCGTGGTCCAGCTGCAAGGCGAGGAACAGCTCGGAGAGGCGGCTGCGGAGAATCAGCTGGTTGTCCAGGAGCGTGGTCCAGAGTTTCTCGTCCCTGCCGCCATCAATGTAGGGGCCCTTAAGAAGCTTCACGAGCGCATGGCGGACCTTCATGGGGAGCACGCCCGTGTCACCGGGGAACAACGCCGCGCCGTCCACGAACGTATCGCGCGGAGTTACCCGGAACGGGTCCGCCGGGTGCTCGGCCGGCCCTGTACCAACGTGACCAGCTTCGACGGCGACATCCTCCTCAGAGGTGGGGTCCGTCGTCGTGATTTCCTCAGTCATCAGAATCCTTGCTCAGCGAGACGACCGGCAGGTACGCGGTGCGGATGCTGCCGTCGATTTGTTCGAAGTCGATGTGTTCCCAGGCTGCGCGGTCAAAGGCCGCGCCGGTTTGCAGTGCCATGGAAAGGAGGGAGCGGACGGTGTTGATGTGCCGCTCCCCTTCGGGCAGGTTGTCCCATGCCTCGCCCAGGGTGGCGGAGCCCGCCATGGCTGCGCGGACGACGTCGGGCCTCGCCTTGCCGGTGCGGGCGGACTTGACCCGGTCCGAGTCGCTGAAGGCGATGGGATCGGCCAGGCGCGGCGGGGCAGCGAATTCGTCAGGATCGAAAAGTTTGACCATGGACAGCGACTCGAATCCCGCGTTGTACAGGGCAGGCCCCGGAACCAGGCCCGGGCGGTCCCGTTCGTACGGCAGGGAACGGATCGCCTGCTCGGCCTCGGCCAGGACCTTGCGGAGGCTGACCGACTGCCGGACATCGTCGCTTTGGATGTACGTGTTGAGGCTCTCGGAGAGCTTGCCGTAGATCCGCTGGATCTGGCTGTGCTGCGAGCGCAGTTCCGCGACGAGGTTCTTGAGGGTTTCCCGGTCTTCGTGGGAGAGGTCGTCGGCGAATTGCCGGCTCAGGACCTCCCCGATCGCCGAGCGGAAGCGCAACTGCTGCTGCGGGTCTTCGAGGAAAGCGGTGAAGGAACGGAACGTCCGGCCTTCCGGGCTCTGCCGCAGCCGTTTGTCCGCTTCCAGCACCTGGGCCATGGTGGCCCCCTTGCTGAGCGATTCCTCGATGATCTGGTTGCGCAGTTCGCCCACCAGTTCTTCGATCCGGTCACGCATTTTCTTGTAGTCGGCCGGAAGGCTGGCGGCGAGGTCGAGGATGTTGCCGGCCGCTTCCACGGCTTCTTCGTCATCGAGGAGCCCGTCGAAATCGCCCGAGCTGATGTCCTGTACCAATTGCCGGCGTTCCTGGATTTCTTCCTCCAGGGCTTCGAGCCGGGCGCTCTGGTCCGGGTTGGTCTCGTTGGCGAGTTTTTCCACGTCGCCCAGGAGCGTGCCCAGGCGGGAACCGTTGAGGGTGGACCGCTCGCTGGAGAGACTGTCCAGGAACGCGAGGACACGGGCCGCGGGTTCGGTGACTTCGTAAACGATCTGCCCGGACTGGTTACGCCGGGTCAGGAATTGCTTGCGCGTCCATTCGTCGCCGAAGCCCTTGCCATTCAGTTGGCCACCGAGCCCGGGCTCCTGGCGACGGAGCTGCTCAAGGAAAGCGTCGACGTCGGCGTGGAACTCTTCGAGCGGAAGCTGCGGACGGGTGCGGGTGAAGGAGGCCTGGAGGACCGCGATGACCCAGGGGGCCGAGCGGGTCAACGCCCAGGCGGGGCCCTTGGTGAGGTGTTCGAGGTCCCGCAACCTGGCGCTGATGGCGTCGGCGGAGGACATGGCTGAACGGGACAATTACTCTCCTTCAGCTGCTGCGAAACCCTGCCGGCAGCGAAAACTGCCCCGTACAAGGTTAACGCAGAGCGCCGGAACCCAACTAAGTCGCAGTTGTGCGCGTTTACACGGCTCAAAACGCGCACTACTGCGACCCACTTGGGCAGGCCGGGCACCCCACGCAACCACCCACCGCTGTGCCCGTTCCGTTACCTACCCCCGAGTATGGTTTCGATCCCATATCAACGCCCCTGCAAGGCCATTCCATGCTGGCCGGGAAGCGCTGCCACCCCTAATGTCAGATCATCGACGCGGCGACGCCGCGTTCACCCATGCATTGTCGCTCAGGGGGAACCATGAATTTCGATCTCACGGCGCTGGAAACTGCCACCTACGTATTCATTGGAACGCTGGTCTTCGCTGCACTTTTGGTGGCCTTTATTGCAGCAGCAGCAATGGCAACGATTGTCCTCATTGGAGTCTTCGGACTGTTTTGGTACGCCGCCAAAGCTGTCCTGGGTGCCATGGTGGACGGCATTAACTTCGCTTGGGACCGGGTGGTCCACCACGCCGGCCAGGTGGAAATTCCCGCCGAATTCCAGCCCCAGGTATCCTCTGGCACCGGTAGCTACCCGCGGGTAGCATTGAGGGACAGCTGAAGGGTTCCCACCCAAGGCGGACCCTGGCTCCATCCGGTATCCCCGGCTAGAGGAGTTATGAAATGACGTCCGCTACAGACAGCAGCCTCACCGCCGCAAGCGTCAACGCCACAGCAGAGGAAGCCCGGGCCGTCGCCGAAGCCGCCCGGGAGACCGAATGGAACCGGCCCAGTTTTGCCAAAGGCCTGTACCTGGGCAGCTTCGACATCGGCCTGATCCACCCATGGCCCCAGGCCAAAGCCGAGGACGTCCCGCGCGGCGAGGACTTCATGGCCAAGCTCGAGGCCTACTGCAGGACCATGTCCGGCCGCGTGATTGAGCGCGATGCCAAAGTGCCGGACGAGTACATGGCCGGCCTGGCCGATCTTGGCGTGTTCGGCATGAAGATTCCGCGCGAGTACGGCGGTTTGGGCCTGTCCCTGGTGTACTACGGCCGCGCCCTCGCGCTGCTGGGTTCGGTGCACCCGAGCCTCGGTGCCCTGATCTCGGCGCACCAGTCCATCGGCGTCCCCGAGCCCGTCAAGGTGTTCGGCACGCCGGAGCAGAAACAGGCGTACCTGCCGCGTTGCGCCGCCGGTGCCGTGACGGCGTTCCTCCTGACGGAGCCCGACGTCGGCAGCGACCCCGCGCGGATGGGCGCCACTGCCGTACTGTCGGACGACGGCGGGTCTTACCTTTTGGACGGCGTGAAGCTTTGGACCACCAACGGTGTCATTGCGGAACTCGTGGTGGTGATGGCGCGGGTTCCCGCCTATACAGACCCGGACGGCACGGAGCACAAGGGAGGCATTACCGCCTTCGTCGTGGAAATGGACTCCCCGGGTGTGACCGTGGAAAACAGGAATACGTTCATGGGCCTTCGCGGCATTGAGAACGGCGTGACACGTTTCCATCAGGTGCGGGTGCCCGTTGCCAACCGCCTGGGACGTGAAGGCCAGGGGCTCAAGATCGCGTTGACCACCCTCAACACCGGCCGGCTCTCCATCCCCGGGCTTTGTGTTGCCGCCGGCAAGTGGAGCCTGAAGATCGCCCGCGAATGGTCGAATGCACGGACACAGTGGGGCAGGCCCGTTGGCCAGCACGAAGCCGTGGGCAAGAAGATCGCTTTCATCGCGGCCACTGCTTTCGCTTTGGAGGCGGTCTTTGAGTTGTCCGCCGAGATGGCGGACGCCGGAGCCAAGGACATCCGTATTGAAGCTGCCCTGGCCAAGCTGTGGTCCACTGAGCTGAGTTGCCGGATCGCCGACGAGCTGGTGCAGATCCGGGGTGGGCGCGGGTTTGAGACCGCTGACTCCCTGGAGGCCAGGGGCGAGCGTGCTGTTGCTGCCGAGCAACTTCTCCGCGATCTCCGCATCAACCGGATTTTCGAGGGCTCCAGCGAAATCATGAAGCTCCTCATTGCCCGCGAGGCCGTGGACGCGCACCTTGCAGCCGCGGGCGACCTGGCCTCAGCCGAAGCGAGCCTGCAGGACAAGGCGAGGGCCGCCGTCGGGGCCTCCGGCTTCTATGCCCGCTGGCTGCCGAAACTGGTTGCCGGCGCGGGGATGGACCCGCGTTCCTACGCGGACTTCGGACGGTTGGGCAAGCAGTTGAGGTTCGTGGAGAGGTCCTCGCGCCGCCTGGCCCGCCAGACCTTCTACGCCATGGGCCGGTGGCAGGCCAAACTGGAGCACAAGCAGGCATTCCTGGGCAGGATCGTGGACATCGGCGCTGAGCTGTTTGCCATGGCGGCCTGCTGCACGCGGGCAGAACACATCCTCCGCACGCAGCCCGCGCACGGCGCCGCTGCGTTCGAGCTGGCCGAGGCGTACTGTGAACAGGCCCGCGTCCGGGTGGACGAATACTTTGACCAGCTATGGCGCAATACCGACGACGCCGACCGGCACCTTTCGCGCAAAGTCCTCGCCGGGGATTACGCCTGGCTTGAGGCTGGGGTGCTGGACCAGTCCGAAGGAACCGGGCCGTGGATCAGCGACGCGTCGCATGGCCCGTCCACCAAGGAGACACTGCACCGGAAATACCGGTAGACCGTGGCCGGGGAAAGTCAGCGGACATCGCCATCCACATAGAACCACCGTTTGTTCTCCCGCACGAACCGGCTCAGTTCGCGCTGCACGCCGCGCTCCCCGTCCGCCCGGTAGTGCGCAGCGAACTCCACCGTTCCCGTTGCGTCGAGGGGTCCGCCGCCCTGCGTGGACACAACGTCCAGGCGACGCCACTCCATCTGCGCATCCAGGTCCATCGCGGCCGGGCGGGTGCTGGTGTGCCAGGTCCGGAGGAGGTACTCCGGATCCAGGACCACAAAGGCTGAGTACCGGGAACGCATGAGTTGCCCGGCGGTGGGGGCGTCGGCCTGGCCACGGTGGAAGCGGCCGCAGCAGTGGTCGTACTGCTCGTCGGAAAGGCAGGGGCAGGCGCCGTTGCGGAGTCGGCTGAGGTCAGGCGTCAATGTATACCTTTCCGGGGCAGTAAATGAGAGCTGGGCAACATATTTTCCCACGCGTTATAACAGCTTCGAAACAACCCCGCCTGAGGGTGGGGACGCGCGTGATTCCGTCGGTGCTGGCCCGTAGGCTAGAGATGCAAGCTGGGTGGGCAATGCGCGCATCACAAAACGACGGCCAGGGGAGGCTACGTGGAGGATCCGACAACACTCGCCATCAACCTGACGTACTTGGGCACACTGGGGATGGCCGTCCTCATGTTCCTGGGTCTCGGGTTGATCATCATCATCACTCTGGTGATAGCCGGAATCGGGCGACTGTTGTCAGTGGTACTCCTGGCCATGGTGGGCATCTTCCCCAAAAAGGACACCGTTGCGATCGTCCACTTGCCCCCGCGCCCACAGCACGTTCCCGCTCCGGCGGGTGCCGGCGTTGTGGACTCCGAACAAACCGTTGAGTCCCCGCTGGAAGACCTGGCCTACGAACCCGCCGGCTCCACACCCGCCCCCTCCCCTGCCCCTGAAACCGTCCCGGCAGCCGTTGCCCCGCCAAAGCGGGACCTCCTGGGGGATGTTCGACGCCGGCTCTCCGGGGCGTCTGCGGCCGTCAAGGGCGGCGGGTGGAAAGCCAAGGTGGACCCCCGCAACCTTCCCAAGCCGGCGCAGGTCAAAGACTGGGCCACCAACACCTCCAAGACTGTGGTGGAGACCCAAACCCAACACCACCCCTTGATTGTTGCGGCCAGCAAGGAGCCTCCTGTGCTCTCCAAGGATTGGGCCGACGCCGTTGCCCGGGCGGATGAACGCGCAGCCGCACGGGCCAAAGCGGAGCAGCCCCCGGCCATCAAGGTCACTGTCCGCGATTTCGACGAGCCCGGTTCCACCAACGGCACTCCGTCCGGCCCCAAGGCCCCTGACACTCCGTCTTCCAACAGCGCCAAGCCCGGCGGCAACGGAAAGCAGGGCACAGCTGCCGGCACGGGTACCCCGGCGAAAAAGCCAAGCGGAGCCAAGCAGCCCGCCGGCGCCTCCCAAGGCAACACCTCCAAGCCGGCCGGGGAGCCCAAGCCGGCCCGCGAACCTGCTGCGCCCGCAACCGGACAGGGCGCCGGCACCCAAGGGGCCGGACAGAGCACCGGCACCCAGGGCGCAAGCACCGGCACCCAGGGCGCAAGCACCGGCGCCCAGGGCGCAAAGAAACCGGGCCCGGCGCCTTCCAGGAATGGAAAGACACCGAGCCCGATTCGAAAAGGTTCCCTCAGCGGCGCCAGCCGCAACAACTAGCTGGATGGGGCGGGTAACCCCTAAGCGGCCAGCTGCCGGAAGGACGCCCCGTGGTAGATCAAAGGGTTGGACTCGCGGTTGATGGTGGTGGCCTTGACCTCGAGGACCACAATCGCGTGGTCCCCGGCGGGCGTCTCGGACACGATCTCGCATTCGAAACCCAGCACTGCGCCGTCGATCAGCACTGCACCTGAGTCGCTGACGCTCGTTGCGATCCCGGCAAAGCGGTCGCGGTTCTTCGACGACAACTGAAGGCACGCTGCCTCCTGGCCCTCGGCGAGCACGGATACACCCAGGCGGTTGGCCTGCCGCAGCTTGGGCCATGTTGTGGAGGAATTCTGGACGGCGAACATCACCAGCGGCGGCTCCAGTGAAACGCCGACGGTAAAGGATGACGCCACCAGGGCCTCCGGCGTGAAATCCACCATTGCACTGAAGGCAGCCACTCCGGACGGGAACTGGGCAAAGGCAGTCTTGATCGCCGCTGTTTCTTCCGCTGCAGTCTGTGTCATTCCGGTGTCCCCTTTGTGCGTGTCTGTGAACTCCTTTCCCATGATTCACGCGTTCCGGGGAAGCTCAATATTTGTTGATCCGGAAGACATTTGTGTTGCCGCATGTCAAGAAATATCGCGAACTAAGGCGCCTTGCGTTACTCCGCAAGACGAAAAGCGAAGAAGTTCTACCGCTTGCGTTTCTGCCCGCCACGGTCCTGTGTAGCCTCGGTTGGACATCCAGCCCCACCACAGGAAGCCGACATGAGCCTCAACGAGCTACGAACGCTTGGACGCACTGGCGCCCTGATCAGCCCGCTTACCCTGGGCACGCTGAACTTCGGCACCGGGACAGCTCCCACGGGACCGGCCGAAAGTATCCGCATCATCAAGGCCGCCCTCGACGCGGGGATCACCAGCGTCGACACCGCGGACATCTACTCACAGGGCGAAGCAGAAACCGTGGTGGGACAAGCAATCCACAGCAGGCGCGACGACGTCTTCCTGGCCACCAAGTTCCACGGCCAGATGGGTTCCAACCCCGCGCATGCAGGAAATTCACGACGCTGGATCGTCCGCGCCGTGGAGGACAGCCTGCGTCGACTGAACACGGACCGGATCGACTTGTACCAAGCGCACCGGCCCGATTACAACACCGACCTCCTCGAAACCATCACGGCCCTGAACGACCTGATCCGCCAAGGCAAGATCCTCTATTACGGCACCTCCGTCTTCAGCCCGGCCCAGCTGGTGGAGGCGCAGTGGATCGCCAACACCAACCACCTCACACCGCCTGTGGTTGACCAGGTTCCCTACTCCCTGCTGGTGCGCGCCAACGAACGTGACGTTTTCCCCATCACCCAGCAATACGGCGTCGGGGTTTTGAGCTACGGACCGCTCGACGGCGGCTGGCTCGCCGGCGGTTACCGCCTGGGTGCGGGTCAGCCCGAAAGCTCCCGTGCGGCAGCTGTTCCGGGGCGGTTCGATGTCACGGCGCCCTTCAACCAGGCCAAGCTGCACGCGGCTGACGCACTCGCGCAGCTCGCGTCCCGCCACGGCCTCACGCTCATTCAGTTGGCGGTGGCGTTTGCCATGAACCACCCGGCCGTCACCAGTGTGATCATTGGCCCGCGGACCGAAGACCACCTGACCGACTATCTCAAGGCCGCGGACGTAGCGCTGAGCGATGCTGTCCTGGATGAGATCGACGACATCGTGGCGCCGGCCATCAACTTCCTTGAGCGCGACGCCGGTACCGTGGCCCCGCACCTGGAGTACCCGGAGCTTCGACGCCGGTAGTCGCCTGGCCGCCGCAATGAGGTATTGACGACCACGGACCCCGGCGTGATCCTTGACCTAACAGCTGCAGGGACACCGCAGCTTCAGGTCAAGTAGAACGCCGCCGCCATGGTCAAGCCACGTGTTTCACAGAGCACCGCCAAAGAACCCGCCGCCGGTCAGCCCACGGATGGTCCGCTGACCCAGGAAGAACTCCTCCTGGCCGGCAGAAACCACTCGATGCCGCTGGAAGCCCTGGCGCACGACATCACACCCGCGGGACTCCACTACCTGCTGATCCACTTCGACATCCCGCAGGTACCTGTTGACCAGTGGCGGTTGCGCCTGGGCGGGGCAGTTTCCCACTCTCTTGAGTTGAGCCTCGCCGACATCAAGGCACGCCCGTCCGTGACCATGCCCGTCACCCTGGAGTGCGCCGGAAACGGCCGGGCACTTCTGCAGCCCCGTCCACTCAGCCAGCCTTGGCTTCAGGGCGCCGTGGGCACGGCGGAATGGACCGGAACGCCGCTGGCACCCCTGCTCGAGGAAGCCGGATTGGCGAGTGACGCCGTCGAACTTGTTTTTACCGGTGCCGACAGCGGCATCCAAGGTGGCGCCGAAGAGCCGTACGCGCGAAGCCTGAGCATCGACGAAGCCATGCACCCCGAGGTCATGCTGGTATATGCCATGAACGGGCAACCGCTGCCCCCGCAGCACGGTTTTCCACTGCGGTTGCTGGTCCCGGGGTGGTACGGCATGGCGAGCGTGAAGTGGTTGACGTCCATCGAGGCCGTGACCTCGCGGTTCATGGGATTCCAACAGGCTGTGGCGTATCACTACCTGCAAGGTCCGGATGGGCCCGGCCTGCCTGTATCGCACATCCGCGTCCGGTCGCTCATGGTGCCCCCGGGAATCCCGGACTTCTTCACCCGCCGGCGTGTGGTTGAAGCCGGTCCCGTCATGTTGCACGGCAAGGCGTGGTCCGGCCACGGCGAAATCGAGCGGGTCGAGGTGGGGATCGACGGCGAGTGGATGCCCGCCCAACTTGACGACCCCTTGGGCGACTTCGCCTGGCGGTCCTGGTCCGTGGTGTGGGTGGCCACGCCGGGCGATCACGTAGTGCGGTGCAGGGCCATGGATTCGTCGGGCGCCCTGCAGTCCACTGAGCAGGTGTGGAACTACCAGGGCATTGGGAACAACATGGCGCAGCGGGTTGAGGTGACGGTGCGGTAAAAGCCACGGCTAGACTCATCTGAATCATGAGTAGTTCTTCAAGCGTCCGCATCGACGCCTGGTTGTGGGCTGTCCGGGCCTACAAAACCAGGTCCCTCGCCACTGCCGCGTGCCGTGCCGGGCACATCCGCATCAATGGGAACCCTGTGAAGGCCTCGCAAACAGTGATCATCGGCGACACTGTTCGCATCCGCGAATCCGGCTGGGAACGCATCTACGAGGTCAGGCAGCTGATCGCGAAACGCGTGGGTGCCGAGGCCGCCTCCCACTGCTTCACCGACCACACTCCCCCGCGGCCCGTGATGCCCCAGCTTGGCCTCCCCCAGCGGGACCGCGGTGCCGGCCGGCCCACCAAGAAGGACCGGCGGGACATGGAGAAGCTGCGGGGGTAGCGGCCGGTTATTCACATGGGGCCGGTTCCCGCGTGATTCTTGTGATTCCCCCTGCCTAGACTGGCGGACATCACGTCTCAGCAGTCCTTGGGGAGTCTGTCATGCCACGCCGTTGTCCTTCCTTTTCTGTGCCTTCCTACCTCCTGGCTGCCGCCGTGGCGGGAGCTCTGCTTCTGGCCGGCTGCTCATCCGGCGGCGCTCCCTCCGGCACAACCACGACGACGGCGACCCCCACCGTGAGTGCGCCGGCCAGTCCTTCGGAAAGCCCATCGCCTGTCGGCTCGACCACGGGCGCGTACAAGCCTGCGGATGCAAAGGGCCGGGCCGAGAATGTGCCGGTGCCGGTGATGCCGGCGGCGGCGCGGGAGAACACGAAGGAGGGGTTGGAGGCGTTTATTCGGTATTGGTACGCGGTGAAGAGCTACGCGAACGAGACGGGAGACGTGCAGACTCTCAGGAGTCTGCACACATCAGAGTGCGGTGTCTGCACTCATATGGTCGAGCTAACCCTTGAGAGCTACGAGTCGGGGCGTTGGATATCCGGCGGCAAGTTAAGTACCGGCGCATTTCTGATCGAAGGCGAATCCCTCGTCCCCCATTCTCACGCCCGAATTCAAGTGATGCAGGACGAAATTCACTACTACAACGCAAATGGAAGTGAAGGACGGCCTTCAGACGCGGCGACCAATGACGTTTTCCTGGTGATCGCAGCTTTCGAAGGGGAGTGGAAGGTGACGCAGTCCGGTGTCCTACGTTGAGCGGTATCGCCTTCTTACCAGCATTGCCGGGCTGGTTATCTTGCTACTGGTGTTTCCGGCCACAGCAGTCGCGGGAGACAATCACGAAACTTGGGGCAGCCTCAACCAGTCGACAGGCAACGTCGACTTCGGGGCGATCTACAGGGTAGATCCTGTCACCGGCGCCTCGAAGTCCGTCCTTGGAGGACCCGGAACAGCCACCACCGAGGATCCGAATCAGTACATGGCGGACACTCACTGCCGGGCTGATGGTCCGGACACCGTGGACCCGGGCTGTTTGGCCCTGTCCTGCCCACCATCGGCCACCGGAGGCGCGGAAGGCACCCCGGTGATCTGGAAACAAGCACCCAAAGCCATCACCAATCCCGGCTGGACCGACTGGATCCCCGTCAGCGGCCCCACCTGCCTCTACACCGAAGAACCCGCAGACGTCCTGGCCGAGATCGCCGCACGGATCCTCACCGACTTCCAACACCTGCCCATCAACCCCGGCACCGTGGAAATCCAACCCTTCCCCCACACCCTCATCGGCGCACCCACCAACACCTACACCACCGCCACAACCCAGACCTTCAACACCACCATCCTCGGCCAAAACGTCCACCTGACCGCCACCCCCACCAGCCACACCTACACCTACGGCGACGGCACCACCCTCGGACCCACCCCCGACCCCGGCGCCCCACTGCCCGAAAAACACTGGCTCCAGGACAAAACCCGCACCAGCCACACCTACACCACCACCGGGAACTACCCCATCACCGTGACCACCACCTTCACCGGAACCTACTCCGTCAACAACGGCCCACCCCTACCCATCAACGGCACCCTCAACCTCACCACCCCACCCAAAACCATCCACGCCTGGAAAACAGAACGAGCCCTCGTCGCCGACACCTGCGAAGAAAACCCCACCTCATGGGGCTGCCCCCAAAACCGATAGACGACCGCTGACAAGGGCGCAGCAGAGCACTGGTTTTCCACATAAACCTACTGATCGGTTCAACGGACGAATGACCGCACATACTGTGGTTCTGTGATACCTCCCTCCGTCAAAAGGACGCATCAGACCATCGGGCAGAGTGGCGTGTCAGCAGCTTCGGCAGATTCTCTGGACGTGGTTTCTCCCCCTGAGCAAGTTTTCCGTCAGGAACCTCAACAGGGCGACACTAACAAGACAAGATCCGCGCTTCGGCCCGGAAAACAGTGATTTAGGAGAACCAGGTGTCCGGCGGGCCCATGAACAGCAGGAAACTGAAGACGGCAGCGACGCCGGCCAGCACAACAACCACAGCAAGAATCGGATTACCGAGCACCCAGGCCTGCGCCTTTTCCAGGGCTCCCTGGGGCTTTTCGCCACCAGCAGCGAGCCGCCACCCGCCGTCGAGCATTCCACGGCGGTCCAGTGACTTCTCGACCGGAATGGTTGCGTACGGAATAACCGCGGACACAACCGCGAGGACACCAACCGGGGCAGACCATTTTTGGTTGATCCAGGTGAAGACGGCCGTGGCGGCGTAGCACAGGAAGACGAAGCCATGAATGCCGCCGGCGATGCTGACACCGATATCGGTGGTCCTGGTGACGTACTTAAGGAACAGCCCGATCAGCAGCAACGTCCAGGTCACGGCTTCGGCGAAGGCTACGGTACGGAACAGGGCGCGCGGCTGCATGGAAATCCTCGTCTGGGAATTGATTGTCACGTCCAAAGTTACCGTGGACGTGAAGGGTCGCTCATTTAACGGTGGGCAGCGACTGGGCGTTCCTGATGCGTGAATCACCAAATTCGAGGGGCAAGGGAGCGATTTCCACGGACGGTTCGTGGCGGGTCCGCGTTTTGCCGATGGCCACATGGGGAATCCAACGCGGCGAACGGTAACCCAAGGCCCGGGAGCTGAGGATGAAGTCGTCGATGTTGTCCAAGCCAAGTTGGTCCAGCAGCACATGGAGGCCTTGAACCAGAAGGGACTGATAATCGTGGACGGCCTGGGGCACTCCCACTTCCAAGGCAGCCACGCGTCCGCCGCCAAGAGAGACGAGCATGCTCGACTTGCCAAGGAACCCTTCCAGAACCGGCAGCGCATGAAGCCACGCCACGATTTCCGCCCTGACCTCTTCGGCCTTCGCCCTGCCGCTGGTCCAGGAAACGATGTCGCCTACCAGATCGTCCAGTATCCCTACATGGAGCAGCGTCATGTGGAGGCCTGCCGGTTTCCGAAGCGATTCGACGTACATTCCGAGCCTTTCGAAGTCCTCCGTCCCGCTTCCCACACGCAGAACCGGCACCTCCACCGTGATCCGGGACGCGTGAGCCGTACCTTCGACCGGGTCATGACCTGTCATGGTTGCATTATGCGCCGGGCTGCAGGGGTGCGTGAATGCGTGTTGGCGTAGGGCTTGAAACAAATGAAGAAATCCACCCAAAACTTGCAGTTTCAAGTACTCTGGGCATTCATCACTCGAACCGATCGCAAAATAGGGGGACTATTTGCGTACTTACCCACCGGCGGCCACAAGACTGTGGAGCTCTTTGCCCTCCCTGAAAAACGGGAGTCGCAGCTCGTGAAAAAATTGATTATTGGCGCCAGCACTGCGGCTGCTGTTGTCGCTGTGTCCTTGGTTACGGCCGCCGCGGCCAATGCTGACTCAGGCACAGTAGTCCGAGTCGTTGATGGAGACACGGTTGTGGTCTCCATCAACAACATCGACCAAACAATCCGCCTGCTTAACGTAAACACTCCTGAGACCAAAGACCCCAACAAGCCAACGGAATGCCTTGGCCCGGAAGCTACTGACTATCTAAAGGAAGCGCTTCCGGCAGGCAGCAAGGTTCGTCTGGAGTTCGATGTAGAACGCCACGACAGGTACGGTCGCACGCTCGCGGGTGTGTTCAATTCGAGCAATCAGCTGGTAAATGCCGAGATTGCAAGAAGGGGGCTTGGCGTCCCTATGGTGGTTGGCGAGAATCGGAAATTCCTACCTCCAGTGGAAGCGGCACACCAGGAGGCACAAAATTCGAAGAACGGGCTGTTCGCCGAGTCCATCGAATGCACGCTACCAGCTCAATTGGCCGCGGCCGAAGAGGCTCTAACCGCGGTGGAAAACGCCGCGCCAGCAACAACATCCGCCGCAGCAGAGACATCTGCAGTTGCGATTGGCGCTGCATTGGTAACGGCTAAGGCCGTCCGGGATCTGCTCTCGGCGGCACGGGACGCGGAAAACACGATTGTTTGGGCCGCCTATTCTTCAAGTGAGGCCGCGTCCAGACTTTCGGCTCTCTCCACGCGGATTACGACCAGCGACAACAAGCTGATCCAGGTAAAGGAACAACAAAAGACACTGGCAGCGGCGGAGAAGAAGGCTGAAGAGGAACGACAGGCGGCGGCTGCTCGGGCTGAGGCGGAGAGGAAGGCGGCCGAAGAGGCTGCTGCCGCCGCAAAGAAGGCTGCAGATGATGCTGCTGCCGCTGAACAAGCCCGCGCTGCTGCAGCGGCCGCCGAGGCAGAACGTGTCAGAAACCTGCCAGCACCGGCCCCGTATGTACCTCCCGCCCAGCAATATGTAGCGCCCGCTCCTGCGCCTGCCGTTCCGGCTAACCCCTACGCCGGGTATAACGGTCCGCGTTGCTACGCCCCGGGTGGCAAGACTTGGCGACCCTGCTGATACCTGCGGCAGGTAGGCCTGGCACCGCGAACGCCGCGGTGCCAGGCCTTGCAAGTGGAGTCAGCTTCACCGCGAACGCACTAAACTCGCATGAGTGATCACAGGTGAAATCAAGTCCCAAGTAGACAAGGTCTGGAATACGTTCTGGAGCGGTGGCATCTCGAATCCGCTGGAGGTCATCGAACAGATCACATATCTCCTGTTTCTCAAGCGACTCGACGAAAATCACACTCGCGCGGAGAAGAAAGCCAACCTCTTCGGCGAGCCCATAGAGAACGCTGTCTTCCCCGAAGGCCTGGATCCCCTCGGCCGTCCTTACTCGGACCTCCGATGGTCCAAGTTCAAGGACTTCGGACAAACGGAGATGTTCACCGTCTTCCAGCAGAACATCTTCCCGTTTCTCCGCACCGAACTGACCAAACAGTCGAACGGTGAAGACTCCACCTACAGCCATCACATGAAGGATGCCCAGTTCAAGATTCCGAACGCAGGAGTTTTGAAGCAGGTTGTGGACATCATCGACGGCATCAAGATGGACGGCCGCGACACCAAGGGCGACCTCTACGAGTACATGCTTTCCAAGCTGGCCTCGGCCGGAACCAACGGCCAGTTCAGGACTCCCCGTCACATCATCGATCTCATGGTCGCGATGACGGCTCCTCAACCGCTCGAGGCTATCTGCGACCCTGCGGCCGGCACCTGTGG
The DNA here is from genome assembly GCF_052156435.1 of Paenarthrobacter sp. NCHU4564. Lineage (NCBI taxonomy): Bacteria > Bacillati > Actinomycetota > Actinomycetes > Micrococcales > Micrococcaceae > Paenarthrobacter > Paenarthrobacter sp. NCHU4564. The sequence goes on from NZ_JBQLIS010000011.1 coordinate 29,597, forward strand.
CTTCCTCGTCCAGGCAGGCGAATACCTCCGCAATAACAACGCCAATCTCCTCACCAACGACGAGACCAGCAAGTTCTTCCACCACGACCAGTTCCACGGCTTCGACTTCGACTCCACCATGCTCCGCATCGGTTCCATGAACATGCTCCTGCACGGTGTTGAGAACCCCGATGTCTCCTACCGCGACTCGCTCGCCGACCTGCATTCAACTGAGGAAGAAAAGTACAACGTCATCCTCGCCAACCCGCCGTTTGCAGGCAGCTTGGATTACGAGAATGTGGCCAAGGACCTCCTCAACGTCGTCAAGACAAAGAAAACGGAACTCCTGTTCTTGGCGCTCTTCATCAAGCTCCTTAAGCCAGGCGGGCGGGCAGCTGTCATCGTTCCCGACGGCGTCCTATTCGGCTCGACGGGCGCACACAAGTCCCTCCGCAAGACATTGGTCGAAGGCCACAAGCTCGACGCCGTCGTTAAACTCCCGTCCGGCGTGTTCAAGCCGTACGCCGGTGTTTCCACCGCCATCCTCTTCTTCACGAAGACCAACTCAGGAGGCACGGACAACGTCTGGTTCTACGACGTAAAGTCCGACGGCTTCAGCCTCGACGACAAGCGCACGCCCCTCGGTTCTTCCGACCTGGAGGACGTCCTCTCGCGTTGGAATCAGCGCACGACGGCGGAACTCGAGCGGGCGCGCACGGACCAGTCATTCTGCGTCCCGCTTTCGGAAATTGCAGCGAACGACTACGACCTTTCGCTGAACCGCTACAAGGAGATCGAGTACGAAGAGGTCGAGCACTCAGCGCCCGAGGAAATCATGGCTGCACTCGACGGGCTTGAGGCTGAAATCACCCAGGGCATGAACGAGCTTCGGGAGCTGCTGAAGTGAGGACTACAAGGCTGAGCAACATACTAAGCGAGTTCAAGGCGGTTCCACCTCCGGGTTCCAATCCGGAAGTGTTGACGCTCACAGAGCGCAATGGCTTCGTGAGGCAGGCTGATCGCTTCAACAAGCGGTTGGCAACAGACGACGTCAGTAGCTACAAGCACATCAAACGCGATGACTTCGCCTTCAACCCCTATCTCCTTTGGGCCGGTGCTATAGCCCGGAATCGGAGCTTCGACAGTGGCGTCATTTCACCCCTTTACCCAACATTTCGTGCCTCGCCAGGGCACTGCCCCGGGTACGTGGAGCGGCTCGTCTTGAGTGAAACGTTGATAAGCGCCTACGACAAAATTGCTTATGGCTCAGTGCCGAGGCGTCGGAGATCTTCAGTCAAGGACTTTCTCAATCTCGAGGTGCCCACGCCGCCTACGTTGCGTGAACAGGAACGGATTGCGGCGATTTTGGACAGGGCCGACGAGCTCAGCGCCAAGCGCCGCCAAGCCATCGCCCACCTCGACGCCCTCACCCAGTCGATCTTCCACTCCATGTTCGGCCAGCCCGCCGATTCCTGGCCGCAAATGACAGTCGAAGAGGTGGCGGACCCACAAAAGGGAGCCATCCGAACTGGTCCCTTCGGCAGCCAGCTCCTCACAAGCGAATTCACCGAACACGGAGTCGCCGTACTAGGCATCGACAACGCCGTCACCAATAGATTTGCTTGGGGTCAGAGACGCTACATCTCTGAAGAGAAATACCGAAAACTCGAGCGTTACCGTGTCTGGCCGGGTGACTTGCTTATCACAATCATGGGAACTCTCGGCAGGTGTGCCGTCGTGCCGTCAGACATACCGCGGGCAATCAACACCAAGCATCTGTGCTGCGTCACCGTGAACGAAAAACTGATCGTTTCGGAATGGTTGCACGCCCACTTTCTTCAATCAAACGAGGCCCGCATGTATCTGCGGCAGACAACTAAGGGCGCCATTATGGGCGGGCTAAATATGGGCATTGTGAAGAAAATGCCTGTCCGGGTCCCCCCGATCGAACTGCAGCGTGTCTTCGCAACCCGCGTTGCCGCCGTCGAGCGTTTGAAGGAAACCCACCAGAAGCACCTGGCCAAACTTGATGCGCTCTTTGCATCCCTGCAAAGCCGCGCGTTCAAGGGTGAGCTTTAGTCGCCGCAGGGACTCACAGGAATTTGCCGAACGGATAACCCCTGTTGCCGTACGGCAACAAATGCTAAAGTCGGCGTACGGCGACATTATGGGAAGTTGCCGTACGGCGACAGGAGCATCCAGTGAGGACAGTCCGCGAGGCCGGACCCCTGATCCGGGAACTCAGGGAAGAACGGGGCTGGTCGCAGGTTGAGCTGGCACAGCGAGCGAATGTCTCGAGAACCTTCGTGATCGACCTCGAGTCCGGCAAGGCAACAGTGGAGACGTCCAAGTTCATGGACGTCTTTCAGGCTTTGGGATTCGAACTTGCCATCCGTGACAGCGAGACGGGCGATGTCCGGTGGTGAATGGCCGCGCTCTCGATGTGTTCATGGATGGAACTCTTTGTGGTCGTGTCGAGCAGTCTTCAACAGGGAACCTGACATTTCACTACGATTCCGAGTACCGCGCGGCCCCACACTCAACGCCGCTATCGCTGTCCATGCCGCTGGCGGCAGCTACACACAAGAAGCGGACTGTCCTTCCCTTCCTGCAGGGCCTGCTTCCTGACAGCGAAGGAGCCCTGCAGACCATCGCCAGACGGTTTCGGGTTTCGCCATCGAACCCCTTCGCGATCCTTGAACATATCGGTGCGGACGTGGCTGGCGCGCTGCAATTTCTGCCGTCGGGCACGACATCACCTGACGGCGCGCGCTTGAGGAGATCGGTAGCGCCCGTCTCGGAATCCGATGTAGCCGACATGTTGGACCACGTGGTGACAGAGTACGAGGACGGCACCCCGTACGACGATGCTGCAGGACGCTTCAGCCTCGCGGGAGCGCAGCCAAAAATCGCCCTTCACCAACTTCCGGACGGAACATGGGGTGTCCCCGAAGATGCGACGCCAACGACGCACATACTAAAGCCGGCAGCAGGGAGTTTCAGTCGCCTGGACGTCGTAGAACAACTGACCATGCGGGCAGCAGCTTTACTGGGCCTGGAGGTGGCGAGCTCTGAACTCATACGCATTGGTGACTGGGACGTGTTCGTGACACGACGGTATGACCGTTACTTGCTGGACGGAACCTGGCGGCGTGTTCATCAAGAAGACCTCTGCCAGGCGCTAAGCGTTTCACCAGCAAAGAAGTATCAGCATCGCGACGGCGGCCCCGGCGTCAGCGATATGGCTGCGCTCATTCGGTCGTTTCCCTTTGAAGCAGATCGTAGAGCGGGAGGGGAAGCCCTGTACCGGGCCTTCGTCTTCAACACGGTAGCTGGTTGCACTGACGCCCACGCCAAGAACTACTCGGTGCTCCTGAAGAGCAGCTCCGTGCATCTGGCACCCCTGTATGACCTTGCCACATATGCACCGTACTGGGATGGGGAATCGGGAATCGACCTGGCCATGAGCGTGAGGGGAGAGTACCGGCTGCAGAAAATAAGCAGGCAAGCGCTTATCTCTACTGGCACGCAATTCGGGGTGGCAAGAGATGCTGCCGAGAGCATCGTTGAGCATTACTGCGGGCAGATGGTTGAAGCCTTCGATGCCGCCAAAGAAGAACTACAAAAGCACATGGGACCTCTTCCGGGCATCGCAGACCACGTAACTGAAAAGATACGCAGGATCCCATTGGTCCAGTCATGAGGCTTGAAATAGCGGCAAACTGTCACTCCCCCATGGTTGACTAATTCCAGACCATCGAATTCAGGGATCGGAGACGGCTGCATGGGGGCAGTGACCAGCAATTTTGGCTTCATGCTGGGCGGATGGCCGGAGCTGGCGCAGCAAGCCCGTCGAGCCGAGCAGTTCGCCCGGATCGATCCCCGCGCGTCGGTGTTCTACTCCCGCTACACCATCGAGCGCATCGTTGAGTGGCTGTACCAGGTGGAGCCGGGGCTGGTCCTCCCCTACAAGGACGACCTCAATGCGCTTTTGAACGCGCCAACGTTCAAGAATCTGGTGGGCGCCGCCATAGCCAACAAACTCACCATCATCCGAAAAGCAGGCAACAACGCGGTCCACAACTCCGTTGCGCCAACTGCCCAAGGAGCGGAATTGGTGCTCCGTGAGCTGCACCATGTCTGTTATTGGCTGGCAAGGAACTACGCCAAAACCGGAAGCCAACTGCCGCCGTCGTTGGCGTTCGATGCGAGCCTCCTCGCCCCGGCGCCGAAGACGCCGGTCCCGCAGCAGTCGCCCGAAGCGCTTCAAGAGCTGGAGGGCAAACTCAAGGCCAAAGACGAGGCCCTTGCACAGGCAGCAGTGGACTCAGCGGAGCTAAAGGCCAAGCTTGAAGCCTTGCAAGCCGAGGTTGCAGCGGCCAAGAAGCAGAACCAGGCAGTCCCGGACCACCATGACTATGACGAGGCCCTCACCCGCAGGCACCTTATCGATCTGGAACTCAATGAGGCAGGCTGGCCCCTCAGTAGCAGCGAGGACCGCGAGTTCAAGGTGGACACCATGCCAACCGCCGGCGGCACGCTCACTGGCATTGGGTACGTCGACTACGTGCTGTGGGGTGCAGACGGAGTGCCGCTTGCCGTCGTCGAAGCAAAACGGACCACGAAGGATCCGCACGTCGGCAAGCAGCAAGCCAAGCTGTACGCCGATTGCCTGGAACGGCGGTTCGGTCGCCGACCAATCATTTACTACACCTCCGGGTACGAGACCTGGATATGGGATGACAGCACGTATCCAGAGCGTGCGGTGCAGGGTTTCCACACCCGGGACCAATTGCAACTGCTCATAAACCGCCGGCAGACGCGAAAGCCACTTGCAGAACAGCAGATCGACAACTCGATCGTTGAACGCCCCTATCAGCACAACGCCATCAGAGCCGTCACTGAGGCCTACGAGCAGGACTGCGAGCGGAAAGCGCTGGTAGTCATGGCTACGGGCACCGGCAAGACCCGTACCGTCGTCGCTCTTGCCAAACTGCTGCAGGAAGCCAATTGGGCCAAACGTGTGCTTTTCCTTGCCGACCGAGTCGCCCTGGTAAAGCAGGCAGCCAATGCTTTCAAGACCCACTTGCCGGGATCCGGTCCCGTCATCCTGGGTTCCGGGGACGAGGCGGACAGCCGCATCCACGTTGCCACATACCCCACCATGATGAACCTCATCAACAGAACCGAAGGGAAGCTAGGGCAGCGGGCCTTCGGCGTCGGCCACTACGATCTCATCATTGTCGATGAGGCTCACCGGTCCGTTTACCAAAAGTACCGGGCAATTTTCCAGTACTTCGACTCCTTACTGATCGGGCTGACAGCAACACCCCAGTCAGAGGTAGACCGGAACACGTACAGTCTCTTCGGCATCGAGGACAACGTCCCCACCTTCGCCTACGAACTCAACGAGGCCATCGACGCCGGATATTTGGTGCCACCGCGTGTGGTACCCGTACCGCTGAAGTTTCCTGAGCAGGGCATCACCTATGAAGACCTTCCCGAGGCCGAGAAGGAGCAGTGGGACGAGCTCGAATGGGACGAGGACGGCGAGATTCCGGACTACGTGGATTCGACCGTCATCAATACGTGGCTGTTCAACACGGACACGGTGGACAAAGCTCTGGAAGTCCTCATGACCCGCGGCCATAAGGTGGCTGGCGGAGATCGTTTGGGGAAAACGATCATCTTTGCCAAGAACAACCGGCACGCGGATTTCATCGCTGAACGCTTCGATAAGAACTATCCGGCTTACAAGGGCCACTTCGCCCGGGTCATCACGTACCAAGTCAACTACGCCCAGAATCTCATCGATGATTTTTCGCGCACAGACAGCAACCCGCACATTGCCATATCGGTGGACATGCTCGACACCGGTGTGGATGTGCCGGACGTCGTCAACCTGGTCTTCTTCAAGATGGTCAGGTCCAAGACCAAGTTCTGGCAGATGGTGGGCCGCGGTACGCGTCTCCGTCCGGAACTGTACGGACCAGGCGAGGATAAGAAGGACTTCTTCATCTTCGATCTCTGCAGGAATGCCGAGTTTTTCAATGCGGGAATGCCCAGCAACGAAGGGTCCTTGGGGAAGTCACTCGCGGAAATTACCTTTGCGGCGCGCACGCAGCTCCTGCAGACATTCACTGACCTTCAGTGGGATCCACAGGCGCCTGTCGTAGCCGATCTCCGGCAGACGTTGAAACACACGGTTGATCGCCTCCCCAGCGACAACTTCCTCGTAAAGCCAGCCCGCAAATGGGTGGACAGGTTCGCCGAGGAAGGGGTGTGGACTTCCCTGAAGGCAGAGGACTTCGAAGCCTTGAAAACCGAGATCGCCAGACTTGCTTCCATTGGGGCACCCCCTGATACAGAAGAGGCGAAACGCTTCGACTATCTTTTGCTCCAGGCAGAGTTGGCATCCTTGCAGAAGTCGTCGTTTGGTCCGCTCAAGACGAAGATCCAAGCAGTCGCAGCCGCCCTTCAGGATCAACAGAACATCCCCGCCATTGCTGCTCAATTGCCTCTGATCGAAACCATCCTCAACGACGAGGAATGGGAGTCCGTCTCCTTGGAGTGGCTGGAAGAAGTTCGCAACAGGCTCCGCGGATTGGTTCACCTCATTGAGAAGCGGAAACGCAAGGTGGTGTACACGAACTTCCAGGACGAGCTCGGTGAGCTTGAAGAAGTTGAGCTGGTGGGGGCCGCAAATGGATTCGTGGACCTGCCCCGATACAGGGAAAAGATCCGTTCCTACCTGGCGCAGTATCAGGAGCACGCAACCATCCAGCGGCTCCGGCGCAACAAGCAGCTCACAACCTTGGACCTCGTGGAGCTTGAGCGGATTCTTCTCGAAAGCGGCTTGGGTACGCCTGAAGATTTGAATCGGGCCGCAAACGATGGGCTCGGCCTCTTCGTGCGTTCCCTTGTTGGTCTGGATCGCGAAGCGGTCGAGGAGGCGTTGTCAGAGTTTGTGGCCGAAACCACCCTCACAGCTCAGCAGTTACATTTCCTCCAGGTACTGACGAACCACCTCGTGGAAAACGGAAAGGTCAACCCGAAGGCCCTGTTCGACTCGCCATACAACGAGCTGGCGCCATCCGGCCCCGATGTGTTGTTCGGCGACGAGAAAATCGGACAGCTGATCAGCATCCTCCGATCCATCGAAAGTCATGCAAGGGTCAGTTGAGCCATGGATCATCTCGTCAGCATCGCCGCCCGCCCCGCAGCAGGACCTTCCATGTCACTCACGCTTGCCCACGTCTTGGCTGGCATCGGCGCTGGGCATGAACCATCGATCGAACTAAACGACATACACGTCATCCGCCACTCCTTCCGGCCGAATGATAAAGCTGCACTTCGCGGGCCAGAGGACCTGACCACTGAAAAGGTACTGGCTTATACCCGCGAGCAGGACATCTCTCCCCGCCGCTTCCCTGCACAACCCGGCCGATTGTGGGTCATCTTTATTGCCGACGGCAAGAACCGCTCGCGGCTGTGGGGCGCATTCGAAAACCATGGTGAACAGGTAGATGAGCGAACAGAGTCATGCCGTTACTTCGACCTACGGCCGAGCGATTTCCTGGCCACGCTCAGAGATCGCCTGGTCATCGACTGGGACAATCCGCGGAGCTGGCACCGGAGCGGGGGCGCGGTTAGCACTGCGCGTATGCAGGTGCTGGAGATCGCCGACCGGGACAAAGTCCCGTTCCCTGGCTTCGACGGCGTGCTGCTCACCTTTCACCAGCTACAGGAACTCGTGAACGATTCCCGGTATACGGACTGGCGTACAGCATTGGCGGAAGTTCAAGGCATCTACCTCATCACCGATACCAGCAACGGCAAACAGTATGTAGGCAAAGCGGACGGCTCTGAGCGAATTCTTGGGCGGTGGGTAACGTACGCCCGAGACGGCCACGGAGGCAATGTGGCACTTCGGCAGTTGGCCTTCGAGAGCGTCGGTGGTACGCAGGGCATCAAGACGGACCACGCCCGCCATTTCCTCTTCAGCCTTCTGCGTGTCTTCGGGCCCAGCACGCCTCCGTCTGAAGTCAACGCGGCGGAATCCCACTATAAGGCTGCTCTGATGACCCGAAAATTCGGCCTCAACAGGAACTGAGGGAGGCAGCGCCAACGCCCAAAGCGTGAAGCAGTCCTTTCAGCGTTGACAGGGTCTTGTGACCCGTGCCATATTCGAAGCGTGAACCTGTCAGACAGCCGGACAGCCGGACAGCAAGGCGCGGATCAGAGCCGAGCGACGCCTACCCCCATCTCGCGCATCTCCGCAGCTGAGGCGGTCTTTGCAGCGCTGAGGAGGGCAATCGAGGGTGGCCAGTTCGACATCGGCACCAAGCTCAGCTCCGAAGCCACGCTCGCGGCGCAGTACGGCGTGAGCCGATCCGTCATCAGGGAAGCCCTCCGGTCCTGCAACACGCTGGGACTCACCACCACAAAAACGGGCAAGGGCACGTTCGTCGTGGCAAACAAGGTCGCTAATGACCTTACCTTGGGCCAGTACAGCGCCCGCGATCTTAACGAAGCGCGACCCCATATCGAGATCCCCGCCGCCGGCCTGGCCGCCCAGCGGCGAACCGAAGAAGAGCTTGAGCATCTCAAAGAGATCGTCCAGGAGATGCTCAACGAAACCGACCCCGAAGCCTGGGTGAACCTGGACGCAAGCTTCCATTCCGCCGTCGCGCGCGCCAGCGGCAACCGCGTCTTCGCGAGCGTCGTGCAGGACATCCGCGATGCCTTGGCCCACCAGTCCGAGACCCTCAACCTGGTGGCCGACCGCCAGCACCGCTCGGACGAGGAACACGTCGCAGTGCTCGAGGCGATCGAAGCCGGAGATGCCGACGCCGCCAGTAAAGCGATGGCCGACCACCTCCGGGCCGTCAGCGTGGCACTGGACACGATCCTCAGCAAATGAACCACCCAAAGGACAGCATGCCCGCAGCAACGGCACACCAGACCACGGCCCAGCAAGCGCCCCATCACCAGCACACTCCTGCGTCAACCCCCAACCACGTCCCTCTGGTGGAGCAGACCCGCGACGGCCTGGTGGAAAGCATCCATTACGGCTCCCTGATCGCACTGAACGCAGACGGCAGCACAGCACTGGCTGCCGGACAGCCGGAAGCGCCGATGTACCCACGGTCGAGCCTCAAGCCGCTGCAGGCCGTGGCGCTCCTGAAGGCAGGCCTGGACATCCCGGAAGAACTGCTGGCCCTGACCGCGGCCAGCCATTCGGGCGGCAGGATGCACCGCGATGGAGCCGCTGAAATCCTTCGCCTTTACGGCCTGACACCAGCGAATCTAGGCAACAGCACGGACCTCCCGTACGGCGTGAAAGAGCGGGAAGAATGGCTCCGCGACGGCAACGGTCCCACGCAGCTGGCACAGAACTGCTCCGGCAAGCACGCCTCCATGACCGCCGTGTGTGTCATCAACGGCTGGCCGGTTGACAGCTACCTCCACCCGGAGCACCCGCTCCAGGTCCTGGTCCGGGACACCATCACGGACCTGACCGGCGAGGAAGCCGCCGCGGTCAGCACGGATGGTTGCGGCACGCCGCTTTTCGCACACTCGCTGCACGGCATGGCCCGGGCGTATGGCCGGCTGGCTGCGGCGGATGAAAGCACCACCGAGGGCAAGGTTGCCCACGCCATGCGCCGCTACCCGGAGATGGTGGCCGGCGAGGGCCGCGATGTCACCGCTCTCATGCGGGCCGTCCCGGGGCTGCTGGCGAAGGACGGCTTCGAGGGCCTCCAGCTGGTGGGCCTGCCGGACGGCCGTGGCGTTGCCGTCAAAATTTCCGACGGCGGGGACCGCGCGCGCATGCCGGTCACCGTTGAGGTGCTTCGCCGGTTGGGGTTCGACGGCGGCACTTTGGACCCGCTTCAGAGCCCACCCGTGCTGGGCGGCGGCCTTCCGGTCGGCGAACTGCGTGCTGCACAGATTTTCACCACGAACTAAAGGACAGCTATGACCACCGTCGATCAGGCGATCCCCGTCCGTTCAGAACACGACCTCCTGGGAGACCGCGATGTTCCCGCAGACGCGTACTGGGGTGTTCACACGCTCAGGGCCATCGAAAACTTCCCCATTACTGGGCAGCCTCTTTCCACCAACAAGCACCTGGTGAGGGGCCTGGCAGCGGTGAAGCAGGCAGCCGCACGCACCAATCATGAGCTCGGACTCCTGGACGCGGAACGGGCCGATGCCATTGAGCGGGCCTGCCAGGACATCCTGGACGGCAAACTCCAGGACCAGTTCATGGTGGATGTGATCCAGGGCGGCGCGGGCACCAGCTCCAACATGAACGCCAACGAGGTCATCGCCAACCGCGCGCTGGAAATCCTTGGCCACCCTAAGGGCGACTACTCCAAGCTGCACCCGAACGACCACGTCAACCTGAGCCAGTCCACCAACGATGTCTACCCGACAGCGGTGAACCTGGCCACGATCTTCTCCGTCAAGGAACTCCTTGAAGCCCTGGAAGAACTCGAAGCAGCCTTCGCTGAGAAGGGCCGCGAGTTCCGCACCGTAGTGAAGATGGGCCGCACCCAACTCCAGGACGCCGTCCCCATGACCCTTGGCCAGGAATTCGGTGGCTACGCCGTCACCATCGGCGAGGACCGGGCTCGCCTGGACGAATCGCACATGCTCATCCACGAGATCAACCTCGGAGCCACCGCGATCGGCACCGGCCTGAATGCGCCGTCAGGCTATGCGGAGGCTGCATGCCGCCACTTGGCCGATGTCACGGGTCTTCCGCTTATCACGGCTGCCGACCTGATTGAGGCCACCCAGGACGTTGGGGCATTCGTGCACCTGTCCGGTGTCCTGAAGCGCGTGGCCGTGAAGCTTTCCAAGATTTGCAACGACCTCCGCCTGCTGTCCTCCGGGCCGCGCGCGGGATTGGGTGAGATCAACCTGCCGGCAGTACAGTCCGGCTCGTCGATCATGCCCGGCAAGATCAATCCGGTGATCCCGGAAGTGGTCAGCCAGGTGGCTTATGAAGTCATCGGCAACGATGTCACCGTCACCATGGCCGCGGAGGCAGGCCAGCTTCAGCTCAATGCCTTCGAACCGATCATTGTGCACAGCCTGCACAAGAGCATCTCCCACCTGGAAGCGGCGTGCCGAACCCTTACGGCACGCTGCGTCCGGGGAATCACAGCTAATACCGAGCGGCTACGGCTTACCGTGGAGCAGTCGATCGGTCTCGTCACGGCATTGAACCCCCATATCGGTTATGCCTCAGCCACTGCCATCGCCCAGGAAGCGCTGGCCAGCGGTAAGGGTGTTGCGGAACTCGTCCTGGAGCACGGTCTGTTGACCGCAGCCCAGCTGGAAGAACTGCTCAGCCCGGAACGTCTGGCAAACCTCAGCAAGTAGGCCGCCAAGGCCAGATTCCCAGCGCGGCTCGTGTGAGCCGTGTCGCCTGCAAGGCAAACACCCAAAGAGGCCCTGTCCTGCGTGCCCGGACCCCGACCGCCGGCACACAGGACACCCCAACAGGACACCCCTAAGGATTCCCATGACCAACCAACCCATCACGGACCACACGGTTCCGGCCCAAGCGCACGCCAGCGAGAAAGCCCTCCACACGGAGGACAAGGGCTACCACAAGGACCTGAAACCCCGTCAGATCCAGATGATCGCCATCGGCGGCGCCATCGGCACGGGCTTGTTCCTTGGCGCCGGCGGCCGGCTCAACGCGGCGGGCCCTTCGCTGGTCATCGCCTACGCCGTTTGCGGCTTCTTCGCGTTCCTGATCCTGCGTGCGCTGGGCGAGCTGGTACTGCACCGCCCGTCGTCGGGTTCTTTCGTCTCCTACGCCCGTGAGTTCTTCGGCGAGAAGGCAGCATTCGTGTCCGGCTGGTTCTACTGGATCAACTGGGCCACCACAACGATCGTGGACATCACGGCGGCTGCTCTCTACATGAACTTTTTCGGCAAGTATGTCCCTTGGATGGGCGCGGTCCCGCAGTGGGCCTGGGCGCTGATCGCCCTGGTGGTGGTCCTGAGCCTGAACCTCGTTTCGGTGAAGGTCTTCGGTGAACTCGAGTTCTGGTTCGCCCTGATCAAGGTCGCCGCCCTGGTGGCGTTCCTGCTGGTGGGCACCTACTTCGTCATCTTCGGCACCCCCGTGGACGGCCAGGAAGTCGGCTTCAGCCTGATCACCGACAACGGCGGCATCTTCCCGAACGGCCTGCTGCCCATGATCATCCTGATGCAGGGTGTGTTGTTCGCCTACGCCTCGATCGAGCTCGTGGGTACCGCCGCCGGCGAGACCGCGAACCCGGAGAAGATCATGCCCAAGGCCATCAACTCCGTGGTCTTCCGTATCGCGGTCTTCTACGTTGGCTCCGTCATCCTGCTGGCCTTGCTCCTGCCGTACACCTCCTACGAGAAGGGTGTCAGCCCGTTCGTGACCTTCTTCGGTTCCATCGGCGTCCAGGGCGTGGACGTCATCATGAACCTGGTGGTCCTCACCGCCGCACTGTCCTCCCTGAACGCCGGCCTGTACTCCACCGGCCGCATCCTCCGCTCCATGTCCGTGGCCGGTTCCGCGCCCAAGTTCGCCCAGCGAATGAACAAGGCCGGTGTTCCCTATGGTGGTATCGCCATCACGGCCGGAGTCTCCCTTCTGGGTGTCCCGCTGAACTACCTCGTCCCCGCCCAGGCTTTCGAGATCGTGCTGAACGTAGCTTCCGTGGGCATCATCGTCACGTGGGCCACGATCGTCCTGTGCCAGATGCAGTTGAAGCGCTGGGCGGACAAGGGCTGGCTGAAGCGGCCGTCGTTCCGGATGTTCGGCGCCCCTTACACGGGCTATCTCTCCCTGCTGTTCCTGGTGGGCGTGCTGGTGATGGTCTTCATTGACTCCCCGCTGACCATGCTGGTTACCGCCATTGCGTGCGTGCTGATGGTGGTTGGCTGGTTCATGTGCCGCAAGCAGATCCACGAGATTGCTGCAGCCCGTGACGGCTACACCGGCAGTGCGCCCGTGGTTGCCAACCGCCCCCTGCGCGGCGGCGACTCGTAGCACTACCCGTTAGCGCCCGACGGCGGCACCCGGGTTCCGTACCAGCGGAACGCGAGTGCCGCCGTCGTTGGTTAACGCCCCCAACTGGGTCGCATTTGTGCGCGTTTTGACGGCTCATAACGCGCACTAATGCGCCCCAGTTGGGTGAGGACGCGGCGAACCCAGACATCCGATCATTGGTGATTAGTATTGGTCCATGGCTGTCACAGATGAGGCGATCGGCAAGATCAAGGACATGCTGATCCGCGGGGAACTCAAAGCCGGCGACAGGCTCCCGCCGGAGAAGGAGCTGAGCGAACGGCTCGGGCTGTCCCGCAGTTCGCTCCGGGAAGCCGTCAAAGCACTGGAACTCATCCGTGTCCTGGATGTCCGGCGCGGCGATGGAACGTACGTGACCAGCCTCGATGCCAAGCTGCTGAACGAGGCCGTGGCGTTCGTGGTCGACCTGCACCAGGACCGGTCCATCCTTGAACTCTTTGAGGTCCGACGAATCCTGGAACCGGCCACCGCCTATCTGGCCGCCGGCAAGATCACGCCTGAAGCCATCGACAAACTGCGGGGCACGATGGACGGCATTGACGAGAACACCCCCGTGGAAGAGCTCGTGGCACACGACCTCGAGTTCCACAGCATCATCACCGACGCCGCGGGAAACGACTACCTGGGAAGCCTGCTGGAAGCCCTGTCCAGCAGCACCGTGCGGGCAAGGATCTGGCGCGGCCTCACGCAGGAAAAGGCCGTGGCGCACACATTGTCCGAGCACCGCGCCATCGCCGACGCCCTGGAACGGGGAGATGCGGAGCTCGTCAGAGCCTTGGTGACCGTGCACATCAGCGGCGTGGAGAGCTGGCTTCGGCAGGCCCTCTAGCCCTTTGCGGTCAACCCGTACACGCGGGTCGCTGTTCCTTCCAGCACGGCGTCCTGCTCGGCGGGGCTGAGCGTGGCAACGAGTTCCAGCAACACTTCCACGGTCCGCCCGTAAGGTGCCCCGAGGGTGCTCACCGGCCAGTCGCTTCCCAGCATGAGGCGCTCCGGCCCAAAGGCATCGACCGCGAGGGAAAAGACCTCCCGCAACGAATCCGCCGAGTAGTCAACCCCGGAGACGTGCAGTCCGGACAGTTTGGCCACGGCATTCTCCTGCCGGGCCAAAGACGCGATGCCGGTCCGCCACACGTCCATCCCCGAAGGATCAGCGAGCGGCGGCTTGCCCAGGTGGTCCAGGACAACGGTCAGCTCGGGCAGTTCGCGGACAAGCCGGATGGTGGCGCCCAGATGCCGGGGAAAGGCGTCGGGAACGTCGAACACCAGCCCGCGGCGCGCCACGAACGCCAAGGATTCCCGGACAGCGGGCAGCTCCAGGAAATCATCCCGCGGGTCATCGTGGACCAAATGCCGCACGCCACGGAACAGCGGGTTCGCGGCGAACCGGTCCAGCTGGCCGGCAGCCTCAAACGGCGCATCAAGCCGCACCCAGCCCACCACTCCCAGCACCCACGGTTGCCGCGCGGCCACGGCAAGCATGCTCTCTGTGTCGGCCATGGTGTCGTCAGCCTGGACCAGCACCGCGCCGCGCATCCCGGCAGCCTCAAGGACTTCCCGCGCCTCGTCCTCCTGGAAGCTACGGAACAGCGGACCGTGCTGCGGGCCAAGCCACGCGTAGGGACGGACACCGCCGGTAACGAAGGTTTCCAGGCTCCACAAATGCAGATGCGCGTCAATCACGCCCGGCGGCCTCCAGCGCGGCCCACAGCTCCTCCGGCACGGACTCCGCCATGCGGGCCGCATTGGCGGCTACCTGTTCAGGAGCACTGGCGCCGACAGTCACGTTGACCACGGCGGGGTGCCGCAACGGAAACTGGAGGGCCGCCGTCGGAAGTTCCACGCCAAAGTCCCGGCAGACGGCCGCGAGCGCCCTTGCGCGTTCGACGACGGCCGGCGGGGCTTGTTCATAGTTGTAGTGAGCGTCGTCCGGGACGTCCGGCCGGGCCAGCAGCCCGGAGTTATAGACGCCAACATTTACGACGCCGGTGCGGCGCTCCAGACATCGTTCGAGCAAGGGGACGCTGGGCTGCTCCAGCAGGGTGTACCGTCCGGCGAGCATGACGAGGTCGAGATCGGCGGCTTCGACGCATTCGAGGGCGGCTTCGGCCGAGTTAAGGCCTACGCCAATGGCTTTGACAATGCCCTCGGCGCGCAGCTTTTCCAGGGCCGGTAGTCCATGCGAGATACCCGCCTGGAGGTCATGGACGTCGGCGTCGTGGAGATAGGCGATGTCTACATGGTCAAGGCCCAGCCGCTCCAGGGAGTCTTCCAGGCTCCGCCGGATGCCGGCCTCCGAAAAATCCCAAACGCGTTCCTTGTCCGCGGGAACGTCGAAGCCCTCGGGGTCCCGGCCACCGCGCGAGGACGGTTCCAGGACGCGGCCCACTTTGGTGGAAATGACAAAGTCGTCGCGGGGCTTGTCCCGGAGTACTGCACCAAGGCGTTGTTCAGACAGGCCCAGGCCGTAGTGCGGTGCCGTATCGAAGTATCGGATGCCCGCGTCCCATGCAGCGAGGACCGTGGCAAGCGCCTCCCCGTCCGGCATGGCCCGGTACAGGTTTCCGATACCGGCCCCGCCGAAGCCAAGCTTGCCAAGTTTGCCCGGTCCCCACGCCTTGCCCCGATCAGGTGAAGTCATGGCAATTCCCATACCTTTTGGATACCCGAATCGTTGCCGGAGTAATCGTCCTGGACCTCAAGAAGTTCGGCCATCCGTGCTTGCCAGGGCACGTTGGCCGGATGGTCGGCGAGCGCCCGGCGCATGGCCTGGTAGTCGTCCACGTCCACCACGTGGAAGAGGTCCTGGCCGCTGCGCCAAATCCGCCAGTTACGAACGCCGGCTTCCTTCAGGGCGGCCACCAGTTCCGGCGGGATGTTCGCATGCGCCTCCGCGTAGGCAGCCTCGACGCCTGGCTTGAGCCGGGTGTGGAGTGCGATCGACTCAGCCATGTGCGGCCTCCGGTTTCAGGAAAAGTTCCAGCACCGGCACGGCGACGTCGGGTCGCTGGACGGGAAGCTTGATGGTCAGGGTTCCCGGAGGCTGGCCGCCGGGTGTCATGTTCATGGCCTGCTGTCCCGGATCCACTGCGCGAAGGAAGACCTCCGAGGCATCGTTGAGGAGTTGGGCGTATTCCACTTTGCCGGCCAGCTCCGGAAGGTGAACGTACTCGAAAGGCCACGCAAAGAGGTGAACATACAGCCGGTCTCCGCACTGGGTGTAGCGGGCATCAGGTGGCGCCGTAAACCGGGATGGACCGGCGCCGTAGATGGAGCGGGCATGCAGCCTCATCCACTCCCCGATCCCCGCCAAGGATGCGAGCGCGCGAGGATCAATGTCTCCCCGCCCCGTGGGTCCCACATTGAGAAGCAGGTTACCGCCCTTCGACACTCCGTCCACAAGCATGCGGATGAGCAGGTCGACGGACTTGTAGTCCAGATTGTCCCTGTCATAGCCCCAACTGCCGTTCAGGGTCTGGCAGGCTTCCCAGGTGACCGGCACGCCGTCGAGCATCATGGGAGCGGCCGGCTGGTACTGTTCCGGCGTGACAAAGTCACCCGGGATATCCAACCGGTCATTGACCACAATCCCCGGCTGAAGTTCCCGGACCATGGCCAGCAGCGCCTCCGAGTCCCAGTCTTTCCGGCCCTTGCCGTCCCGGAAATCGCCGTGGTCGGCGTAAGAGAAGTCGAAGAACAGGTAGTCGATGGTGCCGTAGTTGCTCAGGAGCTCACGCACTTGGCCGTGCAGGTACTCGCGGTAGCGGGCCATGTCGCGGCCGCTGTTGAGGCGTTCGACGTCGGCGGCGTTGCGTTGCGGGTGGACGCCGTCGATGGTGAAATCCGGATGGTGCCAGTCGATCAGCGAATGGTAAAAGCCCACTTTGAGCCCCTCCGCCCGTAGCGCCTCGACATAGGGCCCGATCAGGTCCCGGCCCGCGGGAGTGTTGGTGGCTTTGTAGTCAGTCAAGGC
Organism: Paenarthrobacter sp. NCHU4564; assembly: GCF_052156435.1. Classification (NCBI taxonomy): domain Bacteria; kingdom Bacillati; phylum Actinomycetota; class Actinomycetes; order Micrococcales; family Micrococcaceae; genus Paenarthrobacter; species Paenarthrobacter sp. NCHU4564. Next base: position 46,636 of record NZ_JBQLIS010000011.1, read on the forward strand.
CGAGTCCCAGAGGCAGAAGCCGTCGTGGTGCTTGGTGGTGAGGACCACGTACTTCATCCCGGCGTTGCGGGCGGTGCGTGCCCAGTCCCGGGGGTCGTAGAGGTCGGGATCGAAGCGGCGGAAGTACTGTTCGTAGTCCTTCACAGTGATCTCTTCCCGATTCATCACCCACTCGTGGCGGGCGGGGAGCGCGTATAGGCCCCAGTGCACAAACATGCCGAAACGGGCTTCTTCGAACCAGGGTGCGTGCTTGATCAATGCTTGTCCTTCCAGACGGGACCGTCGGGGAAGCTGTACTCAGCCAGTGTTTCACGAAGCATTTCGGTGCCGGCTCCAGGCGACGACGGCGGCCAGTAAACACCTGCATGCACGTCCACCGGATCAACGAAATGTTGGTGCAGATGGTCGACGAACTCGATCATCCGGTCTTCCTTGCTTCCGGACACGGCGACGTAGTCGAACATGGACAGGTGCTGCACAGCCTCGCAGAGACCGACTCCACCGGCGTGCGGGCACACCCGGACGCCGAACTTGGCCGCGAGCAGCAGGATGGCGATGTTCTCGTTGACTCCGGCCACGCGGGCAGCGTCAATCTGCAGCACATCCAAGGCACGTGCTTGGAGCATCTGCTTGAAGACCACCCGGTTCTGGACGTGTTCTCCCGTGGCCACGGGGATGGGCGCTACCCCGCGGGCGATGGCGGCATGCCCCAGGATGTCGTCCGGGCTGGTGGGTTCCTCGATCCACGCGATGTCATACGGGGCCAGATGTGCCATCCAGTCAATGGCCTGCTGCACGTCCCAACGCTGGTTGGCGTCCACGGCGATCCGGATGTCCGGCCCCACCGCAGCCCGGGCTGCCCGCACCCGCCGGATGTCGTCCTCCAGGGAAGCCCCGACCTTCAGCTTGATTTGGGTGAATCCGTCGGCCACGGCTTCCTTGGCCAGCCGCGAAAGTTTCTGGTCGCTGTATCCCAGCCAGCCCGGCGTCGTGGTGTACGCGGGGTAACCCTCGGCGCGAAGTGCGGCTTTGCGCGCTTCCCTCCCGGGTTCGGCGGCACGGAGCAAGGTGAGTGCCTCGTCCGGAGTGAGGGCATCGGTGAGGTACCGGAAGTCCACGAGGGAAACGAGCTCTTCCGGACTCATCCCGCTCAACAATTCCCACAGCGGAAGACCTGCCCGTTTGGCCTTCAGATCCCAGAGGGCGTTGACCACGGCACCGATCGCCATGTGCATGACGCCCTTCTCGGGCCCCAGCCAGCGCAACTGGGAATCGTGGGCCAGCAGTTTCCAGGCAGCACCCATGTCGCCGAGGAGTTCCTCAACGTTGCGGCCCAGCAAATGGTCTTTTAGGGCGCCGATCGCTGCAGTCTCGACGTCGTTGCCGCGGCCGATGGTGAACACGAAACCGTGACCCTCAAAGCCGTCGCCGGCGTCGGTGCGGATGACCAGGTAGGCGGCCGAATAGTCGGGGTCCGGGTTCATGGCATCCGAGCCGTCGAGTTCAAGGGAGGTGGGAAAGCGGATATCGAAAGTATCCACAGCGGTAACGGTGCTCATGCGGCTCCTGCGCGTCGACGGGCTTCACGAATTGCCACGAGCCTAAACATCCGATGTCTGCCTTGTCAACGGGTCACATTTCTGTATTGTGGAGGAAAACAGCACACTAGAGCTCGGATGTTAGTCCCGAACGCACGGAGGAAGCCATGACCTTGAAATTCGCCAGGCTGGGTACGGCCGGAAACGAACAACCGGCCGTCATTTCCAAGGACGCCAGCGGCACCGAGAAGTACTACAGTCTCTCGTCTCTGACCAAAGACATCGACGGCGCCTTCCTTGCCGCGGACGGCATCGCCCGCACCCGTGAAGCTCTGGAGTCCGGCGAACTCAAGGAAATTTCCGTGGACGGCGTCCGCATCGGAGCACCCGTCGCGCGCCCCGGCAACGTCATTGCGATCGGGCTCAACTACACAGCCCACGCTGCCGAGTCCGGTGCCACGCCGCCCGAGGTTCCCGTGGTGTTCCTCAAGCCGGGCAACACCATCAGTGGCCCGTTCGACGCCGCGCCCATCCCGCCGTCGTCGGAGAAGTACGACTGGGAAGTGGAACTTGCGATCGTGATCGGCAAGGAAGCGTCATACCTTTCCTCTGTCCCTGAAGCGGAAGCGTGCATCGCCGGCTACGCCGTGGCCAACGACCTCTCCGAGCGCGATTACCAGATTCCGGGCGCGGCCGGACAGTGGACCAAGGGCAAATCCCTGCCGGGTTCCACTCCCCTGGGTCCGTGGCTGGTTCCGGCGAGCGACATCGACGCCGGAAATCTGCGCCTGCGCACCACCGTCAACGGTGAATCCCGTCAGGACTCCAGCACGTCGGACATGATCTTCGATCCGGCCACGATCGTGCACCACCTCAGCCAATACATGGTCCTTGAACCGGGAGACGTGATCATCACGGGCACTCCGGAAGGCGTCGCACTGTCCGGACGCTTCCCGTTCATCCAACCCGGCGATGTGGTGGAACTGGAGATCGAGGGACTCGGACGCCAACGTCAGGAGTACTACCGCGCGGCGGCCGGATCAGCCCGCCCGGCTACGTTCGCCAGCACCCACGCCTGAGACATGGGGACCACGGTGGGCAACGACTTCGAAGGCCTTGCAGCACTCGTCACCGGGGGTGCCTCCGGGATCGGGGCGGCCATTGCGGACCGCCTCGCCGCCGGAGGAGCCCAAGTGGCCGTCCTGGACCTCTCCCCGGCAGGCAGTCCCCACTACGGCGTTGAATGCAACGTGGGCGACGACGCCTCGGTGCGCGCCGCCGTCGAACGCGTGGCGCAAGAGTTCGGCCGCCTGGACGTCGTGGTCAACAACGCCGGCATCGGCGCCCAGGGCGACATCGCCGCAAACGACGACGACGAGTGGCTGCGTGTCCTCAACGTCAATGTGGTGGGCATCGCGCGCGTCAGCCGCGCGGCCCTGCCCTACCTCCGTGAGTCACCCGCCGCAGCGATCGTCAACACCTGCTCAATCGCTGCGACTGCGGGGCTGCCGCAGCGTGCGCTGTATTCGGCGTCGAAGGGCGCTGTCCTGTCGCTGACGCTCGCCATGGCGGCGGACCATGTCCGCGAGGGCATCCGCGTCAATTGCGTAAACCCCGGAACCGTGGACACGCCTTGGGTCGGCCGGCTGCTGGACGCCGCCGTCGATCCGGCTGCCGAGCGCGCAGCCCTCAACGCGCGCCAGCCGCATGGTCGCCTGGTGGATCCAGCGGAGGTTGCAGGCGCGGTCGCCTACCTCGCGAGCCCGCTGTCAGGCTCGACGTCGGGAACCTCGCTGGCGGTCGACGGCGGCATGCAGGGTCTGCGGCTGCGTCCGGTTCAATAGGGACCCACGTAACGCAACGGTCCCGCAACCTCCTGTTCGCCGGGGTTCGCCTATGCTCAACTCCAAGGCATCAACGGCGATTCACCTAGCAGACCCAGGAGACACAGCCATGACGAATTGGCGTATCAGGGACTTCCACTCGTCCGATCTGGACGGCATCCTGCACCTGTGGGAGTCGCTCAAGGCCGATGGCGTGGAGCCGGTGTACGCCCTGTCCGAGGTGTTGGCTTCCTGCGAGAAGGACCACGCCGTGGTGGCGGTCCAGGGCGACCAAGTGGTCGGAGCCGCCGTCGGACGCGCCGCGCACGATCAGGGCTGGGTAGTCTTCCTTGCCACGCTGACCGAGTTCCGTGGGCGAGGGATCGGCACCTCGCTGCTGTCCGCCGTCGAAAACCGCATGGCCCCGCACGGCCTGAACAAACTCTCCGCGCTCATGCCGGAAACCGAAACCCGGGTGGAAGCCTTCCTGGGGCGCGGGTTCGTGGTCAAGAAGAACCTGCGCTATTTTGAACGGACCATCCCCGTCCAACGCCAGGAACTCGAACCGCTCAGCCTGCTCGGCGGACGCATCCTGGCCCGGGACCTGTGGGAAAACGTCGCCGGCATGAAGCGCGAGAAGGAACTCCTGGAACGGCGCCTCGTGCTGCCCCTGGCTGAAGCCGACCTCGCCGACGAATATGGTGTAGTCCCGCCGCGTGCTGTGGTGCTGTTCGGCCCTCCCGGCACGGGCAAGACCACGTTCGCCAAAGCAATTGCGTCCCGGCTGGAGTGGCCGTTCGTGGAAGTCTTCCCCTCCCGGCTGGCCTCCGATCCCAAGGGCTTGGCCGGTGCCCTCCGTGAGACGTTCCTGGAAATCGCCGAACTGGAACATGCTGTGGTGTTCATCGACGAGGTCGAGGAAATTGCCTCCCAACGCGCCGGTGACCCGCCTTCACCCTTGCAGGGTGTCACGAACGAACTCCTCAAGATCATCCCGGCCTTCCGCGAACAGCCCGGGCGTCTGCTGGTGTGCGCCACCAACTTCATCCGCGCCCTGGACACTGCGTTCCTGCGCCACGGCCGATTCGACTACGTCATCCCCATCGGCCTGCCGGACGTCCACGCACGCGAAGCGATGTGGCAGCGCTTCATCCCGGCAACCGTGATAGACACCGTGGACGTCTCCCTGCTGGTCTCCCGCACCGAAGGCTTCTCGCCGGCAGACATCGAGTTCGCCGCGCGCAGCGCCTCACAGCGAGCTCTGGAAAAGGCCGTGTACGACGACGGTGCTGCCGCCGGCTCCGCACCGAACGGCGCCAACGGCTCCAACGGACGGAAGGGCCCGGTTACCCAGGACTACCTGGATGCGATCTCAGAAACCCGTACCACCGTCAGCGACGAGGTGTACCAGGAATTCCTCGAAGACATCGACGTCTTGGGGCGGGTGTAGGGCTCGTCCATGCGGGCTCCGTGCGGGCTCCGCGCGGGCTCCGTGGGGGCTCCGCGCCGACTTCGTGGGAAACCTGCGATTTCGTGCGCTAAAGAACGTCTATTTCGCAGCATTCCCGCGATCTCGGCGGAGCTGCGCGGCAGTGGGTAATCTGTGAGCTATGTCCACGAACCCCCTTCGCCATGCCTTTTCACGCATGGGCGGCCGCGATCCGCATGAGAAGCACCGCACTGCCACGCCCCTTGAACTGTTCTTCGACCTGACATTTGTCATCGCCTTCAGTGTGGCCGCCAACCAATTGGCCCACAATGTTGCCGAAGCGCATTTCGGGGCAGGTCTGCTTGGCTTCTGCTACGCCATGTTCGCCGTGATCTGGGCCTGGGTTAACTTCACGTGGTTTGCCAGCGCCTACGACACCGACGACTGGGTGTTCAGAGTAGTCACCATGGTCCAGATGCTCGGCGTGCTCATCCTGGCGATGGGGATCGAACCGATGTTCCATTCAATCCTTGAGGGCGACCATGTGAACAACGTAGCCATCCTCATCGGGTACATCGTGATGCGCCTTGCCTTGGTCTTCCAATGGCTCCGGGCCGCAAAGCAGGATCCCGAACGGCGCGAGACCTGCTTGAGGTACGCCAAATACCTTGCCCTGGTGCAGCTGGGCTGGGTGGCTGCTTTGGTGATCGAGACCGACGTCCTCACCACCTTCCTCCTGGCGGCACCCCTGTTTGTCCTGGAAATGTCTGTGCCGAGCCTCGCGGAACGGAAAATGCGTACGCCATGGCACGCGCACCACATTGCGGAGCGCTACGGACTGCTGGCCATCATCGCGCTCGGCGAATGCCTTATCGGGGCCATCGAAACCCTCCGTGCAATTGTTGCCCTGCACGGCTGGTCCCTCGAGGCAGCCGTGGTGGGAATCGGCGGTACAGGCCTGGCTTTCGGTATGTGGTGGATCTATTTCATCCTTCCCTCGGGCAAGTCACTGCATCTCCAGCGGCACCGCTCGTTCCTCTTTGGTTACGGCCACATGATCGTCTTCGCCGCGATCGCCGCCACGGGTGCAGGGCTCCACGTCGCGGCCTACTTCATCGACCACGAAGCACACATCAGCGCGGCCACGGCTATCGCCTGGATCGCGGCCCCCATAGCAATCTTCAAGATCTCACTGACCTTGATCTACACGGCCATGCTCGGCGCGGACAAGCACGTGCTCTGGAGCTCCGTCATGGTGGTGGCGGTACTCGCGGGAAGCGTTGGCTTGGCTGCGGCGGGAGCCTCGGTTCCGGTGTGCATGCTGGTCATGGTCGCCGCCTTGGGTGTCTCCATTGCCTTGGACGAACGGTCGGGCCACAAAGGCCGGGCGGCAGCACTCCGGCGGCTGGAGGCCGCGGCGGGCTAAAGCACCACCCTCAGAAGGACAGTGTCCGCGCCTGGGTGGTGCCGTCGTCGTAGGTCACCGGATCGGTCACACGCCACTGGCTTCTTGGCTGGCAGCTACGCCCCCAACAACGATGACACCACGATGGGTGGGGCGAGCCCCCGAACATTGATCCGGAGTTGGAAGCCCATAGATTGCCGCGATGGTCATAACCGCCACGGCCGCTGACATCCTCGTAGACGCAGGTGCCGGTAGTGATCTGGCTGCCGCTCCCAGGTGGCCTACTTCGGCGCGAACTGACCTCAGGGCTTCGCGCACACGAACGCCGTGCGACTCGGCGCAGGCGTCAGTAGAGACAATGGCTGCTATGAACGTTGAAAAGCTAGCCGATACAAAGACGTCCCGCTGGTCCTTGGTCTTCTCCCCCTTGTCAAAGGACCAATATCAATGATTCTGAGAATCAGTCGGTGTTGCTCTTTGGATGGCGCGGTAGACCGTAGAGCGAGCGACGCCGAATAATTCGGCAATCTCGGTGGTGGTGTGCTCACCGCCTTGGTGGAGACTGACTAGGTGCGCCTCTTGGGCTTTGGATAGCTTCGGTTGCTTCCCTCGGAGCCGGCCTTTCGACCTGGCTACTGCCATTCCTTCCCGGGTTCTGGCACGGATGACGTCGGCTTCGAATTCGGCCACCATACCCAAGACGTTGAAGAGCAGCTTGCCCACTGGATCGTGCGGGTCGTATACGCTGCCACCAAGATTGAGGACAACTCCTTTGCGCGTGAGCTCGTCCGCGATGTCCCTGGCGTCGGGCAATGACCGGGCGAGGCGATCGAGCTTGGTTACCACGAGAGTGTCTCCGTTGCGGCATGCGGCCAGGGCTTTGCCAAGGCCGGGCCGTTCGCGCTGGGTTCCAGTGAATCCTTGATCGACGTAGATCGCCTCGGGCTCCACCCCAGCGGCCGTGAGAGCATCGCGCTGGGCGGTCAGATCTTGGGTGTTGGTGGAGACGCGGGCGTAGCCAATAAGCATGACGCTGAGTGTAGCGTTTGGTGTACTCTTATCGGGCAGTTCTGCGGGCGGGTCTTACGGCAATCCTCGTTCTGGGGAATGCCGCGAAATTGGTGGGCGCTGTTCGGGACGGACTGGCGGCCGGTGGAGGACCGGCTTACGGACATCCCGATTGGTCCCGTGTGAGGATTCTGGGTGAACTAGGCTCGTAAAGATGGGGAATGAATCTATCCGGGCCGCGTACCGTGCCCGCGCCGCCGAGTACACCCGGATTCTTGGCTCTGTTGAGGACATGCACGAGCTTGATCAGCAACTCATCAGGCGTTGGGCAGCGGGAATCGACGGTCAAATGATCGATGCCGGGTGCGGTCCAGGCCACTGGACTAACTACCTGCACCAACAAGATTCGACGATTGAAGGGATCGACCTTGTCCCCGAATTTATCGAGAGCGCCCGCACCCGCTTCCCCGACGTGCCCTTTCGCGTAGGTTCTTTCCACGAGCTGTACTTCCCAGACAAGACCCTGCAGGGCGTGCTGGCTTGGTACTCCCTCATTCACATTCCCCCAAATGAAATGCCCGTGGCACTAAAGGAATTCGCTCGGGTCCTTGGCCCGAGAGGAAAACTACTCCTCGGATTCTTCGACGGCCCGCCATGCGCACCTTTCCAACACGCAGTAACAACCGCCTACTACTGGTCCACCGAGCGCATGGGGCACCTGCTGACTAAAGCTGGTTTTGACGTGCTGGAGGTTGACACGCGCCAAGACGCCGGCAAGCGTGCCCATGCTGCCATAACCGCCACTGTCCGCTGAAGGATTCCCATACGGACAGTCCTCACTGGAATTGAGTCCTTGGGCGCCCTTGTTGAAGTCTTTGAATCTCCCTCCTGTACCCTCGGCGACTTCGCCATACGGTTCTCACCAAGCCCGTGGTGAAAGCAGCCACAAGCGCGAAGGAGGCAACTGTTATGGCCCAAGTGATGGCGTAGCCAGTTGGAGGCCCGACATAGCACGAGGTTTCACCTTCAGCCCATCCCGACGCCACTATTTAGGCGGGTAGTTCCACTCCCAGCCGGGTGATTCACCGGAGGGCTGCCAGATGAGCGTTCCCCCGCCGGGGGGTAAGTCGAAGGCCATTTTACCGATGATCCTTTCGTTTGGACCGATCTGAGCAGGAACCTGTTCTGCTGGCGCGATGCAGTTAATGTTGTCGATTCGGCCATTTATTGTCACACCATTGGAAGCGACCGCTTTCCAGCCAGTGATGGTTGTGAATTCTGGGAATCTTTCTTGTGCAAGCAACGCAGAAGTTGTAATCTCCATGTCCAGGATCACAGTTTGTCCGCGCTGCGGTGCGAAATACTGCGAATTGCACTCGGCCTTCGGTGTTATTCCCGTCACCGTAATGTCGACAAGGCTGACCGCGTTGCGACGAACTTCAAGTTCTGTTCCAATGTCTACGACATGATTGCCCCGGGTGCTCATTGCTGTGCCCGGGGACGAGGGAATCGAGTCATGTGAAGGAGGCGCGCCAGCTGATGGCTGTTGGGAGGATGAGCTCGAGCAGAGGTCCAGAAGTTTCCTGCTCGCCGTTGTGAAATCACGGGTGTCTAATGCCATGGCCACGTTAGGCGCAGAGAGTATAGATTTGAATGGCTTCCGGAGTTCCTGGATCTGAACTTCCAATTCCCTGTTGGCCTTATTAGCCACAGAGTCAAGATCCTCTGCGATGGATCTAGCCTCCATCAGTGCATCGCCAGTGATTTTGCCGTCGATGTTTGCAAGGAACGCTTCTGCCTTACTGAGTCGGCTGCCTTCGGCCTCCGAAAATAGTTCACCGCAGGTAGTCTCCAGAGATTTCACGGCAGGTGCCGACCCCGCAGTAGTCGTTGCTGATGCTTCTGGTGTAACCGATTGCGTTTGCTGGCTATCGTTACATCCAGTCAGGAACAGAACTCCAGCTACGGCGATCACCGATACATGCGTTTCCAAACGGTCCTCTTCCCTATGCCAGCTTTGCATTACGACTCAGAATGAAAAAGTCCGAAATGCTTCTAACCGAAGTCTAAGAACTCACAGGCTAGCTTCGGATATTTACCGTGTGAAGAGCTGGAAGCTCAAGATTAGATCAGGACATAAGGATCTCGGTGACGTCAGTGACCGTACGGTCCTCCACCAAGGGGGCCACTCTGCCGGAGAGGGCCGCTGCACTCGAACGCCGAACTAGGGGAGCTGTCTATCGGCGCTACAAAGGATACGGCGTCGGGTCGCTAGCAAGCTGACTACTCCCGCTCCGAACATGAGTTATAGGAACGGATCGGATCGTGACTGTCAGTTCGAAATCTCGCTTGAGACTGTCGCATTTTGGCTGAAGAGGCGTTCTCGTTCCGCGGCGATGATGTCGCTTGCCAGCTCTGCTTCGAAACGTCGAAGGCCTCAGGGGCGCTATCGGCTGTTCGCTGGTCGAGGGAAGCCCGCTGCCGCCGAGCTGGAACGTGGCGCCGCCCCAGAGTGTGCCGATCGTGGCCGAGCCTTTGGATCAGGGTGCAATTTAACGGAAACCTATCTGGCCCACCTGCCCTAGCAATCATTGGGCAGGATACTCCCACTCCCATCCATTTCCCTGCTGCGGAAAGCTGAAGGCGAGGCTTGTGGGAACTGAAGGGCAATCGAGCAACACGATTCCGGTGGCTTTCTCTGACGGGCCGAGATCGGGCAGGAGCACTGCACGATCATTCACGCAGTTGTAGACCTTGTCGGAGGAGACGGTGTTCATACGTTTCCCGTCCTTTGAAAAGCCCTTCCATAGTCCTGCATTGAAGGATATGAGGTCGCTTCCGGTCTGCTCAGATAGATTTTTTCCGGTCTCCACGTCGATAGTTACCGCGATCATTTGACCGTTGCCTGGGCCGAAGTCGGGCTCCCTCGTGCATTCGAAGGGCCTAATCTCCATTACTTTGAATCTCACTGCAGAGCTCTCGACGGTGTCGCTGCCGAATGCAGCGGTCTCTCCGATGGTCTTTAAGACGTTGCCTCTGTCGTTCTCTTTGCTGCGCTGCGGAGCCTGGGAAGCTGCTTCACTTTGAGCGGGCTGAGAAGCCGCTGCACTTTGAGCGGGCTGAGACGGTATAGAACAGGAGCTCAAGCCTATGGCAGCGATAGCCAGCAAGGCGATTTGTTTTCTCAATTTTCCCACCAAAAAAACGTGAATCGACGACGATAGTTGCAAATTTATCACGGCAAAATCATCAGGCCCACCGTGCCTGCGGCGAAATGATTCGAGCGATGATGCTCACTGGACCATTACCAGACCTGGACGGCATAGCGATCTGTACGAGTCTGAACCTGGCCCGGCAGCACGACGTCGGCAGGGACAGCTCCGGTCGCGGGCGAAGGTACCTAACGGCGCGGCGGATGGCCTGTCCCACTTCCAAGGAAGCGGGAAGGGCAACCCTGTATCGTTTACGGCGCCTGAGGGCGGTTCTTACGACACCCCGGAAGTCCCGCGTGCATCCCGAATCAGGATTTGGGGTTTGGACCAATGCGCACACCTCCACCGAACGCCACATTAAGGTGGGCTTTATGACGTTGAACCGTGACCGTGGAAGAACTGTGAATGACAAGCCGGAGGTTGTCCTTCCACCGGAACGCCGTTACTACTACGCATGGGCCGGTGACAAGCGCATGTACGCCTATGCCCCAGATGAGTGGGGCATGGGAGGTTCCCTGCCTAACGGCGGCAATTACACGGTACGTTCATGGGTGGTGCAGTTCATCCTTGCAATCATCATGATTCCGGTAGCTTCATCATGCTTATCGCAGCCATCTTCAGCCTGAACTGGATCGTAATGATCTTCGGCTTGGTCTGTACCCCGTTGTTCGCTGCCGCTCCTTATGTCTGCTTCAAAGCAGCCACGGATGAGCGAAAAGCACGGAAGGCGCGCAAGCTAAAGGGCCTACCGAAACCTCAGACATCCGTGGACGACGAAGCAGCCAGGCGCTACTTCACAAAACACAAGGACGCCGGTTTAGAGATCACCCCAGCGAACTTCCCTGACGCCAAATGGTGAACCCGCCGACCGGAAAGTGTCCCGGCGGGGGTGTTCTAGTTCCAAGGAAACGGGACGTCGGAAGCTGGACTGTCGGGGGGCAATGCGCGCCTCGTAAAACTAAAGGTTTTCGGGACATTGTGAGTGAACAAGGGGAGGGGTCAGTTGTCGGATTTCGAAGTCCTCTTCATGTCGACCTGCTGATTTGATGGCTTGTGCAGAGGGCTTCGAAAGTTGAGCGTGTCGTACTCGTGTGCACGGTTTGTCGTAGTTTCATGGTGGCGTGGAGGACGAGTCGGCCGTTGGCGGCCAGACACATGAACGGGGAGTACTCTCGGCTCCGGAGCCGATGTGGGCTCTTGCCGTGCGGCGCGCGCAGGTGATCGGCCCTCTGGCCGAGGTCGGCGGCCTCCGCGGGGCGGCCGTTGATCGGGCCGCGGCGGAGCTGGGCGTTTCCCGACGCCACATATACGGGCTGTTGGAGCGTTGGCGGGCAGGAGAGGGCCTCGCCTCGGACTTGATTCCGCGTCGTTCTTCCGGCGGGCGTGGCCGTCCGCGGCTGCCGGCCGCCGTAGAGGACGTTGTGCGTGAGGTACTGGCCAAGGCCTACGCGAGTCGCCAGAAGAGGTCGGTTGCCTCCGTCCACCGGGAGATCGGTCGGCTTTGCCGCGCCCAGGGGCTTCCTGTGCCATCTCGTTCGGCTATCGATCGTCGCATCGTCCAGCTTGACCCGGTGGCGACCACAACTGCCCGTGAGGGGCCGGATGGTGCTCGTCGGCTTCAGCCTGCAGGTGGGCGCGTGCCGCCGGTTCGGGAGGTTCTGGAGCAGGTGCAGATCGATCACACGGTTGTGGATGTCATCGTGGTCGATGAGCAGGCGCGTCTGCCGATCGGGCGTCCGTACGTGACGGTCGCGATTGATGTCTTCAGCCGGTGCGTTATTGGGCTGGTGGTAACGCTTGAGGCGCCTTCGGCGCTGTCTGTAGGTCTTTGTCTCGCACATGCCGTGATGGACAAGAGGCCTTGGCTTGAGCGGATCGGCGTTGAGGCGGCGTGGCCGATGAGCGGGAAGCCGCGTGCTCTGTACTTGGACAACGCGGCGGAGTTCAAGAGCGAAGCGCTACGCAGGGGCTGCGAGCAGCACGGGATCGAGCTCCGCTACAGAGGTACGCAGCCATTTCCTCGGTGCCGATCAGCGAGGGACGCCGAAGCGGGAAAGCCGCCGCGAAGCTCGCCAGCAAGGCGCATGCTTCCGGCCCTGGCTCCCACCGGGGCAAGGGGAACGGCTCGAAACGGTTCTCAAGCTGGTCATCTGACCTGATCGCCAAATAGGCGTCCTGGGTGCCTACTCCCACTAAAGGGATGCGCAACTCATTGCCCAGGAACCGGATCAGATTCAGGAACTCCCGCCGGGCATCCCCGCGCCCGGCCAGGACATTGTGAAGCTCATCGATGACCAAGACTTTCACCCCCACCTCACGGAGCAGCGACAAAGGCGCGGCAATCGACACCACCACAGCCACAGGGAAGCTCGTCTTCGGAATATTCGCCGCCCTCGCCGAGTACGAACGCGAGCTCATCAGAGAACGCACCATCGCTGGACTGGCCTCCGCGCGGGCCCGAGGCCGCGTCGGAGGAAGACCCCCCAAAATGACCCCAGCCAAGCTCCGCCTCGCCATGGCTTCCATGGGCGATCCCGGAACGCACGTCGGAGACCTCTGCCAAGAACTCGGAATCACCCGACAAACCCTCTACCGCCACATCTCACCCACCGGAGAACTACGCTCAGGCGGAAAGAAGCTACTCGCACGGACGAACCGGAGCTAACCAACAGGAAGCCCTATAAGGGACGTGGACCCCATCATCCGGCCCGGGCTGGGGTTGATAGAAGGTATGCAGTCCTTTCCACTCGTTGTGCCTCTTCTTCCATCGCGGCATCGTTCATCTCTGTTGTGTCCAAGTGCACTACTGGACCCGGGATGCGCGCGTCACGGTAGCTTCCCTCGGCGAGTTCGTCTGCGTTCTCGCGGAGTGCCTCAGCATCGAAGTGGCAGGGGTGGCGGGCTCCGGAGTTGGCTCTGGCGAGGATCCGCGACGTGAGTATTTCGCCGGAAGCCGAGAGTTGTACTTGGACAAACCTCTGAGTGGACGAACTTGGCACACGGCAGGTTTCTTCCAGCCAGGACGTACGGAGGTTGCCTTCGACGATGAGGTGAGCACCTGAGACGCTTGCCTCCTGGATGTGTCTGGCGATTGTTGCCAAGGCTTTGTGCCCAATCTCTTTTGAGACCTCTCTTGAGGGGCAATCGCCGAGTGCGAAGTACTCCTCCTTGATCTGGTCCTTTGAGACCACCGGCCATCCGGTGGATGTGGCCAGTATTTGGGCAAAGGTTGTCTTGCCTGCTCCTGATGGGCCTGTGATGACAACGCAAACCACTCTAGGACACGAGGCTTTCAGAGGAGAGGGCACACGCTGCGTCCAGGTCCCTTGGCGCGTTAACGTTGACAGCACCCTCCACAAGGGGTGAGAGCATCTGTTGCCCTTGGCCGAGATAATTGTCGACACCAGCCGTGATGCTGGTGAGGCCGTTGTCGTGGCTTTTGGACAAGAAGTCGATGAATGTTGGTGAGGTTTTCCATAGCCCGATGGTGCAGTGGCCCGTCCTGTGTGCTTCTCCGCGGGCATGGTTAAGCAGTGACCCGCCCGGACTGACCCGCACCCACGCAGACCGCGGATCTTCCCGGTTGGACTCGTTGACCGACGTGTGGGCGAGAGCGGGTGCCCCGGGAGAGCTGGAGTAGGGGTAGTCGAAGAAGTGTTCCATCTGCTCGACAGCGGTGTAAACGTCGGCGTCTACAATGAATGCTTCGCCGTTGAGTTTCTGTCCCCACCGGATGAAATCAGCCAGGTACCCTCGTGGCTCCGAAAAGTGGAGCTGGCCTGCAGGGCCTAGTGTCTCGGCCGCTTTTTCAGCGGCTTCACGGCTCTTGCTATTCATGTCCAGGATGATTTCTCCGACGGCAGCGGAGTTCCTGGCGGCTTCCACGATGCGCGCCAGTATGGTCCTCCCACCGATATGTTGGAGCATTTTGTGTTGGTGAGAGGCCAGTCCGCTTCGGGTGCCGTGTCCTGCGGCCATGATTACGAGCGGAGTTGTCCCTTTACCGGTCATTGCCGCGGTAGGTGTGTTCGCCAAGGACCTGGACCTGTGTGTGGGCAGGGGCGTCGTCCAGTTCGTCTGAGCTGCGGTACCCCATGGTCAGACTGATCCGCGACTCATCAGAGTTGTTGTCGCCAACGGAATGAAAGAGTGTGGCGTCGAAGAGGAGTATGCCGCCGGCCCCGATGGTGACGGGCACAGCTTGCTCCTCAACGCCGTCAAAGATCTTGTGTTCGTCGAGCCACGTTCCACCACCTGGAGGATCGATTTGGGTGACACCTACAAAGGGAAGGTTGTGAGATCCCGGGATCACGTAGGTGCAGCCGTTGTCGGGGCGGGCATCTTCCAAGTAGGCGATGGCTGTGACCAGGCCCCTTGACCAGTGCAGGATGTCACGGTGAAAGCGTGGTTCTACCCGGCCTTTGTCGTTGATGCTTGCGTGGTTGTGGCGGTTTTTCACGAAGACAACGTTGGGGCCGAGGAGGTCTGAGAGTGGTTCTGTGAGGGCTTGGCTGCGGACGAGTTTCCTGAAGGGTTCTGAACGGTCGAAGAAGCCGTAGAGCTTGAACGAAGTCTTATCACCGCTTGTTTCTTCCTTCGAAAATTCTTCTTTGACGCTGAGCCGGAGGTCAGCGACGGTCTCTGGGGAGAGCGCGTTTTCAAGTTTGAGGTAGCCGTTCTGCCGGAAAAGGTGCACTTGGGCAGGGGTAAGACGCATGATGGTCCTTTCGTTGTTGCAGGTTGTGTCGGTGATGATCGCGTTTAGTAAGTCAGGAGAGTTCGTAGCGCGTCCTGAAGCTCCTTCAGCTCTGGATCGCTTTGGCGGGCCTGTGTGAAGGACAGGAGCGCACGACAGGCCAGACCTGCATCGGTGAGGTTGCCGCTGAGCAGGAAGTGCAGCAGCTCTTGGCTTGGGAGCAGCTGGATGTTTCCCATTTCCGAGACGTCCCAGCTGGGGTTAGAGGTTGGTGAAGCGTCCGCGGCGATACTGATGTGCTTGCGCCTGGTGGAGTTCGCGGCCCACCATTCTGCTCCGGCGTAGTACGTTGAACCCGCCTGGTATCCGGTTTCCTCGAGTAACTCCCGTGTTGCTGCCGTTTCGGGGGATTCGTTGGGAGAGAGATATCCTCCGGGCAGTTCCAGAAGTGACCGCTCAGGTCCTACACGAAATTGTTCGAACAGGACTACGTGGCTTGCCTCAGGTGTAAACGCCAGCACGGCGGCCGAGTCTGGGCCGGTGATGATGTCCCACTCGGAGATTGTCCCTCCGGGTTCCTGGAAGGTTGCCCGGTCAATTTTGACGAATCCGTTGTAGGCGCGGGCGGCGCCGGTCTTTGACCAGGTTTCCGGTTCAGGCATTGTGTTCCTTTTCCAAGTGCTCGACGATCGCGTTGAGGCTCCCTCGGATTTTGTATAGAGGGATCCTGCTTACGGCATGGACAAGTCCTGCCTGGTGGTGGCGAATGGCAGCTGATGTGTGCGCGAAAGGTGTTCCTAGGAGCTTTCCTTCGACGTCGCTCATGGCGAACCGTCCGCTTGAGTTGTCGGAGAGGGCTCCAGCGAAGAAGAATGTCCTGTCACGCTCTGTGTAGGGATGGATTTCCAGTGGGTGGTCCTGAATAACTTTGACGTCGTAGGTGGCCGTTATGGGCACGGCGCGTGCGCATGGTTGGAGTCCCAGTTCAGAATGATGGACGAGGAGCTTCCTGTCCCAGGAAGATGAGTCGCTGGTTTGCCATGAACTGATTCTGTTTCTTTCAGCGTTTGCAAATCCGCGGGAGAGCTTGGCGAATGAGTGGGCTCTCAGCCGGAAGTAGGGCCACACGCCATCAGTTATCAGGGCCCCGTCTCGGGAAGTCAGTGAAGTCCTGTCGGCAGAGATAAATTGCCAGCCCTTTGACCGGCAGAGTTCCAGCGCGAGGGATGTCTTACCGGCACCGCTCCCGCCCGTGAGCAGCAGCCCGCCGGCGGCGGACTGGACGCAACTACTGTGGATGGAAAAATATCCCGAGTGCTGTCTGGCCATTTCCGCGGCGAAGATCAGAGCGGGATAAGCCGGCCCTGGTTCTTTCGACACTTCGGCTGCACCGTAGTTGCAGTACAGGTGGTGTTCGGAGGCGTCCCAAGTCCAATGTGGCTCTTCGGCCGTCCGAACGACGGTTGCTTTCGCGCTTATCTCTGTGGGTTCGGTTTGGAAGACGTTGAACCATTTACTGTCCGGGGCTGGAACGCTCCCCCGGAGATCCACGTTGACGCCGAGGACTTGGCGGATGTTAGTCCCTGACATGGGATGGCCCCCCTCCGACTGAGACGGGGATACTCAACGCGGGGTGGAATAGGCGCCAACCGACCAGTGCTGCGAGAGCACAGCCAGCGCCAAGGAGGAGCGGCTGGATTCCTGTGTTTGCGCTGAGGGTTCCGGAGAGGGCATAACCTATGGGCGTGAGGAGGGAGACGCCGAGCCAGTTGAAGGCAAATACCCGGGATCGCATGTCGGGATCCACATGGTCCTGGATAGCTGTAGACCAGTGGATGTCATAGAAAGCGCTGGCCAAGCCACTGACGGCGATCATCGTGATACTGAGAACTGCATTCGTGCCCAAGGCCAGCGCTGCGAGGGCCAGGGGTAGGGCCATCAGCATGTAGGACCCGGCCCGGAGCGGGTTGATGGGGGAATACTTTGCTGCAAGCCAAGATCCTGAAAGCAGCCCGACCGCCCATGCCGCCAGGAGTACGCCCCAAAGGCCTTCACCGCCCGTGCCTACGCCGAACAGGCTTGGGCCAAGGACAAGGATGGGCGCTGAAAACAATGGGCCGAATCCTGAATCCAGGACTATGCCCCATTTCAGCCATGGTGTGGTCTTGACTACTTGGAAAGCCGCTGCGATCTCGGCCAGGATCGATGGCTTGCTTTCGGTGGATGGCTCTCTTCGCTTGGCCCTTATGGATAGCAGCAGGAGGCTGCTGACTCCAAAGAGCGCAGCGTTGCCAAGAATCACTGCGTGCGGGGCCAAAAAGAGGGTGAGCATTCCTCCAAGAATCGGGCCTGCCACCATGGCGCTTGCGTTGCTCGCGCTGATAAGACTGTTGGCTTGGACGCGTCGATCCTTATCGACGAGTTCCGGGATCATTCCACGCATGGACGGCGAGAACATGGCACTTGCCATTCCCCCTGTTAGCTGCGTAGCAACTATTAGTGCAATGAGGTTGGTGTCCTTTGCGCCTAGCAACAACCCCAGGCCAAAGGTCGCTTGGGCGACAAAGTTCACTGCATCGCAGACCGACAGGATCGTGGACTTTGAATATCTGTCTCCCCAGGCTCCGCCCAAAAGGGTAAAGAGGAGCACTGGAACGACTCTGGCGGCCAAAGCAAGGCCGACAAGCGCAGGAGAGCCCGTGGCTTGAAGCGCGATCGATGCCAGCGCGATGGGCGCCGCGGCACTTCCGAGGGCCGTCAGCGACAGGGCACTCCAGAGCGCCAGGAAGCGCGGATTCCGGTGGAGTGGCGCGGTCGGAGCTGACTCAACTTCCTTCAACTTATCCATGAGAACGCCTCGCTTAGCTCTGAATCAGCTACGCCTTTGCTCCAAGGTGCAACAAGTACACATTTGATGCCTGCGGTCTTCGCACCCTCGTAATCGGTATGGGCCGAATCCCCGATGTGGAGCACCTGCGACGGGGCTACGTTCATGCGCGTGCAGACTCTTGAAAAAATCAGAGGGTTGGGTTTGGCAATGCCTTCAACTGAAGAGAAGGCGATGGCTTCAGGGGTGAAATGCCCCAGCACGTTCTTGCTCTGCAATTTCTCAAGCAATATGTTCGGTTCATGGAAGAAGTTGTTGCTGACGATTCCGAGTTCGATGCCGGCCGCCGCAAGCCTTGAAATGTGCTCGATGATTCGATCGGCAAACTCGAAGTGTTCATCCACTGAGACCTTCTGCAGTTCTGCTGCTCCGGCGCTCGTGATTTCGGGCGTGCAGGATCCGCCGACGAATTCGACGATATCTTCGAAAAAGCGCTCGGTTCGGGGTTGCAACCCGGTGTCAGTAATCCTCTTGACGGCTCGTTTCTCCGCGGCACGGTAGGCGGCATCCACAGTTGCAATGCTGTAGGAACCGACGCCGAAGTCCGACAGCAAAGCACGAAGCTTCTCCTTCCGCCGAGCATGCCCCTGGCCCGGGTCGGCAAGACGGAAGATCGTGTCGAAGAGGTCGAAAGTGACAAGCTGAAACGGCCGCGAGTTTCTAGGTAGGTTCTTCATGTACCAGGCCATCAGCGGAGAGCTCCCGGACAAATTCCCGTACGTCTGCCTCGATGTCCTCGGCAGGGGCGTCGTATCTTGCAACCAGGGCGCTGATGGTCTCGCCAAGGGTGGCCCCTTCAAGGATGTGCGACCAAACAGCTGCCGCTACATCTTCCAACTGCCACTGCTCGCCATTGAACTCGACGATGTAGCCATCCTCAGTAACACGCCACCGGCAGTTGAGATCCGGACTGACAATCTGATCACTCGACATTAGCCAACACCCTTCTCAGCCGCAGGGTCGTCTTTCGGCACCAACCGCCTAGATCCTCATCGGCTTGGATACATTCGGCCTGCCAATAGTCTTCGGCGGTAAAGACTGCGGATTCAGTTCTCTCCAAGCGCAACAACCGGCGTTTGGCACTGAGTGAAAAGTCATGGTTACGGGCAAGCTCAAAATCAACCACGAACCCAAATGCATCCCTGATCTGTAAGGCCGCTTCACGAGTGCTTCCCGATTTGAAGAGTCCTGCGGCATCTTCCAACCGGACCTCCGCCGAGTAGGCGAAGCGCCTCATCAGGACCTGCCGAAGACCAGCACGAAGAACACGTTCCCTTAATTGTTCGTGCCCCGACGGGTTCGTCAAAGGCTGCCCGTTAACGACGCGGCACAGGAACTCCGCGTCCCCATGACTGATTGATTTACGACCGGAAGTGAAGTCGGACTCGAGCTTCGTGATGACAGCATCAGCAGCAGCCTTTGACCAATATTCAAGATCCCACCGTTGACCCTCAAAGTGCTCAATCAGGATCGGGACCGGCGCCTCGTGATAAGTAGTCGAGGTATTGATACCATCAGCCTCGAGGGATTCATCAGTCAGTCCGGCGATGACGTACAAATCCACATCACTATGGGCATGGCCAGTACCCTCCACTATCGATCCAGAGAGATAAGAGAGGTCCTGTCTACCGAGACGATTGATGAGCTCAGAGAATCTGGGGGGAAGTTTCATATGCTGTCCATTCGGTGGGAAGACGCGGGACAGAGCCCGCGTCTTCCCGTTCTGCTAAAGGAATTTCTGGATGCTCTTGATCGGCTTGGCCTTTACCTTAACCGGCTTTGAGTACGGCATTTTTTCCTCCTCCCAACGTCTGATCCGACGAGTCCTACGCCGGAAAAGTGGACTATATCAAATGGATTTAGTATTAAAAAGTCAAGTACTTGGGGGCGCATTAATAAGTAAACTGAGCAGTGTGAGGCGACCCTTTCCGCGCAGAAGCAATCGGCGTCCGGCGGCGCCGTCACCGCGAAGAGACGGCACTCCAGGCGGGTGTCGGAGTCGTGATCGTCTGTCGGCCCCATAAGTTCGACCGTGGGGCCACCTCCGAGTCGGCAGCCAAGACCACTTCATGCGCCATACAGTTGGATGTGTGGCGTTCGCCTGCCACGGCCTTCGGAGCTGCCTGGTGCCTCGGTGAAGGGATCCCCAATTGAACGGGTTCAATCTCGGACGGAGGCCTGCGCATGGCACTTCGATCATTCGTGCAGAGGACTTCGAAAACTGACATCAGTTCCGCCCGATTTTCCGCAGCCGCCGGCGTCTCGTTAAGTCGTCTCACCGTAAAGTGTCTTACGTATCTCGTTCAAGTAGGTTTTCGAGGCATGATTGACGGATGAGGTTACTTGGGTACACCAGGGTCAGCACGGCGGCGCAGGATGCACAACTGCAGGTGGATTCTCTCCTTTCCGCGGGTGTGCAGAAGCGCGACATTTTTTCCGATGTGACGCCAGGAAGCAGGTCCGCTGTTGATCGGCCTGG
This sequence comes from Paenarthrobacter sp. NCHU4564, assembly GCF_052156435.1. Lineage (NCBI taxonomy): Bacteria > Bacillati > Actinomycetota > Actinomycetes > Micrococcales > Micrococcaceae > Paenarthrobacter > Paenarthrobacter sp. NCHU4564. Next base: position 67,113 of record NZ_JBQLIS010000011.1, read on the forward strand.
AATGAAGAACTTGCTAGGGTACGCCGAGTCGGGGGATACTGTCGTGGTTTGGCGTGTGGATAGGCTTGGTCGCTCGCTGATTGATGTTCTGAACACCGTCAACGTGCTGCGGGGGACGGGAGTCGAGCTTCGGTCCATTTCGGACGGCATTGGTCCAGCAACGACCACTGGAATGCTAATGCTGAACATGCTGGCCACGCTGGCCGAGTATGAACGCGAGCTGATCACTGAGCGTGTCAACGCCGGGATCGCTGCGGCTAGGTCCAACGGGACGAGATTCGGCCGCCCTGTGGCCGATCCATCAGTGATCGCCGGCAAGCTGGAAATCGTCAGACAAGAAAGGGCTAAGGGCCGGACCGCCGAGGATGCGGCGCGCTTGGTGGGCTGGAGCCGTGCGACCCTTTACCGACACCAGCAGGCACAAGCAAAAAACAGTGCTCAGCCGTGACGGGCGCGCAAAGCTGGAAAGGATGACGAGCCGAGGCGTCGCTTCGAGTGAAATTTCCTAGCCATCCACCTCATCCTCAAGTGAATTTCGGCCGATGATGAGATCACTCAGGAGGAGGGGTAGTAAGAAATTCGTGGAGGGCTACTGCAGCTTCTGCATCATATGCTGACTTCGCCCGGTCGATCAGCAACTGGGCTTGCTCGTCTTCACCGCGATGTTTATGGAAGAGCGAGAGCAATACCATCCCCTGACCACTTCCCGCCGCTGCCGCCTCTCGGCACAGCTGTTCGGCCTCTTTTTCATTATCATCCTCGAGGGTCATGAGCAGGAGGTGCGCAAGATTGACCTTGCTTTGGATCAAATCACCGAAATTTGAGCCGTCTCCGATGGCTATGCGGTAGTGCTCCATAGCTTTGCCGAGTTCCCCCTTGCCGGCTGAAATTACTCCCAAGCAGTGATGCGCATAGGGTTCGCCCAGATCGGCGGCCCGCTTCAACACAGATTCTGCTTCCTCCGTTTGTCCTTGTTCCGCCAGGAACCGGCCAAGATTCGCTAGGAATCCGGGGCCCCTCTCTGCGGCCCGCCTATATAGTTTTTCAGCCTCAAGGACCTTGCCCCTTTGGATCATGATTCCGGCCATCTTGAGCATGGCGCTGGGATTGCCGCCCGTCACGGCACGACGGGCCAGCCGTTCTGAATGTTCGTCGTCCCCTTGTTTTGCGTAGATTTCCGATAGCTCGTATAGTCCTCCCGCACTGTTCATAGCGGCTGCTCGCCTGAACAGGCCCTCGGCTTCCTCGTCCCGACCGAGTTTCATCAGTTCGGCTCCATAATTTGCCATACCGTATGCGCTGCCCGCCTCTGACGATCTTCGGTACCATTCGGTGGCTTCGGTCACGTTCCCCTGCCTTAAGAGCAAGGTACCCAGATTCGCCATCCCATCAGGATTTCCGTACTCCTCTGCGGCCTTCCGAAGGTAGACCGCTGCCTCGTCGTAGTTTCCCTCTGCCATGAGTGCGATGCCCACGCCCGTCATGCCGTGGCTACTGCCGGCATCGGCTGACCGGCGGTAGTACTCCAATGCTTCCGCGAAACGGTCTCGGAGATTCAATGTCATTGCCCAGTTGGCCATGCCCTCCGGATCTCCGGCCACCGCTGCCCGATAGAACAGCTTGTCTGCTATATCGGCCTGGTTATTGAAGTGGGCTGTCAGACCTGCGAGGTTCAGACGCGCGGCAGGAGCGTCGTGTTTGACGACGAGTTGCCACATCTTCCGGGGAATCGGGTCACCGGCTGCTGCTGCTTCATCAACCAAGAAATCGAATGGACGCCAAGAGTCCCCCGCTTTGATGAGGAGACCCGCCCTGCCGCCGAGCGGCTTGGCATCGCTCGCCCAGGCCATTGCGCCGGATAGGACTTCGTCGTCAAGCTGAGAGTTGGCTGTGCCAACGTACTCAGGGAGAGCGGCCATTAAGATGTCATGAGGAATCGTTTCGGCAATGCCCGTCCGTTGCCAATCAATCGCTGCGCGGATCAGCGCGGCCCCGACTGGATTGGTGGATTTCCCTCCGAGGAATCTTTCCCTGGCTATGTACCCGCCACCGACATACGTCCCCAATCCATATTCGAGGATCCCCTGCCGAAGCCGTGGGTCCGCCACCCGGGCCGCAAGGCGGGCCTGTTCTTGGCTCTCGTTGATGAGATGTACCTTTTGGAATTTGCTGAGAGTTTCCCACTGGGTCTTGGGCATACCGTCAGAGGGCTGAAAAGCCTCGTACTGGCTTGCTCTCATCGTGGCAATGATGAAGTTGCCAGCCTCGCTTAGCTCGTCCAGCCAGCGGGTCTTGAGGTGTTTGGGGTCTGCTATGTAGCGATCCAAATCATCCAGCCAGATAACCGCATATTGAGGGATGCCACCGGCTGCCATCAGTGTGGCCAAGCCGTCGGGTACGTCAGGCATGACGACTTGCCGGTCGGGAAAGCACTCCTGCACCAGCTTCGCTGCCATACGGGTTTTTCCGGCCATCGATGGACCAATGACCAGTACCGGTTGGTTGCCTTCGATGACATCCAGGATTTCACCCTCAATATCCCTTTTGAGGTACGGAATGCGTATGAGAGAAGGATGCACACCCCAATCCTCGGGATGGACATGCTTGGCGAGGGGCGCTTCCCCGGACCTTAGATGAGCTGTGCGCATGGAGCTCTTCTTAGCGCTAGTGGAAGTATCAATCTCCTTGGCCCGTTGTTTAGCCGCAGTAACAACCAAGGGCACCGAAGCGGTCAGGACCAAGCAGATCACGAGGATTGGCGTGGGCCATTGCAGCAACACTGCTGATCCAGATAGCGACGAGAAAAGCACAAGGGGTACCAGCCACCACCAGGAATTCTCTCGTTTGCTTACTTGAAGCCAAAACGACACAGGCCATCCGCCTTGCTCTCCCAGCCGACAATTACGCTGCCATTCTCCCAGTCGTAGGAGCGTAGCGGGTATCTTCACGGCCGGACCACAGGCCTAGACTTCTCTGCACTAACTGAAAGTACGCGCAGATATACCATGCGTGCTGTACCGAAAGTTGTCCCTGTAGCAGAGATTTGTTGCATGAGTTTTGGGACTACATGCGAAACGTTGGCGTTCCGCGGGATCGCGCGGATTCGTGTCAGTTTTCAGAGGCGGCTGCACGGATGTCCGAAGTCGGCTGCATGGGCGTCCGTAAGGGGATGCACTACCGGACGGGGATTTCCGAGCTTCAGCCTCAAGCACTAATCATCCGACAAATCAGCAGGACCCTCAGCCGACATCCCGGCCAACAGCATAGGACACGCCGGGGAGCCGTTAGTCCGGATTGGTCCAAAGGTCTCCTCTTCTGGCCCCGTTGGTAGGGCACAAGGGCGGTAGAGTCCCATCATGAAGACACGATGGTCAACGCCTATCGCCATTGGATCGCTGATGGGCCTCCTAGCGTCGGCAAATGCATGCTCGGCACCTGCCCCCGAGCTGCCCCCTTCCCCTTCCGCGTCGCAATCCTTGCGCCTCGTCACAATCAACGCACCCCAGAACGGTGCCATGGATGCGAACTTTTCCGGCACGTTGACCATCGATGCCAAGGGGTGCGTTCAGGCGCGTCAAGGAACCGACAAGTCCACGGTTTACACGCTCGTCTGGCCGCAGGGTTATACAGTCCAAGGCGATTCGAACGCCTTCGAAGTTGTAGATGCGGATAAGAATGTCGTGGCACGTTCAGGATCCGAATTTCAGATCGGGGGCGGTCTCGGTCTTCCGGACTCGCCAGGTGAAAACTGGACTGAACGCGACTGCGCCCAAGGCCATCTCTGGATAGTTGCTTCACCCAACGTCAGCTCCGCCAAATAGCCCTTCGACGGCCATCGAGTCATCGCTGAGCAGTTGCGTAAGCCGGTCGGCTTACGGACGCTGGAACACAGCCGAAGCAGGTGCCATAGAATCGCGCAGTGAATGAGAAGCAGGCCTTGTCATTGAGACAAGCAATTGAGTTGGAGCACCCCGGAGCGCTCTCCGCATCGTGTGAAGCGTTGATTGCCCGCTGGCACTCCCTCCCGCCGGATAAGGGAACCGCACTTCGACTCGCATTCCTCGAATGGTGGTCTTGTAGTGAACCCGGCTTTCTGACCGGACTACCGGAATACGACTACAGCACCTCTCTTTTCCCCGAGCTGGCTGCCTACCTCACCTCACCTGCTGAGATCGACACCACGGTTAGATTCGTCCTGGGTTGGATGTCGAAGTCGTTTCCCTGGTGTTGCGGTTGCGGTCCTACGCCGTGGGAGGCCGTTGGGGAAAAGTTGTGGTCTGAGTTCCAGGCAAGCGGCGATTTGGACCTGTCGGGGTTCTCGGACGAAAGCGCGTACGGAGTCTATTTCACCCACATCTACGCCTCCACTCAGCAGAAGCCCTCGGCTGACACTATTGATTAAGGCCGTCCACTGAAGGATCCGCTATCGGACGTGGTTCGGGTAGTCGGTATTAGCCTGGACAGCTCGGGACGTGCCGCCGGTAGTCTGGCTTTCATGGAAGTGTCACACCCTGAGCCCCGAGATGGGGATTTAGTCGACCTCTTGAATGCTCGTGACGGCATCGGAACCGTTGTGGACGTAAGGGACGGGGATACTTTCACGGTTTTCAACATCGCTTGGGGTTACGACCTTGGCGATGAGTACGCGCACATGACAACTAACGCGAGCCCGTTCGTAGCCGGTCAGCCGATAGACTTCTTCTTCACCGACAAGGTCACCCAAGTCCGAGACGCCTCGACGGGGAGAGTCCTGTACTCCCGACATTAGGGTTCGTTCCCTCAAGATTCACACCGGCACATGGCGGCCGGTGAAAAAATCAGGGGCCGGGCGCATGGTAAGGGATCGACATACGGGCAGCGCTTCGTGACCGTTAGCTCTCAGTCGTGCGCCAATAAGAAAGCGCAGCGAATGCAGCGCCTCCAAATATTCCGGTAATGACCGCTGTTGCCCAGCGATCAGCATGCAGGACCAGGGGAAGTGCGCTGAAGAGGATAATGGTTGCGACGAATGATGCCACCGTTGCAACGCCACCTGTAAGCATCGCACGCCTCGAACGAGAGGACGTTTCTGGAACCATACGCTGAAAACCAGTGACGATTCCGGCTACAAACAGTCCTAGAGCTGCCGCAGCTACAGCGATGAAGAAGAAGGCGAATAGGGCCCACACAAGTTCCCCTAGTCTTACTGGCTTACCCCAGCCCAAGCTCAGAAAGTAGATGATTGAACCAACTACACCGAGGATGACTCCCAGCCAAAGCGCCCTGGGCCTAAGATTTCCCCGCCTCCACCACCCGACTTGTGAGCTATTTCTGGCCATACTTGACCACCGCCTCTCTAAGGTTGTTTGCCTGTTCTGCCCAGGGAATCCGCTGTATACCGACAGCCTGTCCCATGGTCACGAAAACGTTAGCTCCTGACGCTTGGGTAGTTTGGTCGAGATAATAGCCATTCTGTCGTTGTACAACATCAAAGGTAATGGTTGATCCAGGAGCATCGAAATAGTCCTCGGATGTAACAGTGAAGGTCACGCTAGTGTCCGTCGCGCTCACGGCTACCACACCTGTGTCGTCGCCGAATGGCCAATAGTCTCCTGCGACAGCCTTGATCAAGGTACAAGAGGCACCGTCCTCGAAGGTGGAGCATCCCTGTACATCGAATGGGAAGATTTCCGTTGGGTGATCCTTGAAGACTTTCGCAATCTCCTTCGCACTGTACGCATTCACATCGGCTCCGAGCCAGTTTTCGACATGATACGAATACGCGCCCGAATGAAGCATGTCTGGATCCGGTGTTTTGTTGTTTAGTCCAGAGTGGCCTCTGACCGGATCCCCAGTAATGGGACTTGTAGCACGAACGACTAGCGGTTTACCCAGAGGGTTAGATGTGTAATACGGGACGTCGCCGTTTCCACCTTCGACCATGGCATCTTGGTAGATTTGCCCGTCCCAAGTTCCACCTTCACCGTCGGGAAGTGGCTGCTGGATAGCCAGGCCGCTTGGGTCTGAGGCGTTAATGACCATGCCGAAGGCGTAGGTGTAGGGGGTGAATCCTCTTTGGTCTTCCGTGATGAGGATAGGGTCGGGTGCGGTGAAGACGCCGAGAACGGGGTCCATGTCCCTGGCTCCGAGGTGGGTGAGGGAGCTGATGGTGTCGTCGAGTCCGGCGATGTAGCCGTTGACGGCACTGAACCCCGTGCTGCTGGCTGCGTTGGAACCGGCACCGGCGGTGGTGGCCGCGGCGGTGGTGAAGGCCGCATTGCCGGTGCCGGTGTTGTTCGATCCCCGGGCAAGGCCGAGGGGGTCGGTGCGGCGGATGAGAGTGACCGCACCGGTACCGGCGGTTGTGTTGGGCAGTGCCATGGTTTGGGCGGTGTTGATGTTGTCGCCGATGATGAACGCGACTTTGGTGCCCGCGCTGGTGGCGGTGCGTTGGGCGACGACTTTACCGGCGAAGGTGTAGGTCTTTGTCGCTGTTTTCACGCCGGCGGGGGTGGAGTGGGCGGTGATGCTGCCCAGGGTGATGGTGGTGCCGGTGCCGTCGGTGATGCCGACGAGGTTCCCGGCGGCGTCATAGTACCGGGCACCGGCACTTCCGGCACCGGTGGTTGGGGCCGGGGCTGTGCCTGCTGTGGCGTTGGGGTTCGGGTTGGCCGGGATGGTGCTGGTTCCGGTGGTGGTGTCGACGCGCCCGTCGAGGGTGTAGGTGATGGTTTGACCTGCACGGCCTGTCATCCGCCCTGCCGTGTCCCAGGTGAAGGACCGGGGTGTGGTGGTTGACCCGGCAACGGAGGTGACGGACTGGACCCGGTGGGGTCCTACGGTGCCTGGGGTTGGGTAGGCGTAGGTTTCGGTGACGGCCAGGGCGCCGTTGGATCCGAAGCGTTTGACCTGGGACCGGTCACCGGCACCGGTGTAGGTGTAGGTCTGCGCGTACGGGGCGGGCCCACCAAGCCCCGTGACCGTCGTAGCGGTCGGTGCTGGGGCGGCGCCGCAGGTGGTGGTGGCTGGTGTCCAGACTGCTTTGAGCCGGTCGGCGTGGTCGTAGGCGTAGCACTGGTTATCCAGCGGTGATGACGGCCTGGAGGTGTAGGCCTGTTCGCGTTCGGTGATCCGCCCGGCCGGGTCATAGGTATAGCGGGTGGTGCCCAGGTCGGCCGGGGCGAAGCCGAGCTTGTTCGTGGCCTGGGTTTTGTCCAGGCGGCCGGTTGTTGCGTCCCAGGTGAAGGTCACGTCGATGCTGCCTGCGGTGTTGGCGCCGGAGGAGTAGTTGTTGTCCGTTTGGGTGTACTTCGTCAGCTGGCCCAAATGGTTGTACATGCCGTTGCCGGCGTATTTGTTGCCGCTGCCGACAATTTCTGTCGGATTGTCGAATCCGTCCCAGCCGTAGCCGACGGATTCGGCCGGCAAGCCGGCGATGGCCGGGGTCCCGGCCACGTCGGTTTTGCCGGTGAAGGTGGTGGTGTTCGTGAAGGTGTAGGAGCCGTTGAAGTTGGTCAGCCCGGCCGGGAGCGTGGTGGTGGTCGTGCCGGGGGTGTAGGCCAGGTCGAAGCCGGTGAACGTGGTGGTCACGGGTTGGTTGAAAGCGGCCCCGTTGTTCCTGGTGGAGCTGGAGAGCACACCCTTGAGGCTTGACCCGTCGTAGGTGTTGGTGATCAGGGTCTTCTCCGTACCCCCGGCGGGGGTGAGGGTCTGTTTGGTGACCCGGTCCAGGACGTCGTAGGTGTATTTGGTGACCGTGTTCAGCTCATCGGTGCGGGACGCGACCCTGCCTGCGGCATCGTAGGCGGTGGTGCCACTGCCGGTGTCGGGGTCTTCGCTGCCGGTTTGGCGTCCGGCCGGGTCATACGCCCAGGACCACAGGTTGGACCCGTCTCCCATGCGGATGAGTTGACCGAACACGTCGTAGACGTAGGAGCTGACATCGGCGGTACCGGTGGCGGTGGTGCCGTAGTAGCTGGTCCGGCTCTGTAGCTTCCCGTCCGTGTTCATCAGCGTCTTGACCGGGGAGGTCGTGAAACCTGTGTCATCGGTGACAGTCACGGTGGTGGTGTCGGCACCGGTGTAGGTGTAGGTGGTTTTGGAGATTTCGTCGTTGTCCCAGGCCATGGCCCGCACCGCCGCCACCCGGCCCCCGGCTTCGTATTCATAAAGGGTCGAGGACGGCACCGCGAGGGTGGGGGTGACCAGGACACCGTCCGGGGCGGAGTCGACGTAGTAGGCGTTGCGTTCGAGGTCTTTCTGCCCGGCTGAGTTGTAGGTGGTGTCGGTGACGATGGTCCCGCCACCGGGTGACTGTGCCTGGGTTTGCCGGACACGGCCCATACCGTCGTAGATGGTGTAACTGCTGGTTTGGTCCTGGTTGCCGCTGAGGATGGTTTTCTTCACCCAGGACGGGCTGGTCGCGGACACCTTGTAACTGGTCGCCACCGTCGGGACCGTGGAGTAGTTTGCCTGGGGCCGGCGGATGTCCCAGGAGGCGATCTCCCGGCCGGACGGGTCATACTTGGCGCTGGTTTCGCGCCCGTTCGGGTCCACCGTTTTCAGGGTGTTCCCACGGATCGCATCCAGGGTCGTGACCGTGGTCCATTGGGCGGCGTTCCTGCTCGTCACCGTGGTCACCGCACCGGTTGCCGGGGCGTAGGTGGTGGTGGAGACCCGGGCTGTTCCGGTGCTGTTGTCCGTGGACTGTGTCGGACGGCCCAGAGCGTCGTACACGGTGACCGCGCCGGTCTGCCACGCCGTGGCGGTCCCGCCGGAGACGGCGGTGGCCGCGTCGACACGGGTCTTGTCACCCTTGGTCGGCATCACGTAGCCGGTGGTGCCGGGCACGGCGGAGGTCGATCCGTCGTACAGGGTCCGGGTGGACTTCAGCAAGGTCACACCGGCGGTGTTGCACACCTCGGTGTAGGTCGAGGTGACCGCGGGCAGGGACAGGATGTTCAGGCCGGGGTTGTCGGCGTAACTGGTGGTGGTGCAGCTGCTATCGGCGGGAATGCCGACTTCACCCTCGTCACTGACGGCCACGACCCTGCCCAGGGTGTCGTACGTGTTGGTGGTCTTGGTCTTACGCCACCCGCTGCCCTGGCTGGAGGCGATCTGGGTCTGGGTGAACTCGGTCCCGGTGAAGTACGCCTTCACCGATCCGAGGGACGCTTTGGAGGTCGCGGTCGGGTTTCCTGCCATCCACGGCTTGGTGACAGTTCCTGACAGGTAGGTCCCGCCGCTGCCTTTGTAGCTGCGCTTTTCCAGAACGCGCCCGGCGAACCAGGGCCAGTCCGGGACCGTGGCCGTCACACCGTCGGAGGAGGTGACGTTTATGGAGCGCATGCCACCGGTGGTGTTGGACGGGGTGCCGTGACCGCCACGAAGATACGTGGTGATGGTGTAGGGGTTGTTCGCCGTGACGGGGTCGTTGCCCGTGGTGACCTTGACCTGGGACCATCCACCGAGCACGGACCAGGTCTTCTTGGACCCGCCCGTGGAGGTGTCGTACGTGGGGCCGGCGTACTTCCACAAGGGCGTTCCGGTGTAGTCGTAGGTGGTCTGCATCGGGGTGCTGCCGTCGTTACCGGAACTCGAGTAGGTCGTGACCTTTGCCACCGGGTAGATGTTGAAGTACGACAGGCGCTGGTCTTCGACGATCGGGTCGGTGGGGACCCAGTATTGCGGGAAGCACCGTTTCGTGTTCGTCTCCGGCACGATGTCGGCTTTGCCGTCGGCGCTGCCGCCGCTGACGTCTTCCTTCGTGCACTCGGCCGGCATGTACGCCACGTCAGTGTGGCCGCCGGTGCTGTTGCCGATATAGTCCAGGCGGATGCGGTTCATCGAGGCCTGCCCGGAACGGATGTCCTGGACCCGGTTGTACTTCCCGTGCCCATCAAAAACGGTGGGCGGGTCGGTCACCCATGAGGTGATGCCCGTTGTGGTGGTGTCCGCGCCGGAATGGGTGACCGAATACAGCCACAGTGCAGGCCTGGTGCCGTCGCCTGGGTTGGGCATGGTGTGGACAAGGGACCAGTAGTCCGCGTTGCCGTAGCTCGTACCGACAAGTGTTTGGGAAAGGACGTTCCAGAGCCGGTAATGGGTGTAGAAGGTCGGTGCCTGGACCGGGCAGTTCGTCGCGGTCGGGCAGTTGAACTGCTCATAAGGCACATCGTTGCCCGCGGCGCAGCTGACGCCTTGTTCACAGCGGCCGGTGTAGCCCAGGTGCACGACCATGGGGGCCTTGGCGGTCAGTTCACTGCCGGCGCGCATGCCGTAGTCAACCCGGGTCAGGCGGCTGGCCCGGACGTAGGAATACGTCGGGCCGGTGCCTGCCTTGGTGTGGTAGTAGTTCGTGTCCTGGGTGTAGTAGAACGCCTGGGAGTTACCGTGCACATCCACGACGTAGTCCAGGTTCCAGGCGTAGGCCTGCTGGCAGAAATCACCAGTGGGGATCAGGTGCGCGCAGGGCTGGGTGCTGTTCGCGGCCCGGACGGGTACGTAATCGGTGGAGTTGGTGTACTGCGTTGGACTGGACCACCCCGGCAACCGGTTCACGCCGAAGAAGTACTGCGTGCCTTCCGGGTCGGTGATTTTCCAATAGTCCCCGGCGAACGTGCCGTTCGTGGCGCCGGTGAGGTATTCAAGACGGCTGCCGTCATCCTTCTGCAACCGGTACCTCAGTTTCGGGTCCGTTTCCGGGTTGGCGTCCTCGACGATCAGCCCGGACCGGCTGCCAAACGAAATACTGAACTGTTGCCCGCCCGGGTTACCGCACAAATCCCAGGTCGGGGTCCCGGCCGGCATTTGATCCTTGCAGGCCCCAAAGTTCTGACGGATCGTTCCCGCGCCGGCGAGGGTCCACCCATCACCAACCACGGAGGCCTGGGTGTTTGTTGAGCTGGTCAGCCCGTCCAGGATGGTCGAGTCATACGCCAGCCCCAGGGCCGGTGTTTTCCCTGCCGGGGCGTTACGGATCGGGAACGGGTAGTTCCAGGTGAACCCGCCGGTCTGGCCGGTGGTCCCCCACGTCCCGGCACCCACACCGGGAAGACCGGTGAAGTTCGAGGTGCCGTTCGAACTTGTCGGCACCGAATCGGTCATCGGTACCCGTCCGGTCTTCTGCCCCACCGTGCTCGCGGTGGGTGAATCACCGATCACGGTGTCCCCAGCAGGGGCTGCTGCCGTGGTCGCCTCAACCCCGGCACTGGACGTGGCGGGTTGTGGTTCGCTCCAGCGCTGGACCGGGACAGGGGTGCCCAGGTCCGGAGCGTCGGGCGTGAAGGACGCAGCCGCTGGTGCGGTCTCGGGGACGGTGGTGAATCCGGAGCCGGAGACGATCAGCGCCGCCGACAGCGCTGCCGTCAGGATGACTTTGGCAGGGGCTGCCCAAAGGGTGGTTGTTCTCATTTGAGCAGTCCTGTCTTCTCAGTGATGCCGTCTGGGTTCATGAAGGCGTCCTGCACGGTCTCGAATTGGGCGGTGGTCAGCATGCCCTTGGTCAGCACGGGCCGGTAAATCTTGCCCGTGAATTGCTGGCCACGGGTGATGCCCTGCCCGATGACGACTTTCTGGGTGGATCCGGCGCTGACGATGTTGTTCTGTGAGGCGGCGACCACCCAGGTCGTGACCGTTGTTCCCGAGGTGGAACTGAGCCGGAGCTGGCGGTTGATCTTGTCGTATACGGCCGTGACGTAGCGCCAGCCACCGGCCACGAGTGGGTAGTCGCCCTTGACGATGTGACTGGAACTTGCCCCGGTCCAGGCCTGCAACCGTGCCGCACCGGAGTTTTCGTCGATCTCCAACGCGGCGCCCGGGGTCGAGCCGGCGAGCTGGGTGATCAACGACTGGATCGAACCGTTCACGCTGGTCGGGCACACCCAGGCGGCCACGCTGAAGTTCTCCGCGGTGTCCACCGCCCGGGACGGGTACTCGGCCTTCGCCCCTGCACCGAGCTGCAATGCCTTGGCATTAGTCGTACCCGTCGCATCCGCTGTCCCGCACGTTCCGGTCGGCTTGCGCTGGTCACCGGTCGCCTGAGTGGTCACGATGTCCTTCCACACCGCCCCGCCGGACAACGTCAACGGCTCCACGGTACGCACAGGTTCCGGTTCCGGGACCGTGATCGTCGCCCTCGTCGGTGATCCCATCCTGTAGGTCTCCCCGGTGACGTTCCCGGCAGCGTCAAAGGCCCACACCGACAGGTTGGTTTTCTTACTGACCGTGCCGATGTTGATCACCACACCGTCCGTTTCGGGGCAAAGGACGATGTATTCCCGGGTCGGCGGCGTCAGGCAGGTCACTGATGCAGGGAGTGTGACTTGTTCTGCCTCGCTGACGGCGTAGATGAACCCGCTGGCCCGCATTTCCCGGTAATTGGTGAACGAGTTCGTGATTTCGAACTGGTAGGGGACCTTCCCGGGCTCGTTCGCGGAGTCCGTGTAAGCAGCCACTGTGGGATCTGGTTGCGTCAGGGCAGTGCCCACTTTGGTCAGCACCGGCGGCTTCGGGCCGGTGGTGTCAACAGTGAAGGGAAAGCTCATCAGCGGTGAGATCCCACCCCAGATGTCGTAGGCCCGGGACTCGAAGATGTAGTTACCTTCGGCCAGCGCGGCCCAGCCGCCCCAGTCGATGGAAACCTGTTTCCAGGCCGGGGACGTGTTGTAGACCGAACCGCTGAAGACATTGGCGCCCCCAGCGGCCGGGCGGACGCTGAAATCAACCTGGATGTTGCCACCGTCGGCGTCAGGGTCGCCCGCGAAAACCGACAGTTTGGGTTTGGTGATGCGGGTGACGTACTTGGACTGCCACGGCACGTCCGTCCACCGGCCGGACTGGACAGAATCAATCGCCGGACCGTACGGGTTGCGGTTGTAGTCCACATCGAGGGTGGCCCCGTTGGAGAACCTCTTCCAGCCCAGACCGCTGCTGTCGAGCTCATTTTCCGCTGCGAGCATGATCGTCCACTTCGACGAATTCAACAGAACGTTTTTGCCCGCCATCAAGTCAAAACCGACCGTCCCGGCAGGGCAGGCAGAACTGTAACCCTTCGCAACCGAAGCGACGTCGGTGCGCATCGTCAAGGACGGCTGGTTGTTCCACGTCGTGCTCGGGCTGACGTTCCCCGTAATCCAGGACGCCACCCCCGTCGGTGTGCACGAGGACGACCACGTCTCCAGAACACTCAACCGTGCCGTGATAATCGCCGCGGACGTGTCGAAAGGTTTGCCCTCGAACTGGTAATACGTCCTCGCCAGGTGCTGGACACCGTCCGGAGCCCAATGCGCCTGCAAGTACCCGACGTTGACCGTTGAATCCGTGAACTGGCCGTTCCAATACGAGGTGTTCGGGTACGCCGTGTCCACAAAGACGTACGAGGTGCGGGTCTGGTGCCACAACGGATCAACATACAGCGGGTACTGCAGGCCAGGGGTGTCAAGGATTTCAGACATACCGAAAACCTGGGTCTGCTTATCCCCGTCCTGCCCCAAACTCAAAGTGAAAGGCCTCGTCAGCCCTGTCCTGCCCGGATCGGTCGCTGAAGCGCCTTCCTGCGAAGAATCCCACCACTGGCCGCCCGTCGTCCGAAGCTCGATCTGGCCGGTGTCCTCACCGGTCGCCGTGAGTGTCCCCTCCGGTGACTGACCCAGCTCGGCGTTCTCGGCATCCAGGAACAACCTCATCTCAACCACCCGCGGATCCCGGGCAGCCTCAGCAGACTCAATCTTCAGGACCTGGGAAACACCCGTCTGGTGCGCGATCTGCACCAAATCAACACCCGGGAGCACCTGCCGGTAGGTGGCTGTGTCACCATCAAGCACCGGCTCGGGCAAGGCACCGAACGGCCACGACTGCGTGATCGAATGCCCCTCTTTGTCATCAATCTTCGCCATCTCATTGGACCCGCCGGCACCGATGGTCACATCAACCGGGACCTGCTCCGGTTTGATAACCGCCTTGCCGTCCTCCACTGTCTTGACCAGGTCAGTGGAGATATCCACCCAACCCGCGCTGGTCTCCATCCGCACCGGCAACGACGACATCGACCGCGTAAACGTCCCGTCCGGATTCGCGACCGTCAGATCCGTCGGGGTCGTTGCCGAGTCGACCACGACCTTCTCCCCCGACGCCTTCGCCTCAGCCTGCGCCGCTGATTCCGACCCCGGCTCTACCACAACAGCACCAGGGCCCGTCTCAACAACCGCCGGATCCGTCTCAGCGGGTTGAACCCCAGGACCGGCCACAGCAGCAGGCACGGCAAGACCGGCAAGGAACAACGAAACAGTCAGCGCGGGTACACAGGCACGACGAAGGAAGGCAGCAGAAGAAGCCACAGCATCACTTTCCGGAGCAAAAGTCACTCGACAGAGGGATGCGTCAGTTGCCGTCAGGAACCCCCAAATTCGACTAGCGAGAGGAGACTAACCCGGCATTAAGGGTTTTGCCAAGCATTATCCAGTCAACACACAGGAAGGTGCCTTATGGTCTCGCCCGACGTTAACGAGATACAACCTATTCAGATTTCCCACGCAAAGAAATCGACCACCTCGCAGAAAAGCAAGCACGTCATCATCGCGTAACAAGCCAGTCGTCGCTCTTCAAAAGTGGGCGGCCAATACACCCTACGCTCATACCCGCCAGAATGCGGTTGTCGCCCAAGAGTCGATCACCCGACACTCTCACCCCTGTTCAAGCATCCCTCAGCCGGTCCAAAATCCAGATCGGAAGTCCGTCCGTTGCAGGATCCTTTACCGGACAGTGCTCCACGCCACCCGTAACGCCCCGGGTTGTCTTTTTGCAGTCTCGCATTCCCTATTTCACACTGGTCGGATGCACCCACCGTGGATCCGGATACTTTGGCTTGGGCAACATTCATGGCTCGGTCTCGTTGGAGATGTCCTCTACGTGGGTGATGAGCTACGGCCTAAAAGGCAGCTCGATCTGGAGCATCCGGTCGGGCTACTTCCGTGCCTTGAACGTCCTTACGAAGAAGTCCGAGCAGAGCTTGAAGAGCGCGAGCGTGAGCTATCCATGGTGTCCGGGACACTGCTTTCAAAAGTTCCGCTGGCAACGATTCCGGCGACAGCTGTGGCGACTCAGATGGACTATTGGACTTCACTTGCCGTGCCATGGCTGGATTCTCTTCCCGCCAGTGACGTCGACGACACCGTCATCATTGCTATTGAAGAAGCGCCTTGGGCCAGCCAGGCGAGCAGGCATCGCGCCCGTAGACTTCGGCGGAGTAGGAGTGGAACCTAGCCCAGGGTGGCCTGACGATCCTTCATAGCCCTGTCTACGAGCGAAAGTGGATCTTCAACGGGCGGTAGAAGGGCCTGGAATTGTTGTGCGCTGAATCCTCGGACGTCTACGGTGCGAGTGAACCGCGGGCAGAGCACGGAGGGTTGGTGATGAGATGGCAACTATGAGACTTTCTTACGCGAACTTAGACTCTGACAACATCGGAGGAACGAGCCAAGCTGACTACTTGGTCGGTCTTGATGCCGATCGCACTGTCTCGGAAGGGCCTGTGATGCTCTATCGAGAGCTAGCCTTTCCCGTAGTAGAACTCGCTCGCAGCTTGTTTCTCTGGCTCAACGCCCGCGAACCGAGGTGACTTCGTGTTTGACTCGATGTCCTTTGAAGAACTTGGCGCGGTTTCACTGACACGTGGGTCGTCAGGCTGGCGGGTGGGGTCAGTATTCAGCCCCGATGTGGTCAGCAATCCACTCGATTGGTCGGAAGTTGAGAGCGGCTGCAGACAGTTCCTCAGTCAAATCGAATTCGACCTCTTATCGCTGGGGCTCGACCCTGGTGAGGTGATTCATCGTTGAGTTAGCTTCTTCTCCGGACTCGAGGGCACGCCCGTTGCAGGATCGTCTTGCGGGCGGGTCGGTCGAGAAGAATCAGCGGCCCGGAAAGACCGATTGCGAGGACATCACCATATGTCCCAGAGCACTGAGCAAAACCAGTCTGCTGTATCTGAGAGCATGTCATCATCGCCCACGGGCTCAACCAGGCACAGCATTGCCCGGGCGAACTTTGTGTCCGGTTTATCCAGGTGCTCTTCGATAGGGAACTTCTTCAGGTACTCCCAACACTGGCGCTTTGCTTCCAACAAGGTTTCGGGACTACCAGTGCCCTGCGTCCAGTATCGGCTGACTGTCTCGAGGGTGGCTTTTAGCTTGTCGGGCGCCGATAGGGCTTCGACGTAGTGGAGTTGGACCAGCATGAGGCCCTTCCAGGGATCAGTGCCTTCGGCTTTGGCTAGCATCCGTGCTGCGGCTTGGAGTTCAAGGCTAGGTAATGGGCCGCTGAGATCAGGCAGGTCGGGTCCCACGTGCCTGCCGAGCATCTTTGATAGCTCAGTATTGACGATGTGAGCTGCGGCAGCGTCCCCGTCGATAGTCGAGCCATGGCTTTCCTCGACGTGCGGCATCAGGACATCGAAGGCATCGCGCGATTCTTGGGTTGTAAATCTCGTTGGCTGGTCAGTCATTGAGGGTCTTCTTCTTTCATCACCAAATCTGCGTCAGTCGCTTCTCTTTGACTGCGCGCCAGAGACTTGCCGCGGGTTGTCAGCCTCAGCCATAAGCCATCACCCATCGGTTGCCACTCTAGAGCGTCGAGCGCCATCTCTGAACGAATAACCCATGTTCCTGACGGGGGAGCCCAATCTTCAAAGCCCTTCTTCCCGAGCTCTCCAGGCACCATGAGCCCCTCAGAGTAGAGCAAATGAAGTACGTCGAGAACTGCCTGTTTAGTGTCGGGGTTGATCGTTCCTCTGGTGCACAGCCAAACCACGTTCTGTAAAGACACCCAATCTGCCAAGCCGTCCTCAAGCAATTCCTCGACAATGCCGCTCTGGCTGCTGATTTTGGGCTCCTCACTGAAAGCGATCATTGGATCTGGCCAGCGTACCGCTTCTCGTTACCGTCACTGGCAGTTACCACCCGCGTCGCGTCTGCCTGAAAGCCGGTCCCCCACCGGCCGTATCTGACGTGCAATCGACGACCCCGCCGTTCCAGTGTTACGGCATTCCCGTAAGACCCGCCCCCAAAAATGCCCGGTGAAGGTTCCCTAAACGCTACACGGTTAACCAGTCCACTTCCTTGAAACTGGAACACCCCGCCGGGACAGTTCCCGGTCAACGTGCTCACCATTTGGCGTCAGGGAAGTTCCCTGGGTGATCTCTAGCCCGGGTTCCTTATGTTTCGTGAAGTAGCGCCTGGCTGCTTCGTCGTCCACGGATGTCTGAGGTTTCGGAAGACCGTTTAGCTTGCGCGCCTTCCGAGCTTTCCGCCCATCCCTGGCTGCTTCGAAGCCTAAAGATGGAGCGGCAGCGAATAGCGGGGTCCAGACCAAGCCGGAGATCAGCACGATCCAGTTCAGACTGACGATGGCCGCGCTAAGCATGATGAAGCTGCCGATCGCGGCCGGAATCATGATGATTGCAAGGATGAACCGCACCACCCATGAACGTACCGTGTAGTTGCCGGCGTTAGGGACCTCCCGTGGCCCTATGCAAATGTGTGCTTCACATCCTGACATGTCCCCCACGTCCTCTAAGGTGCCGCAACGTAAACCTCCGGTACGAACGTGCCGAAATCGCCCGCACGCCCCTTGAAGCGACGCACAAAAGCGCCCACAATGTTGAGACCGGCACGTTCGTGCCGCTCCAACCGATTCAGGAGGCCAGGGTGACAGACAGCAGTTTCAGCTCAACCCTCGGCGCGGAAGTGCGTGCCCGCCGCACGTCCCTCAGCCTCAGCCAGCAGGACGTGGCCGACCTCGCAGGAGTCTCCGAACGCTTCGTGCGCTTCGTGGAAAACGGCAAGCCCACCATTCAACTTGAGCCACTTATGGCCGTCCTGTCCACACTCGGGTTGGAACTTTCGGTCGTCCACGCCGCCAGTCCAGCCAGCACGGCAACCCCATGACGTACCACCGCATCGCAGACGTCTACAAGCAAGGCATCCACGCAGCCCGTCTTGAGCGCCATCAAGGGGGCACCAAGTTCAGCTACCTGCCTGGCTATCTGAACAAGGACCTCCCAGCGGTAGCAACCACCCTGCCCGTCAGCAATGAACCGGTAGTCACGCCAAGCGGCGCTGTTCCTCCCTACTTCACAGGGCTGCTGCCCGAGGGTCGACGCCTCAACGCACTTCGCCGCCATGTCAAGGCCAGCGCCGACGACGAACTCGCGCTCCTCATGGCAGCCGGCGGAGACGCGGTCGGCGATGTCCAAACGGTCCCCCACGGCGAGCCGCCGGCAGAAGGGGGCTCCGCCGTCGTGCTTGATCCCAAACTGCCGCTTGACTTCGACGCCCTGCTGGGCGACTCCGGATTGATCGACCCCGTGGCTCTGGCGGGTGTGCAGGACAAGTTGTCGGCGGGGATGATCTCCCTGCCCGTGGCACAGGCCGGGAAGCGCTACATCCTGAAGCTCAACGCGCCGGAGTTTCCGTTCGTCGTGGAAAACGAGTTTCTTATGTTCCGTTACGCGCGTCGGCTGCGGATTCCGGTAAGCCATGTCCAATTGGTGCACGACGTCGGCGGGCGGGCAGGGCTTTTGGTGGAGCGTTTCGACCGCATCACCGCAGCCGACGGCTCACCGCAGCGGTTGGCGGTGGAGGACGGAGCACAAATCCTGGGCCTCTATCCGGCCGACAAGTACAGCATTCCCTTCAGCGACGTGTGCATGGCGCTGGCCGCACACTGCCCTGCGCCACTTCCCGCCCTGAGGAGCCTGGCGATCCAGGTGGCCTTCGCCTGGCTGACCGGCAACGGCGATCTCCACGCCAAGAACGTTTCGGTGGTCGAAACACCCGGCGTGCAGGGTCGGCGGGAGTTCATCATCGCTCCGGTCTACGACATCCCCTCCACAGTGGTTTACGGCGACAAGACGCTGGCCCTGGCCATCGGAGGCAAGAAGACCGGAATCAGCCGGAAGCACTTCCTGGGTTGGGCAGTGAAGCTCGGGCTCACGGACCGGGCCGCGCAGCATTCCTTGGAGGCTGCACTCAAAGCCAGCGGCCCCTTGATCGGCGACCTCGACGGCGGCGCCTCACCCTTTGGCGCCATGCAAACGAGAGATTGGATTAAGGAACTCAAACATCGGCGCCGCCTCGTTGAGGGCTGAGGACAACTGGTCCCCGCCGCGACGGGCGGCCGAGGCCAACAGCTAAGCGCCGCGGGGAACGCTCCACACCCACGCTTCCCGTGGAAGCTCCTCCGGACGGAACCGTGACACAGAAGATTCCAAAGATCCGGGTGGCAGCCCGAGCGACCCCAGCAGCAGGTCCCGCACCTGGTCAGCCGGGATTCCGACGGCAGCGAGGTCGCCCAGCGTCACGGCACCGTCGCGCTTTGCCAGCCGCACGCCGTCGTGGTTCACCACCAACGGAACGTGGGCGTATTCGGGGACCGGCAGCCCCAGCAGCGAGGCGAGGTATGCCTGCCGCGGTGTGGACGGGAGCAGGTCATCGCCTCGCACCACCTGGTCAATTCCCTGGGCGGCGTCGTCCACCACCACCGCCAGGTTGTAGGCGGTCACACCGTCGTTCCGGCGGAGCACCAAGTCATCCACCACGCCCACATAGCGGCCGCGCAACTGGTCCTCAACAGCCCACTCCGTGACGTCGGACCTCAAGCGGATCGAGGCGGGGCGCGAAGCGCGCCGGATCTCCCGTTCAGCGTGCGACAGCTTCCGGCACGTCCCCGGATAGGCACCCTGCGGTGCGTGCGGCGCTGACGGGGCCTCCTGGATCTCCTTGCGGGTGCAAAAGCATTCGTAAGTGAGGCCTTGCCCGGCCAGGCGGTCAATCGCCTCTGCATACAACGCACCGCGCTCCGTCTGACGTACGACGGCGGCATCCCACCCGACGCCGACGGCCTCCAGGTCGCGGAGCTGCCGGGCTTCGGCGCCGGACCGCGCGCGGTCAAGGTCTTCGACGCGCAGCAGGAAGTTTCTCCCCGTGGAGCGCGCAAAAAGCCAGGCGAGAATGGCAGTGCGCAGGTTGCCCACGTGGAGTTCGCCGGAGGGACTGGGGGCAAAACGGCCTGCGGAAGTCATGGTCCCAGCCTATGTGCCGGGCGGCAGCACAAGAGCCCCTCAGCTACCGCAACGGTTCGGTGGCTCAGGGGCTCTTACTGTGCTGCCCGTTTCCGGGCGAGTGCAGAATGACAATGCGTGAACAAGAGTCAATCAGCGGCGGTTTCCTTGCGGGAAACGTCGCAGGACGCCGGGTGGTGTTCCAGCTGCCTGGTGCCGGCAGGATTCCAGCGGTAGCTTCACCCTGCCTCGTTGCCACTATTTCAGCAGGGGGCATACAGTAGGTGCAACAGGAACTGGCTTGAGTAGTCAATCTGACCAGTCCCGGCACGGTTCATCGACAGGAAGTGGTCACTTTGCAGGAACTCGACGCCACAGACCGCCGCATCATGGCCGCACTGGACGAGGATCCACGTGTCCCCATCATGGTGCTGGCGCAGAAACTCAAGCTGGCCCGCGGGACCGTCCAGTCACGGTTGGAGCGTATGACCGCCTCGGGGGCATTGCGCGCCAACAGCAGCCGGGTCCTTCCTTCCGCGCTTGGCCGGGGCGTGGCCGCTGCGGTCAGCGCCGAACTGGACCAAAGCCACCTCAATGAAGCCATAGCCGCACTGCGCGAGATACCCGAAGTTCTGGAGTGCCACGCCCCCGCCGGCGATACCGACCTCATCATCCGGGTAGTGGCCAGGAGCCCCGACGACCTCTACCGGGTGTCCGAGGAGATCCGGCTGTGCCCAGGCATTGTCCGCACGTCCACCAGCATGTTCCTCCGCGAAGTCATCCCGTACCGGACCACCGGACTCCTGCAGGAAAAGGGTTAGACCGGCGGGCCGGTGTTGGTCTTCAGGTTTTTCATCACCAGCGTTGAATTCAACCGCTCAACTGCGGGCAACGCCGCCAACTCGTCGTCGTAAAAGCGCTGGTATGCGGGCAGGTCGGCCGCGATGACCTTCAGGAGGTAATCCGGCGAACCGAAGAGCCGCTGGGCCTCCACAATGTTGGTGCTCGCGGCGACCTTCTCTTCGAAGGCGGCCATGGTGGCCTTGTCCGCCTGGCGCAGCGTGACGAAGACAATCGCCTCAAATCCAAGCCCGACGGCGGCCGGGTCAATGTCCGCACGATACCCACGGATAACGCCGGACTGCTCAAGATCGCGGAGACGTCGATGGCAGGGCGCCACCGTCAGACCCACCTTCGACGCGAGGGCGGTAGCAGTAATCCGCCCGTCTTCTTGAAGGTGACGCAAAATACTTCTGTCGATTCCATCAATCACGCAAGAATACTACTGCAAGCCGCAGTCTGGGCAGTAAAAAATGAGAGCACTTTTCGCCCCGTTTTCCCTAGAGTTTTCCTACCAACAAACCCTGGAGAGAACCGTGGACCCGCAGCTGTTTCTGGCCTTCCTCGTCGTGTCAGCCACCCTGGCCTGCACGCCCGGCGTCGACTGGGCCTACTCCATCTCCGCCGGTCTACGCCACACCAGCTTCGTGCCTGCCGTGGCCGGGCTTTGCAGCGGGTACGTGCTTCACACCGCGCTCATGGTGCTGGGCCTGGCGGCACTCCTGGCAGGAGTTCCGGGCCTGCTGGGTTGGCTGACCGTCGCGGGCGCTGCCTACCTGCTGTGTCTCGGCGTCGTGACCCTCCGCTCGTGGCGCGGGGCGAGCTTCAGCGCGGAAGCCGCCGTCGTACCTTCCGGCAGCCGCCTCCGCACCTATCTGCAGGGCGTTGGCACCAGCGGCATCAACCCCAAAGGCCTACTGTTCTTCGTGGCGCTGGTTCCGCAATTCGTAAGCTCCGACGCCACCCTTCCCGTGCCCGTCCAGTCAGGGCTGCTGGGCTTGACGTTCGTGGCCCTGGCCGGGCTTGTCTACACGGGCGTCGCCTTGGCGTCGCGGAAACTGCTGGCTTCACGACCAGGTGCGGCACGGGCGGTGACCCTGGCGAGCGGGATCATCATGGTGGGGCTGGGCGCGGTGCTGCTGGCCGAGCAACTCCTGCCGGTTTTTGCCTAGGCCTACTCGCCCCCGAGGTTCTTGAAGTCGTTCTCCCAGAGCCTGCGCATTTCCTCGTCTTTGCGGATGAACTCCACGGGTTCCAGGTCCGCCGCCGGGGAGGGCCTCATGGAGCGGGGCGTGAGGGAACGGCGACCCAGGTCCAGGGCAAGCAGGGCACGGTCGGTCAGTGCGTCATTTTTCAGCGCCAGGTTGGTCTTCCGCCGTCGGAGGACCTCCCGCAACGCTTGCTGCGCTGAGTCATAGTCACCCCGCGCCCGCTGGGACCTGGCGCGAACGAGCAACAGCGCAGCAGACAGGTCATCGGTGTTGAGGAGCCCCTCAGTCCAGGCCACTACTTCGCGGTGGCGTCCCAGTGCATGCGCTGCCGAACAGCGCGCCAAAGCCGAAGGCAACGACGGCGGCAGCCCCACCACGGCCTGCAGCGCCGAGTCGGTCAGGCCCATCTCGCGAAGGCAATGGGCCAAGGCAAGGAACACGGATTCCTCACTGAACAGGACCGGCACCTCGATGCGCTCCGCAACCTCAACCCGGGTGACCACACGCCCCAGGTACATTGCCGAGAACTGGCTGGCGTCGTCGTCGATCCTGGTGGACAAGCCGCGCCGCAACAGTTCCGACGCCCTGAGATAGCTGCCATGCTTGTACGCCAGAAGTCCGGCCATGACGTGGCAAAGGCCCGCCCATCCCGGGTAGGCGCGGGCCAGGGCAAGCAACGATTCCGGCTCCGTGGAGGTGAAAACGGCGTCGTGCATGGCCTTGGCCGGCTTGGCGGAGAGCATCTTCAGCCGCGGTACCGGACCCGCGACGGACAGCTTGGCGGAATTGCGACCGTTCAGGACGCCGGAAAACGCGTCACCCAAACCGTCAGTCAGGCCGCGGACGGGAGTGCGGACGTACCCTTCCAGGAACGGCGTGAGATCACGGGTGTCGTAAAAGAACGACCTGAATTCCCCGTTTGAACCATGGCTCATGAACCCATGCTATCCGGCTGTTTCCCCTGCTATCTGCGGCATTTCAGGAGTATTATGGCGGCGTCGGCAAGGTTTTCCGACACCCTTGCCGCAGGCCGGCTCTCCACGAGAAGAGCCGGAAACCAGCGTGAAAGGGAGGACTTATGACCACCGCTTCGCACCCCGCCCATCACCACGCGATGGGCTTAACGCTCCACAACACCGCCATGGGCGTTGGCATTGTATTTCTGCTGGTAGGCGTTCTGGGATTCATCCCCGGAATCACCACCAATTACGGCGCCATGACCTTCGCGGGACATGAATCCGGCGCCATGCTGCTTGGAGTTTTCCAAGTGTCGATACTCCATAACATTGTCCACCTTCTGTTCGGCGTAGCAGGTTTGGCCATGGCGAGGAACGCTCGCATGGCACGCCTGTTCCTCCTGGGTGGCGGCGCCGTTTACGTAGTTCTTTGGATCTACGGCTTGGTCATCAACCAGGAAACCGGCGCCAACTTTGTTCCGTTCAACACCGCTGATAACTGGCTGCACTTGATCTTGGGCGTGGCCATGATCGGCCTGGGTGCGTGGCTCGGCAGGGATGCCATGGACGAGACAACAACGGCAAGAAGGGCCAGGTAGCCTTTCCCACGTTGATAACAACGACGGCGGCCGTCCACTTTCGCGGGACGGCCGCCGTTCTGTTGTCTCACCCGCCGAGGTGGCAGTTAATGGCAGTGTTTGCGCGTCGGATTGTCATTAACTGCCATCTCGGGGTTACTGCGGCGCCGGGCTTACCTCCGTGAAGGTGTTTCCGGTGGAGTACTCGTCCAAGCGCCAGGGATTGGCGTTGTTCCGGACGCTCCCGAAGGTCACGCCGTCGAAAGTTGAGTCCGTGAGCCCCTTGATGTTGGTGGGATTCACATTTCGGAACACCACATCCTGGAACGTGAAGGCGCCCAGGGTGGCCGTCCCTTCGCCCAGGGATGGGCCGGCTTGGATGTCGATCACCGGCTTGCTGTCAGAGACAGCCATGCCGCATGTGGGCGAGTTATTGCCATCCACAGAAACATTCCTGACGGCGACGTTCTTGAAGGTCGCGGAGTCCGCGGCAACATACCCCGACGGCGACTGGTTATAGCTGAGCGTCATGATGAACGCGCTGCTGCCCATGCAGGCCATGGCGGTATCACGGAACAGGAAATCCCGTCCGCCGCCTGCCATATCAGAGGTGCTCTTCATCCGGAGTCCGCCGGTTTCGACCTTGTACATCACGTTGTCCTCGGCAAGGACGCGCTGGACCCACGCCGCCGTATTGGAACCTACAGCAACTCCGCCGTGGCCCATACGCATGTAGTTGTTGAAGATCCACACATCCTCGCTCGGCCGTCCTTGTGCCCCGTACTTGCCCTGTCCGGCAGCGAAATTGACCTGGTCGTCCCCGGTGTCGAAGAAGTTGTTGAGCACCATGCCATTGCTGGTGCCCCCGAATTCCAAGCCGTCACCGTTGTTGGTGTTGTATGTCGTGTGGCGCATGCCGTTCACGGTGGTGTTTTCACTGTCCAGGATCATGACGCCGTGGAAGGCAGGATTGTCGGCTGTGATTCCCTCCAGGTACAGGTTTTCCACACCCACGAAGGTCATCAGGCTGGAGCGATACTGGCCGTACAGCACGGAATCCTCCAGCGTTTCCGGCTTATTGACCACTCCCGTCAGGAACTCCGGGTGCTCCTTCGCGCTGCGGAATTGGGCCGCGGCAAGGAGGCCGTCATCCAGCACCTTGCCGGCCGAGCTGGCGACATACTGCGGAAGCACATTTCCGGCTTCGTCCGTGATGGAACCTTCTGCGGTCCGCTTCCAGCCGTTACCGTCCACCACACCCTTACCGGTGATGCGGACGTTCTTCGCGACGGCTCCCGGCTCGCGGCTTTCGGCCGAGCGTCCGTTGTCTGTCGGCAGGATGTTAATCAACGACGGCGGCCTCCGGAAGTTCCGGTACTCCGTTTCGGTGGGCAGGGGGTCCGGGACGGGATAGAGGTAGTAGCCCTTCTCCAGCGGATAGTCCTCAGGCCGATCCGATCCGAGGAGCCGGGCGCCTTCTTCCAGATGCAGCGTCATGTCCGAATGAAGGAACAGAGCCCCCGTTGTGAAGGTGCCCGCAGGAACCACCACGGTGCAGCCCGGCGTGCGGCAGGTATCGATCGCTTTCTGAATTGCCGCGGTGTTGAGGGTTTTCCCGTCGCCAATGGCTTTGTAGGCCGGATCTGTGATGCTGACTTTATGTGCTCTCGGGGTTGTGGTCACAGTGATGGGGCCACTCACCGTCGATTCCGTTCCATCTTCCCTCACCGCCGAGACGCTGAATTGGTAGGCCGTTGTGGGGGCCAACCCGGTCACGGTGAAGTTGTGCGCCACGGTCCTCACGTGGAAACCGTCCCGGTCAGCGGCCCTGAACGCTTCTATGTATTCCTGGGCCGGCGAGTGGATTTTGGCATTTTCCTCAGCTGTTCCCAGCGGCCGCCCATTCATATAGACGCGGTAGTCCACCACATCGGCGTAGTCCGCCGGCTTATTCCACACCAAGAGCGTGCTGCTGTGGTCCGTGGCTTGGGCAGGAACGCAGAGGTTCTGCGGTGCGTTGCCAGTGCCTGCGGTCAGCATGACGCTGCTGCTGGAGCAAACGGGGCTGTCCGTCCCGCCGGGCTTTTTGGCCGGTGCCGCGGCAGCCGGCGTTCCAAAAGCCGTGAGCGACACGAGGCCAACTGCCAAAACGGCCGTTCCAAGGCGCGCGCGTTTCGTACGGGCTGTTCGCATGGATGATTCCTTCCCGGGCACAACGATGTGACCCAGTCCTGGAGCGCGCACACGGCGCTCCGGCATGGACAATCAAGGGTAAGAAAACGTTTTCTCAGAACACCCTAGGAAGGAAGGAGAGTCAGGTCAACCCCGAGCTGGCAGTTAATGACAATGCTGCGGCACGGGATTGTCATTAACTGCCACCTCGAGGGGATCCGTAGAGCCTCTACGCCTGAGGGCGCCCGCCCAAGCGCGTGGTGACCTTAGCTGCTGCGGCGGCGCACGCTTCGCCAAGGCTGTTCAGGATGTCTTCGGAGACCCTGAATTTGGGTGCGGGGATCAGCACGGACGCCACGATGTCGCCGCGATGGTCGTAGACGGGCGAGGCCACGCCCACTTCCTCAATGGACGTTTCTCCGAAATTGACGGCCCATCCGCGCTTGGACGCTTCCGCCAACCGCCCGACGTACGCCTCAACGGCGTCGTCATCCAGTCCGGGCAACGTGACCGAGCCGCTGCGCAGCAGGCTCCGGACGCGATCGGGATTCTCCCCAGCGAGAAACACCTGCACTGACGAACTGAGAGCTTCGTTGTAGCGCGCGCCGAGTGGAGCAAGGTGCTTCACCTGATGCCGGCTGGGGATCTGCTCAACGCACATGGATTCGACGCCGTTCCACACCATGAGCGCACTGGTCTCACCGGTGCGTTCGGTCAACTCCCGGAGGACCGGATACGCGACGCGGCGCTCTTCAAGTTCCGCCAAGAGGGGGCCAGCCATGGCGATCATTCCCAGCCCCAAGCGGAACCTGCGCGAATCGACGTCGCGCTCTACCAAACCCTCTTGCTCCAAAGTGGCAAGGATGCGCGACACCGTGCTCTTGTGCATGCCGATGCGGCCGGCTATTTCGGTGACCCCGAGCAGAGGTTCTTCGGCACTGAAGCTCTTCAGCACTGCGATGGCGTTGACGATTACTGAGGCGCCTTTGCCTTCGCCGTTGCTGGGAGCATCGTTGGATTCCGCGGGAGTCATGGATTCACTATATTTCGCCGGGTCGCCCGCACCGGAACCGTCTCGCGGGCACGAACCGGACGGCGGCGCGATCGGGCCGGTGGCCACCGTGCACCGTGACCACCGGTCCCATCACTTACGCTCCGATGATGTTGTGCTCGGGGCCGAACGGGAACTTGGTGATGTTCTCCGCACCGTCCTCGCCAACCACCAGAATGTCGTGCTCGCGGTAGCCGCCGGCACCCGGCTGCCCATCCAGGACAGTGATCATCGGTTCCATGGACACCACCATGCCCGGTTCCAGCACCGTCTCGATGTCCTCACGCAGTTCCAGTCCGGCTTCGCGGCCGTAGTAGTGGCTGAGCACGCCGAACGAGTGGCCGTAGCCGAAGGTGCGGTTGGCGAGAAGGCCATGGTTGACATAGATCTCGTTGAGCTCGGCGGCAATGTCCTTGCAGACGGCACCGGGCTTGATGAGCTTCAGGCCTCGTTTGTGTACCTCGACGTTGATGTTCCACAGTTCCAGCGAGCGGGCATCGGGTTCGCCATAGAACAGGGTCCGTTCAAGTGCCGTGTAGTAGCCGCTGGTCATCGGGAAGCAGTTCAGGGACAGGATGTCGTGTTCCTGGATCTTTCGCGTAGTTGCCCAGTTGTGCGCGCCGTCAGTGTTGATGCCCGACTGGAACCACACCCATGTGTCACGGATTTCCGAGTTCGGGAAGGTGCGCGCGATCTCGTGGACCATGGCTTCGGTACCGATCAGCGCTACCTCGTATTCGGTGATTCCGGCCTTGATGGCGTTGCGGATTGCCTCGCCGCCAAGGTCACCGATGCGGGCGCCGTGCTTGATGACCTCGATTTCCTCAGCCGACTTGATCATGCGCTGGCGCATCGCGGCTTGGGCCACGTCAACGAGCGTCGCGTCGGCGAACGCGGCCTGGATCTTGTTGCGGTTGTCCAGCGGCAGAAAGTCATCTTCGACGCCGATGCGGCGCGGCTTGATGCCGCGCGTGCGCAGGACTTCCTGGATGGCATGGATGTAGTTGTCACGCCGCCAGTCCGTGTACACGAGGTTCTCACCGTAGCTGCGGCGCCAAGGCATTCCGGCGTCGATATTTGCCGTGATGGTGACCGTGTCATCCTTGGTGACCACCATCCCGTACGAACGGCCGAAGTACGTGAAGAGGAAGTCGGAGTAGTACTTGATGGAGTGGTAGCTGGTGAGGACCACGGCGTCGAGGTCCTTCTCGGCCATGATGCGGCGGAGGCCGGCGAGACGGCGCTCGAACTCGGCGTCGGAGAAGGTCAAGGAGACTTTCCGGCCGTTGTTGAGGACCTTGAGGCGCTCAAGCTTGGCGACGTCGTTGACAGCCTGGTCTTGGGTGATGGTCATGGGTGTTCCTTTCAATGGGTGTGGTTGTTTGTCAGTCCTGCTGCAGCGGCTTCTTTGACGTTTCTGCTGCGAAGAGGACTGCGATGAGGGAAACAAGGGAGGCAGCCACCAGGTACCAGCCGGGTGCCAACTGGTTGTGGGTCATGCCGATCAGGAGGGTGGCCATGAACGGGGCGGTGCCGCCGAACAAGGCGTTGGAGAGGTTGAAGCTGACAGCAAAGCCGGTGTAGCGGACCTTGGTGGGGAAAAGTTCCGCGAGGAAGCTGGGGAGCGTCCCGTCGTTCAGGGTGAGCATTCCGCCGAGGAGGATCTGCACCAGCACAATCACCAGGAAGTTCCGCGTGTCCAGGAGCATGAACGCCGGCACAGTCAGCAGCGCGAACAGGATGGACGCTGTGAGCAGCATCCGCTTCCGGCCAAACTTGTCCGACGCGATGCCGGTCAGGAAGATGAAGCCGATGTAGCTGGCCAAGGCAATGGTGGTAGCCAGGAACGACTCCGTCGCGCCGAAGCCCAGTTCTTCCGAGAGGTACGTCGGCATGTAGCTGAGGATCACGTAGAAGCCGACGGCATTCAGCAGCACCGCGCCGGTGGCGATGATCAACTGCTTCTTGTAGCGGCGGAACATCGCGAACGCGGGCGCCTTCACCGCATGGTCCTTCTCGGCCAGTTCCCGGAACGCCGGCGTGTCCTCCAGTTTGGTCCGGATGTAGCGGCCGATCAGGCCCATCGGCGCGGCCAGGAGGAACGGAAGGCGCCAACCCCACTCGTTGAGCTGCTCAGCGGTCATCAGCGAACTGAGGAGGGCGGCAAGCAACGATCCCAGCAGCAGTCCCGCTGCGGTACTGGCAGGCACGACGGCGGCATACAGTCCGCGCCGACCGGCCGGCGCGTATTCCACCAGGAAGGCGGAAGCCCCGGCATACTCACCTGCCGCGGAGAATCCCTGGACCACCCTGACCAGCAAAAGCAGGATCGGAGCCATGACGCCGATCGTGGCGTAGCCGGGGATCAGGGCGATGCAGAACGTAGCGACCGACATCATCAGAATGGAGAGGCTCAGCGCCTGCTTGCGTCCGATCCTGTCGCCGATATGGCCCCAGATGAAACCACCGATTGGCCGCACAAAGAAGGAGATCGCAAAGACGCCGAACGTTGCCAGGAGTGCGGTCTGCCGATCGGACTCAGGGAAGAAGACGGTCGAGATGATGCCTGCGAGGTAGCCGTAGACGGCGTAGTCGAACCATTCGACAAAGTTGCCGATGAAGCTGGCGGTGACGACGCGTCGTCGCGTGTCCCTGCTGACTCGGCTTTTCGGATTGGAAGCAGCGGTTGCCACTGAGGATGTTTCGTTAGTCATGGATCCACCAAAATCTTTGGGGTTGCATTCAACGCAACACTGTTGCACCAGAGTATGTGTGACCTGCGGCACGGTCAAGGTTTACCTGGAACAGAATATTGCGACGAAACCGATCTAGGGCAACACAACAGCCGGAGCAGCTAAGCCGAGCGGCGAGTTGTCATACGTGAGACCCTGTTGCGCCATGTGAGCCTGAAACGCAACGTTCTCTCACCAAAACCCCACCCGGGCGCAACGCTCTGCCACCAAAACCCCACCCCGGCGCAACGCTCTGCCACCAAAACCCCACCCCGGCGCAACGCTCTCTCACCAAAACCCCACCCCGGCGCAACGCTCTGCCACCAAAACCCCACCCCGGCGCAACGCTCTCTCACCAGCCCGGCAGCTGAGGTACCTGCTGCGACCAAGCGAGTGCCGCCGTCGAGCATGGGCCGACCAACCCGCGCGCGGACAGTGAGAGAGCGTCCCCAAAAACGACACGAAAGGTGAGAGAGCGTCCCTAAGAAACGGGAAAAAGGTGAGAGAGCGTCCCCAAAAAAGCGGGAAAAAGGTGAGAGAGGGGTTAGAGGACCTTGCGGATGGTCTCTTCGAAGCTCACTACATGGTGCGTGGCCAACTTGGCGGCCAGCTCTTCATCACCGTCGGCAATGGCCGTCAGGAGCTCGGCATGCTCGGAGATATGCCCCGAAACCGAGGGCATCTTCTCCAGCATGTGGCACCAGATGCGGGTGGCCAGGTTGTCGTAGCGGATCAGGACGTCCTCAAGGTGGGCGTTGGCCGAGGCCTTGTAGATGAGCCGGTGTACCTGAATGTCGTACCGCATGAGTTCCTTGGAGGAAGCATCCTGGCCTTCAAGCTCACGGATGGCCGCGGCAACATCACGAAGCTCGGAACGCATGGCAGGGCTGGCCATTCGGGCGGCCTTACGCGAGGCAAGGGGTTCCAGCAGTTCACGAATTTCGGAGACCTCCGCGAGCTGGGTGATGTCCACCCCGGTCGCGAAGGTGCCGCGGCGAGGGTAGGAAACCACGAGGTGGTCACTCTCCAGCCGCTTGATCGCCTCGCGGACCGGTGTGCGTCCAATGCCGAGCTCGGCCGCGATCTGACCGTCATTGATGGGGTCGCCAGGCTTGATATCCAGCATGATGAGCCTGTCGCGCAGGAGCAGGTAGGCGTTTTCCGCCAGGGACGTACCCTGCGGTGCCGATTCCAACGCTTCCAGTGCTGTGCTCATGACTCTCTTCCCGTGGCCGTAAAGCGGTCTGCCGGACGAGTTTTGACCGACCCGTTGACGACTATGTGACGTTCAACATACTATGGCAATAGTTCTAATATATCAGTTGCCTAACAGTCGGCCGCTAGAAGCACGTCAAAGGAGAACACCATGGTTGAACCGCTGATCCGCCCGCTCGCACAGGCGGACCCGGAGGTTGATCAGGCGATCGCCCAGGAGCTTATCCGCCAGCAGTCCACGCTGGAGATGATTGCCTCGGAGAATTTTGCTCCCACCGCAGTCATGGAAGCCCAGGGCTCAGTGCTGACCAACAAGTACGCTGAAGGCTACCCGGGCAAGCGGTACTACGGCGGTTGCGAACACGTTGATGTGATCGAACAGCTGGCCATCGACCGTCTGAAGTCCCTGTTCGGCGCCGAATACGCCAACGTACAGCCGCACTCCGGTGCCCAGGCCAACGCTGCTGCCATGCACGCGCTGATCACCCCCGGCGACACCATCATGGGCCTCAACCTCGCCCACGGCGGACACCTCACCCACGGCATGCGGATCAACTTCTCCGGCAAGCTCTACAACGTGGTCCCGTACAGCGTCCGCGAGGACACCCACACCATCGATATGGCCGAGGTGGAGCGCCTCGCCGTCGAGAACAAGCCGCAGCTGATCGTTGCCGGCTGGTCCGCTTACTCCCGCCAGCTGGACTTCGCCGAATTCCGCCGGATCGCCGATTCGGTAGGCGCCTACCTCATGGTGGACATGGCACACTTCGCCGGACTGGTGGCAGCAGGCCTGCACCCGAGCCCTGTCCCCCACGCCCACATCGTCACCAGCACCACGCACAAGACCCTCGGCGGCCCGCGCGGCGGCGTGATCCTGACCAACGACGCCGACATCGCCAAGAAGGTCAACTCCGCAGTGTTCCCCGGACAGCAGGGTGGACCGCTGGAGCACGTCATTGCCGCCAAGGCCGTGGCTTTCAAGTTCGCCTCCGAGCCTGAGTTCAAGGAACGCCAGGTCCGCGTGCTGGAAGGCTCCAAGATTCTGGCCGAGCGCTTCCTGCAGGATGATGTTGCCCAGGCCGGCATCTCGGTAGTCAGCGGCGGCACCGACGTCCACCTGGTCCTCGTCGACCTCCGCAACTCCGAACTCAACGGCCAGCAGGGCGAAGATGCCCTCCACCGCATCGGCATCACCGTCAACCGCAACGCCGTCCCCTTCGACCCGCGCCCGCCGATGGTCTCCTCCGGCCTCCGCGTCGGCACCCCGGCACTTGCCGCCCGCGGCTTCGGCGCCGAGGAATTCACTGAAGTAGCAGACATCATTGCGACGGCGTTGATCGCCTCGGCAGCCACCGGCACCCTGGATGACCAGACCGCCGTCGAACTCCGCAACCGCGTGACCGTGCTGGCGGACAAGTTCCCGCTGTACCCCCACCTTTCCAACAACGGCAATGGTGCCGAATCCGTACTCGAAGCAGAAATGATTGGAGCAGCCCAGTGAGTGTCGACCACCTCCCCGAACACCCTGACTTCCTCTGGCGCAACCCCGAACCCAAGCAGTCCTATGACGCAGTAATCGTCGGTGGCGGCGGGCACGGCCTGGCCACGGCCTACTACCTGGCCAAGAACCATGGCATGACCAACATCGCCATCCTCGAAAAGGGCTGGCTGGCCGGTGGCAACATGGCCCGCAACACCACCATCATCCGCTCCAACTACCTCTGGGACGAGAGCGCGGCCATCTACGAGCACGCCCTCAAGCTGTGGGAAATCCTTCCCGAGGAACTCGAGTACGACTTCCTGTTCAGCCAGCGCGGTGTCATGAACCTCGCCCACACCTTGGGCGATGTCCGCGAAAGCATGCGGCGCGTCGGCGCCAACCGCCTCAACGGTGTGGACGCAGAATGGCTGGAGCCGGACCAGGTCAAGGAACTCTGTCCCATCCTGAACACGAGCGACAACATCCGCTACCCCGTCATGGGTGCCACCTACCAGCCACGCGCTGGCATCGCCAAGCACGACCACGTTGCGTGGGCCTTCGCCCGCAAGTGCGACGAGCTGGGCGTGGACATCATCCAGAACTGCGAAGTCACCGGCTTCATCAAGGACGGCAACCGCGTCACCGGCGTCAAGACCACGCGCGGAACCATCCACACTGAGAAGGTAGGCCTGGCAGCCGCCGGCCACAGCTCGGTCCTGGCCGAGATGGCCGGGTTCCGCCTGCCGATCCAGTCCCACCCGCTGCAGGCTTTGGTCTCCGAACTGCACGAGCCCGTCCACCCGACGGTGGTCATGTCCAACCACGTCCACGTGTACGTCTCCCAGGCGCACAAGGGTGAACTGGTCATGGGTGCGGGCGTCGACTCCTACAACGGCTACGGCCAGCGCGGCTCCTTCCACGTGATCGAGGAGCAGATGGCAGCAGCCGTGGAACTCTTCCCGATCTTCGCCCGGGCCCACGTGCTCCGTACCTGGGGCGGCATCGTGGACACCACGCTGGACGCTTCGCCGATCGTCGGCGTGACCCCGGTGGAAAACATGTTCGTCAACTGTGGCTGGGGAACCGGTGGCTTCAAGGGAACCCCGGCAGCGGGCCTCACCTTCGCCCACACGATCGCCACGGGCGCACCGCACAAGCTAAACGCTCCCTTCGCACTGGAACGCTTCGAGACCGGTGCCTTGATCGACGAACACGGCGCCGCAGCCGTGGCCCACTAGCCGCACAGGACAGGAAAAGACATGCTCCTCATTTCATGCCCCAACTGCGGGCCACGCGACGAAACCGAATTCCACTACGGCGGACAGGCCCACGTCCCCTACCCGGAAAACCCGAACGACCTCACGGACCGGGAGTGGGCTGAGTACCTCTTCTACCGCGAGAACACCAAGGGCACCTACGCCGAACGCTGGGTTCACAGCACCGGTTGCCGCCAGTGGTTCAACATGCTCCGGGACACCGTGAGCTACGACATCCACTCGATCTACGCGATGGGCTCACCGCGGCCGGACCTCGCAGCGACAGACCAGGGAGCAGCAGGTCAAGCCGGCACCCCCGGACTCGCACCGGCAGCCCCCACCACAACCACCTCCCCGGAAGGAGCCCAGAAGTGAGCAGCCAGAACGCCCGCCTTGCCACCGGCGGCCGCATTGACCGCAGCATCACCTGGCGGTTCACCGTGGATGGCCAGGAATTCGTCGGCCACCCCGGTGACACCATCGCTTCGGCCCTCCTTGCCAACGGCCACATCAACGCAGGCAACTCCCTCTACGAGGACCGCCCCCGCGGTATTGTCGCCGCAGGGGTCGAAGAGCCGAACGCACTGGTCAAGATCGCGCCCCGCTTCCCCGGCCACGTTGCCGAGTCCATGCTCCCCGCCACGGCTGTTTCGCTGGTGGACGGACAGAGCATCGAGCTCCTGTCCGGCTTGGGCAAGCTTGACCCGGCCGAAGACAAGGCAGAGTACGACAAGAAGTACGTCCACACCGACGTCCTGGTGGTCGGCGGCGGCGTTGCCGGCCTGGCAGCTGCCCGTGAAGCAGTCCGCACCGGCGCCCGCGTCATCCTGATCGACGACCAGCCCGAACTCGGCGGTTCGCTGCTTTCCGGTTCCACCGCGGAGGGACTCGCGGAAGAGATCGAAGGCAAGCCCGCCCTGGAGTGGGTTGCCGACGTTGAAGCCGAACTCGTTTCTGCCGAGGAATGCACGGTCCTGCACCGCACCACGGCTTTCGGCTCCTACGACTCCAACTACCTGATTGCAGCCCAGAACCGCACGGACCACCTGAGCGTTCCTGCAGCTCCCGGCGTCTCCCGTACCCGTATTTGGCACATCCGTGCTGCACAGGTAGTCCTGGCACCGGGCGCCCACGAGCGTCCGCTGGTCTTCGAGAACAACGACCGCCCGGGCATCATGCTCGCCTCGGCCGTCCGCACCTACCTCAACCGCTACGCCGTCGCCGTCGGTTCGCGCGTCGTCATCAGCACCACCAACGACTCCGCCTACCTGCTCGCCGCGGACCTGAAGGCAGCAGGCGTGCCGGTTGCCGCCGTCGTCGATGCCCGTCCGCAGATCAGCGAAAAGGCCGCAGCCGCCGTCGAATCCGGCCTGCGCGTCCTGATCGGCAGCGCCGTTGCCGATACCAGCGCAGATGAGTCGGGCCGCCTCAGCGGCGTCACCGTCCGCAGCATCAACGACGACGGCGAACTCACCTCGGGCGTCGAGCAGATCGCCGCCGATGTCCTCGCCGTGTCCGGTGGCTGGAGCCCTGTGGTCCACCTCCACAGCCAGCGCCAGGGCAAACTGCGTTGGGACGATGAACTCGCAGCGTTCGTCCCCTCCACCGTGGTCCGCGACCAGCAGGTTGTGGGCGCAGGCCGTGGCAGCTACGAACTGCAGGACTGCCTGGCAGAGGGTATCTCCGCCGGTGCAGCCGCATCCATCGCTGCAGGCTTCGAGTCCGCAGTGACTCCTTCCGAGGTCAAGGCTCCGGTAGCCAGCGCACCCACCCGCCAGCTGTGGCTGGTTCCCGGCCAGAGCGGCGAACCGGGTGAATGGCACAACCACTTCGTTGACTTCCAGCGCGACCAGTCCGTGGCCGATGTCCTCCGCTCCACCGGTGCCGGCATGCGCTCGGTGGAACACGTCAAGCGGTACACCTCCATCAGCACCGCCAATGACCAGGGCAAGACCTCCGGCGTCAACGCAATCGGCGTCATTGCCGCAGCGCTCAAGTTCGGCGGCGCGGACGCTGTTCCGGGCATCGGCGAGATCGGCACCACCGCGTACCGCGCGCCGTTTACCCCGGTGGCCTTCGCAGCCCTGGCCGGACGCCAGCGCGGCGAGCTGTTCGACCCCGCCCGCGTCACCTCGATCCACCCGTGGCACGTTGCCCAGGGTGCGCTGTTCGAAGACGTCGGACAGTGGAAGCGTCCTTGGTACTACCCGCAGGCCGGCGAGGACATGGACACCGCGGTACTCCGCGAGTGCGCCGCAGTCCGCGACTCCGTGGGCTTCATGGACGCCACAACCCTCGGCAAGATCGAAATCCGTGGCAAGGACTCCGGTGAGTTCCTGAACCGCGTCTACACCAACGCGTTCAAGAAGCTCGCTCCCGGCTCCGCCCGCTACGGCGTCATGTGCACGCTGGACGGCATGATCTTCGATGACGGCGTGACCCTGCGCCTGGACGAAGACACCTACTTCATGACCACCACCACCAGCGGCGCAGCCAAGGTGCTGGACTGGCTGGAAGAGTGGCACCAGACGGAGT
Source organism: Paenarthrobacter sp. NCHU4564 (assembly GCF_052156435.1). Taxonomy (NCBI): domain Bacteria; kingdom Bacillati; phylum Actinomycetota; class Actinomycetes; order Micrococcales; family Micrococcaceae; genus Paenarthrobacter; species Paenarthrobacter sp. NCHU4564. The sequence goes on from NZ_JBQLIS010000011.1 coordinate 103,171, forward strand.
GGCCGGAACTGGATGTGGTCTTCACCTCCGTCACGGAGCAGTGGAGCACGATCGCCGTCGTCGGTCCCAAGTCCCGTGCGGTGATCGCCAAGGTGGCTCCGCAGCTGGCCGAAAACGGTGGGCTGGAAGCAGAGAACTTCCCGTTCATGACCTTCCGCGAGACCACGCTGGCCTCGGGCGTTCAGGCCCGTGTATGCCGGATCTCCTTCTCCGGTGAACTGGCCTACGAAATCAACGTTCCGTCCTGGTACGGACTCAACACCTGGGAAGCGGTTGCTGCCGCAGGTGCCGAGTTCAACATCACCCCTTACGGCACGGAAACCATGCACGTCCTCCGCGCCGAAAAGGGCTACCCGATCGTGGGTCAGGACACCGATGGCACGGTCACCCCGCAGGATGCCGGCATGGAGTGGATCGTCTCCAAGGCCAAGGACTTCATCGGCAAGCGTTCCTACCTCCGAGAGGATTCCAAGCGCGAGGACCGCAAGCACCTGGTGAGCGTCCTGCCCGTGAACCACTCCTTGAAGCTGCCCGAAGGCACCCAGCTGGTGGAGAAGGGCATCGCGGTCAACCCGGCCAACGGTCCCGTTCCCATGGAAGGCTTCGTGACCTCGAGCTACCACAGCGCCGCCCTGGGCCGTTCCTTTGGCTTGGCCCTGATCCAGAACGGCCGCAACCGCATTGGCGAAACCCTCGTGGCTTCCGTGGGAGACCAGCTGGTGGACGTGGTTGTTGGCGAAACCGTACTTTTTGATGCTGAAGGGACCCGCAAAGATGGCTGAGACAGCAACTCCCGCAGAAACCGTGAATGTTGACCGCGTTCGCGCCGCGCGCCGCAGCCCGGCCGAGCACCTTGCCGACGCCTTCGCCGCCGGCTCAGTGCCCGGGGCGGTGACGCTCAAGGAAATCCCCTACCAGACCCAGGTGGGTGTCCGGGTGGACAGGACGTCCGACGCCGGTACCCGGGTTGCGTCCGTCACCGGCGGCTTGCCTGCCGCGTGCGGTGAGGTAGTGTCCTCGGATTCCGCCAGCACCGTGTGGCTCGGCCCCACCGAATTCCTGGTCGTGGCACCGGAGGAATCCCACGATTCCCTCGGCGGCTCCCTGGTCAGCGACCTGACGGCCGCTCTGGGCAGCGACTCCGGCCAGGTGGTGGACCTCTCCGCCAACCGCACCACGTTCGAGCTCTCGGGTAGCCGCGCCCGCGCAGTCCTGGAGAAGAGCTGCGCACTGGACCTCCACCCCCGTGTCCTGAAGGCAGGCACCGCCCTGTCCACGGAAATCGGACACATCCCGGTGGTCCTTTGGAAGGTCGACGAGGAGTCGTTCAAGATCTTCCCGCGCGCTTCCTTTGCCGATTACCTGGGTCGTTGGCTCCTGGATTCCATGCGGGAGTACGCGTCGCCTGAGGTCCCGTAATGGCACTGAGTGTGCTCGACCTGTTTTCCGTTGGCATCGGGCCGTCGTCTTCACACACGGTCGGCCCCATGCGGGCGGCAAAGCAGTTCACGGACGGACTTGTTTCGTCCGGCCAACTCCCGGCCACGGTGCGCGTCCAGGCTGAGCTTTTCGGCTCCCTGGGCGCCACCGGCCGGGGCCACGGCTCGGACAAAGCCGTGGTCCTGGGTTTGCAGGGCCACTCCCCCGAAACAGTGGACACCCGCACGGCGGATGACCAGGTGGCGGCTGCTGCGCTGGATGCAGAGCTGCGCTTGGGCGGAACCCACCGGGTGGACTTCAACTGGGAAGAGGACGTGGTCCTGCACCGCCGCAAATCCCTCCCTGCCCACCCCAACGGGATGACCTTCCGCGCCCTGGATCACACCGGCGCGGTATTGCGGGAGCGCAGCTATTACTCGATCGGCGGCGGCTTCGTGGTTGATGGCGACGTCACCGGCACGGAGAAGGTGGTGCCGGACACCACGGTCCAGCCCTACCCTTTCACGACCGGCGACGAACTCCTGGCCATCTGCGAACGCGAAGGCAAATCCATCTCCGACATCATGCTGGCCAACGAGCTCGTCTGGCGTTCCGAGGAGGAGCTCCGCGAACGGCTGCTGGGCATCTGGGCCGTCATGCGGGAGTGCGTGGACAACGGCTGCTCTGCCGAGGGAATCCTGCCGGGAGGCTTGAGCGTCAAGCGACGGGCGCCGTCGTTGTTCAAGAAGCTGGCTGAAGCCGACGCGTCCAACAGCAGCGATCCCCTGCTCGCCATGGAATGGGTGAACCTGTTTGCCTTGGCGGTGAACGAGGAGAACGCGGCCGGCGGCCGGATCGTTACGGCACCCACCAACGGCGCGGCCGGCATTGTGCCGGCGGTGCTGCACTACTACACCAAGTTTGTTCCAGGAGCCAACGACGACGGCGTCGTGCGGTTCCTGCTGGCCGCGGCCGCCGTCGGGATCCTGTTCAAGATCAATGCTTCGATTTCGGGAGCCGAAGTCGGCTGCCAGGGCGAGGTGGGTTCGGCCTGCTCCATGGCGGCCGCAGGGCTCTGCGAGGTGCTCGGCGGAACTCCGAGGCAGGTTGAGAATGCCGCAGAAGTCGGGATCGAGCACAACCTTGGCCTCACCTGCGACCCCGTGGGCGGGCTGGTGCAGATTCCGTGCATCGAGCGCAATGCGATCGCGAGCGTCAAGGCCATCAACGCGGCCCGCCTGGCGCTGCATGGCGACGGCAGCCACAAGGTCTCCCTCGACAAGGCGATCAAGACCATGCGCGAAACCGGTGCCGACATGAAATCCAAGTACAAAGAGACCTCCCGTGGAGGCCTCGCCGTCAACGTAGTGGAGTGCTAGCAATGACTGCCATCCAAACCGAAACCTCCGTTCCTTCCGGTGAAGGGACCACCGTGGAGCACGTGCTCACCCTGGACTGCCCCGAAGGTCCCGGCATTGTGCACGCGGTCTCCGGGTTCCTGCTGGAGCACGGCTGCGACATCATCGACAACAAGCAGTTCGGCGATCGCGCCGAGGGTCACTTCTTCATGCGGGTGCACTTCGCATCCGAGGGAGACGAGTCCACGGTTGAGGCGCTGCGTTCTTCTTTTGCCCCGGTCGGCGAGAAGTACGGCATGAACTGGCAACTGGAACGCCAGGGCTACAAGCGCCGCGTCTTGATCATGGTGTCCAAATTCGGGCACTGCTTGAATGACCTGCTCTTCCGGGCCCGCATCGGTGAGCTTCCGATCGACGTGGTGGGAGTGGTGTCCAACCACCTCGACCACAAGGGCCTCGCTGAATGGCACGGGATCCCGTACTTCCATGTCCCCGTCACAGCCGCCACCAAGCCCGCTGCCGAGGCACGCCTGCTGGAGATCATCGACGAGCTCGACGTTGAACTCGTGGTCCTGGCGCGCTACATGCAGGTCCTCAGTGACGACCTTGCCCGGAAGCTTGACGGCCGGGCCATCAACATCCACCACTCGTTCCTTCCGAGCTTCAAGGGCGCCAAGCCGTACCACCAGGCTTACGCACGAGGCGTCAAGACCGTGGGCGCTACAGCGCACTACGTCAACGGCGAGCTCGATGAGGGACCGATCATCTCGCAGCAGGTAGTGGAGGTGGACCACACGTTCGGACCGGACGATCTCGTAGCCGCCGGTCGGGACACGGAATGCAAGGCCCTCAGCAACGCCGTTCGTTGGCACTGCGAAGGGCGGATCATCCTGAATGGGAACAGGACGATCGTGTTGAAGTAGGGCCTTGCTTCCTGCCTGCCTGCGGGCTTCTAAGCCGCCGCCGAGATGGCAAAAGATCACAATGTTGCCGCCCAGCATTGTCATTAAGTGCCATCTCGGCGCGTGGTTAAGGGGTCGCGGCGTTGATCCACACCCCGATGATCCACGTGCTCCCGGCGGCGCACGCCAGCCCGAACTCCACCAGGATGCCGATGCCCGTGGCCTTGATGGCAGCCAGGCTGGACCGGACGGCGGTGCGGAAGTTGCGGGTCCGCTGGACCTCGCTGAGCAGAAGGCCGACGGCGAACCCCACCAGGAGCCCCACCACGGGTATGAGGAACATGGCCACGACGCCCAGCACGAGTCCGATCACCACGGACCTGTTGGGGATGCCATGTTCCTTGAGTTTCCGCCCGGTCAGGACCGCGCTCGCCGCCATGCCCGCGATCACGAATACCAGGCCCACACCGAAGACCACCCAACCCAGCGTTCCGGCTCCTCCCCAGATGGCCCAGGCCAGCAGGCTTGCGCCGATCAGGATGCTTCCGGGCAGCACCGGAATGATGGTCCCGGCTATCCCTACCGCAATGGCCAGGCCGCACAGGATGGTCACGATAAGTTCGGCGTTCATGGCCCCAAGTCTAGGTGGCTGAACTTCGGTCCGGCCTTCTGACGCCTACGACTGCGGCGACCCTCCCCGCGGTGGGGAGGGTCGCCGTCGTTGTGGAAGCGGTGGTGACCGCTACTTGGTGACTGCGGCAGCGACTGCCGCGGTGACCGCAGGTGCCACGCGGGCATCCAGCGGGCTCGGCACGATGTAGTCGGCGGAGAGGTCTTCCTCAGCAAGTTCAGCGATGGCGAGGGCCGCCGCGATCTTCATCTCGGACGTGATGCGGCGGGCACCTGCGTCCAGGGCACCGCGGAAGATGCCCGGGAAGGCCAGGACGTTGTTGATCTGGTTCGGGAAGTCGCTCCGGCCGGTAGCAACAACAGCGGCGTGCTTGCGGGCCACCTCCGGCAGGACCTCGGGGTCCGGGTTGGACAGCGCGAACACGATCGACTGGTCGTTCATGAGCTTGAGGTGTTCTTCATCCAGCTTGGAGGAGGAGACACCCACAAAGACATCGGCGCCGGTCAGGGCCTCTGCCGGGCCGCCGCTGACGCCGCGGGGGTTGGTGCGCTGGGCGAAGCGGGCCTTGACGCTGCCGGAATCGGCCACGAGGTCTGCACGGTCAGCGTTGATGACACCCTTGGAGTCGAGCAGGATGACATCCTTGATGCCCACGGCCAGGAGGATCTCGGCGATGGCGATGCCGGCGGCTCCTGCGCCCGAGACAACTACCTTCAGGCCTTCGATGGCGCGGTTGGTCACCTTGGCGGCGTTGGTGAGCGCTGCGAGGACCACAACGGCGGTGCCGTGCTGGTCATCGTGCATGACCGGGACATCCAGGGCCTCGATGAGCCGCTCTTCGAGTTCGAAGCAGCGCGGCGCCGAAATGTCTTCGAGGTTCACTGCGCCGAAGCTCGGGCGGAGGCGGACCAGGGTTTCGATGATCTCGTCCACGTCGGTGGTGTTGAGGACCAGCGGGATGGAGTCGAGGTCGCCGAAGGTCTTGAACAGCGCCGATTTGCCCTCCATCACAGGGAGGGAAGCGCTGGGACCGATGTTGCCCAGGCCGAGGACGGCGGTGCCGTCGCTGACCACTACCACCAGGCGCTCTGCCCAGGTGTGGGTGCGGGCCAGCTTGGGGTCGGCGTGGATGGCGCGGCTGACCTGTGCGACGCCGGGGGTGTAGGCGATGGAGAGGTCGCGCTTGTCGTTGAGCGGAACAGTGCTCGTGACGGTGAGCTTGCCGCCCTCGTGGGCGGTGAAGATTTCCTCATCGGTGAGGATCAGGTTGTCAGTGGTTTCAGTAGCGATTGTCTCGGTGGACACGTCGTTGTCTCCTCAGGCTAGCCGTGGACCCACGGCAATGATTCGGGCAGGAACAGAACTGCTGTTCAGGCCAAAAGGTGGCTGGCCTGGAAGGTGCTTCTGCAGAGATGGGCTGCTAGCCGCTTCGGTCTTTCCAGCGTAGGCAAGCCCGGAAGGTACAAGATTCAATACCAAGAGAGACGATTCGAGAGTAAAACGTTTATCCAGCAAATAATGTGACTCACGTCACGGGAAAAACCGCATCCCAGCAGGCATCCGGTCTAGACCAGTCAGTCGCCGGTGAGCAGGCTGCAGGCCCTCTTGAGGTCCTTCTCCGCTTCAAAAAGGGACAGCCGACGGCACCGGACCGCCTGGACCAGCCCGCTGACCAGATGCAGGAGGATACGTGCCCTGGCCGGGTCCTTGCTGCCGCGGTCCGTCAAAGAACCCACCACTTCCTCGGACAGGACATCGATCTCCCGCAGCAGCTGCGCCGTGTCAGTGTCCTTGCCCGCAGGCCGGATCAGGCAATGTTCGACGCCCGGCTGCATGACCCGCAGGTGGAAGATCTCCATCATCAGCCCGGAGAGCACATGGCCCTTGCCGTCGCGCTGCCGCAGCCCGTCCTTCAGCTCACGCAATTGCTGCCGGTAGACCGCGAGCATGAGATGTGCAGTGGACGGGAAGTAGCGGTACAGAGTTCCCAGCGGAACATCGGCCCGGGCGGCAACGTCCGAAAGGCTCAGTGTGTCGAACTGGCGTTGCGCAAAACCTGCGGCCGTCTTCAGGATCCGGGCATAGCGCAGCAACTGCCGCGGCGTGGTGGGCGCGGCAGCCATGCGGGGCAACCCCGTGGTCAGATCCAGTGAGTACGGTTCCAGTGAATTTGCTGCAGACATCTCCGGCGATCTCTTGGGAAGCTGGCAAGGCAGCGGCCGGCCGGAATCGAGGACCCGCGGCTGGCCGATCGCATCAATGATACGGGAGCTTCTTGACTGTTTCCTGAGAGTGCCTGGATCAGGCCGGCAGCATGCCGCTCCCCGGATTCGGCTACCCGCGACCCTAAACTTCAGGAAGGTTTTCACCCCCAACTTCGACCCGGTTGGGGCACAGGGGCGCGCAGGAGGAAACAGCATGGGGACATTACGACGCCGGATGGCAGCGGCGCTTGCAACGGCCACGGCGGCGGTCATGGCACTGGGCGCCCTGCCGGCGTCTGCAGCCCCCAGCAGCGGCCCCGACCCGGTGGTCCAGGGGGAGGCCGTGGTGGGCAAGACGCTCACCACGGAGATCGGGCCCTATACCTTCTATGGCTGCGGCGGCGGAAAAGGCCCGGACTTCACGGTGTACTGGACCCGCGACGGCTTCCTCGTGGCGGGTGAAACAGCCCGCAGCTACGTCCTGCAGCCCGACGACACCGGCGCCCGGATGTCCGCCCACCTCACAGCAAGCAAGACCGCGTGTTCCGGAGAAACGCTGCACAGCAACGAGACCGGACCCGTGGCAGCGGCCAACCGCGCCAGCGGCTTCACCGGCCGCAGCTTCGAACTCCTGGCCCGCGCCAACGACGGCACACTCATGCTGTACGGGCGCAAGGGAACAGCCTGGGACACCACGCGTGCCGTGGGCTGGGGCTGGAGCGGTTTCACTGCGCTGCTCGGCCCGGGAGATTTCAATGGTGACGGCAAAGGTGACGTCCTGGCGCGGGACGCCTCCGGCACCCTTTACCTGTACGCGGGCGACGGAACCGGCGGCTGGAAGCCGGCCCAAGTGATCGGCAAGGGCTGGAACATCTTCGACCAGATTGTCAGCCCGGGCGACTTCAACGGTGACGGCCACAGCGACATCCTGGCCAGGGAGCCAGGTGGCGCCCTGTACCTCTACCCCGGCAACGGTTCCGGAGGCTGGTTGGCGAGGACCGCCGTCGGGCAGGGCTGGCAGGTGATGGACGCACTGGTGACTCCCGGAGACTTCAACGGCGACGGCAAGGTCGACGTTTTGGCGCGGGACCGCAGCGGCTACCTCTACTTCTATGGCGGCAACGGCGCCGGCGGGTGGACGCGGTCGTGGCTGATCGGGGTGGGTTGGAGTGCCCTCAAGTCTGTCGGCGCTGCGGGCGACTTTGACCGGGACGGCTTTCCCGATGTCTACGGCGTGGACCAACAGGGCCGGCTGGTCATGTATTACAGCGATGGAAGGACCGGCTGGCGCAAGTCCGAGCCGGCAGGTAATGGTTGGAGCGGGTTCACAGCAATCTTTTAGCTGAAACCCAGCCGCGATATTATTGGCGCATAAGTCTGGGGAGGACACAATGAACGCTTTACCGTGCCCTGTGTTTGGCGTGCGCCGGGCCGTAGCCGGAATCGCGGCCGTATTTGCAGCGGCATTCATGCTCGCACCGGCCCCGGCCCAGGCAACCATGGATCCCGACCAACCTGTCATCCACGGCGCTCCGTTCGTTGGCTCGACGCTCACCGTGGAGATCGAACAGGGTTCGTTCAGCGGTTGCGGAGCTGCTGCCGGGCCGGACTACAGCATCTATTGGACCCGCGACGGCGTCCCCTCTTCCAGGCAGTGGCCGAACTACATCGTCACGGAGGAAGACCGGGGAGCAACAATCGCCGCACACCTGGTAGCCAGCCAGAACGGCTGTGACCCCGTGGAGGTATCCAGCCAGGAAACCGCAGCGATCTCCGCTTCCCACCGCGCCAACGGATTCACCGGCCGCGGCATCTTCGAGGTTCTGGCCCGCCGGACGGACGGCAACCTCGTCCTTTATCCGCGCTCCGGCAACGCCTGGGAAGCACCCCGTACCGTGGGACCTGGATGGAACGGGTTCACCTCCGTCCTCTCGCCCGGTGACTTCAACGGCGACGGCGTCAACGACATCCTGGCCCGCGACTCTTCCGGCCGCTTGTTCCTCTACGCAGGCACCGGCGACGGCGGCTTCTTCGCCGGCCGGCAGATCGGCAGCGGCTGGAACGGATTCACTGCGATTGTCTCCCCCGGCGACTTCAACGGAGACGGCAACAACGACGTCCTGGCACGGGACTCCGCCGGCACGCTCTTCCTCTACCCCGGCAACGGCAACGGCGGCTGGCTGGGCAGGTCGGTAGCCGGCACCGGCTGGAACGTGGTCAACCAGATCATCACCCCGGGTGACTTTAACGGGGACAACGACGTCGATGTCCTGGCCCGGGACACCGCTGGAAACCTTCGCCTGTACACCGGCAACGGAAGCGGCGGCTGGCGCGGGTCCTCCACCATCGGCTGGGGCTGGGGCGGCATGACCACCATTGCGTCCGCCGGCGATATTGACGGCAACGGCAACGTTGACGTCCATGCCGTGGACGGGTCCGGCCGCCTCATCGCCTACTACGGTGACGGCGACGGCGGCTGGAACGGTTCCGGCGTGATCGGCTGGGGCTGGGGCGGCTTCAACGCCGTCTTCTAAGGGCTGGGGGAAGTCATGGCAGTGTTCTTTTCCGTCCGCACTCTTTTAAAGGTTCTTGTGGCGGTGTTGCTCGTCGCAGGATTGGTCATGGCCGTACCCGTTCCGGCCGGCGCTGCCGGGCCGGGCGTCCCGCTGCCCACCGTTGCCACGCTGACATCGCCGCCCACTGCGGGGCCCGGCGACACCATTGCAGTGTCCTTCACCCTGAACGGTCCTGCCAAGGAAGTCGGATTCACCTACGTCAACCAGGACACTCTGGAACAAGCGACCCTCCTGGGCCCCACCAGTTCAGCCGCTGGACCGTACAGCGCACAGGCGAAGGTTCCTGTGACGGGCAGCTCCTTCAAACGAACCGGCCGCTACAGGCTGGTCAGCGTTAACATCACCCTGCCCGCAGGGCAAGGTGCCGTGCGGTACGGACGCGATGGCAACATCATCTTCCTCACCCAGGGCCTGGAAGCGCCGACCCAGCGCCCGGGCGCCCTGGACAGGATCGACTTCTCGGTCGACAACCCCGCCCTCCCCCTGGTGGACAACCCGAACACCAAGCCGCCGGTAGTCTCCGGGACGGCGCGCTACGACCAGGTCCTCAGCACGGACAACGGCGCCTGGACCCATCCGCCCACCGGCTACATCTACCAATGGCTGCGGAACGGGCAGCCGATCGCCGGTGCGACGGTCAACAGCTACCGGGTGATCGAAGCGGACCTTGACCAGACCCTGTCCGTCCGCGTGACGGCAACCCGGTCCGGGTACCGCGCAGTGTCCGCGTCGTCGCTTCCGCTGACGCCCACTTCCCCCATGACGGCCACACCTCCCACACTCCAGGGCAAGTTGACCGTCGGATCAAAGCTCACCGGCGTCTTCAACGAGGCCACCGTCTCCACCGGAACAGCCGGCGGTCCCGTCAGCGTCAGGTATGAATGGGTGCGGAACGGAACCCCGATCAGCGGTGCGACCAGCAGTACCTACACCCTGACCGCTGCCGACCGTGGCGCCGTCGTGGGTTTCCGGGCAGTAGTCCAGGCCGGTGATCCTGCCGGGATGACCAGGCCGTTCACGGTGTACGGCCGCACCGTGGTGCGGAACAAGCCGCCCGCAGAAGGGTTCGACGCCGGTACCTCCTTGGACATGTTCGCCCGGAACGCTGCCGCGAACCTGCTGCTGTACCCCACGGACGGAGCCGGCCGCTGGCAGGCCCGGAGGACCATCGGTTACGGCTGGGACGTCTTCGACACCGTCTTCAACGCTGGTGACTTCAACGGCGACGGGTTCAACGACGTCATTGGCCGGGACCGGAACGGCACGCTCTTCCTGTACCCGGGCAACGGCCTTGGCGGCTGGCTGGCGCGCAAGGAAATCGGGTGGGGCTGGAACATCTTTGACGCGGTCTTCCCCGTGGGCGACTTCTCCGGCGACGGCAACAACGACCTCATGGCCCGCACGCCCACAGGCGCCTTGGTGCTGTATCCGGGCAACGGAAACGGCGGGTTCCGGGCACCCGGCGCAGTGGGCCAGGGCTGGGAAGTCCTCAGCCACGTCTTCTCCCCCGGCGACTTCGACGGCGACGGCCACCCCGACATCATGGGGCGCGACTCCGCCGGGAACCTGCGGCTGTATGGCGGCAACGGCAGCGGAGGGTGGACCACGGCGCGGGCCGTCGGGACCGGATGGAACGTCATGTCACGGATCGGTGGCGCGGGTGATTTCAACGGCGACGGCTTTAATGACGTCTGGGCCATCGATTCCACCGGCCAACTGGTGATGTACTACGGCGCGGGCAACGGCAACTGGAAAGGTGCTGCGGCTGTCGGCTGGGGCTGGGGCAGCTTCACGGCGGTTTTCTAAGCCGATTTCGGTTGCTTTTGAAGCTTGACTTGTCTTCTGCGTGAATTTTTGCCAGCAAATTCCCAGACTGCGGTTTCGAGCATGTACTCTCAACTCACTTATACCTGCCGGTTGTCTGTGGCCGGCCCGAATTGGGGGAATCATGGGGAGCACTCCTCGGCGCCGTGTGCGCAATTGGCTGGCCGCAATCGTTGGCAGCATCATGGTGGCCGGTGGACTTGGTCTGGCACCAGCGGCGCAGGCTGATGACACGTTCGCACCCGTTCCTGTGGCGGTCTCCACGACGCCCGTAAACGTGGCCTCCGGCGGTCATGCGACCTCGCGGATCACGTTCCAGGCTTCCGGCCCGCTGAACGACGTGTATGTCGCCTTCCGGAACACGGCCACGGGCGAAGTCCACAAGGAACTGACCCAAGGCTCCTACAGTGCGGCCGATTCCACCTACACCTTTGAAGTGTTCTTCGGCCAAGGCACCCCTGCGGGTTCCTACCGCGCCCAGTATGTCGAAGCACGGACCGAGGTGGGCAACGTGGTTGCTTACTGGCGGGACGGATCCATAGTCCACAATTCCGGGAACCTTCCAGCCTCGGGTACTGCGGCGGTGACCTTGGAGGCCCTGGACTTCAATTACGTCACTTCCGTGAGCATCGACCGACCCCACACCAGCGGGTTCTACCGCGATGCGTACTGGGACAACTACACCATGAGCCTGCTGATCCGGGACCCCTGGGGCCGCCTCGGCCTGTTCCCCACCGGAGGAAACGGAACGTGGAAGCAGGCCTACGAGGTCGGTTCCGGCTGGAACATCTTCAACCTCATGCTCGCCGCCGGCGACTTCAACAACGACGGCGAGAACGACGTCATTGCCCGTGACGGTTCCGGTGCCCTTTATCTCTACCCCGCCGACTGGCACGGTGGATGGTTCCCGCGCCAGCAAATCGGGTGGGGCTGGCATGTCTTCAGTTCCATCTTCGCCGCCGGCGACTTCAACGGCGACGGCAACAACGACCTCCTGGCCCGCAAAGCCAACGGAGAGCTGGTTCTGTATCCAGGGAACGGTCACGGCGGCTTCCTGTCCGCGTCCACCGTGGGATGGGGCTGGAACGGCATGACCTCGATCTTCTCCCCGGGAGATTTCGACGGTGACCGCAAGCCCGACGTCCTGGCCCGCGACAGCGCCGGCAACCTGGTGTTCTACGGCGGCAACGGGCGCGGAGGATGGACCACCAGCCGTGTGATTGGCCAAGGCTGGAACGCCATCACCAAGCTGGGCGGCGTTGGCGACTTCGACGGCGACCGCGCCAACGACGTCTGGGGAATCGACACCGCCGGCCAGATGCGCATGTACTACGGCAACGGTTCCGGCGGATGGAAGGGTTCCGGGGTAGTCGGCTGGGGCTGGGGCGACTTCAACGCAGTTTTCTAGCGGGTCCCACCACCCGGGTCCAACCGCTTTCGTGCAACTTTTTATGAGGATTCTTGAAACTCAATAACGTCACACCACACCGTTGGCGTCGTCTCGCCAGTCTGGTGGCTGCCTCCGTTCTGACCTTCGGACTCCTCGCTGCCGGCCTGCCCGTCCATGCGTCTGAACCATCGGTGGCTGTCCCGCTCCGCCAGATCTACATGGCACCGCCCGAACTCACCGGGGAACCGACCGTAGGCGGATTGTTGAAGGCTGATCTCAGCTGGACCACGCCCACGGTTGTTCCTGAGGGCGGAAGCCCTGCTCTCTCCTTCCAATGGACCAGGGACGGTCAAGTCATTCGGGGAGCCACCGGTCAGACGTACCGGGCGACTATGGACGATTACGGCACAGTGGTAACGGCCTTCGTCACAGTCACGTACGACGCAGAGTCAGTCCTGACCCTTCAGGCGCGGGAATCCCTTCGCATAGCTGCAAAACCCCGTGCCCGCGGTTTCAACGGTGACAGCACCTTGGACATGTTTGCCCGTGACACGTCCGGGCGGCTCTGGCTGTATCCGACCGACGGACGTGGACACTGGCAGCCCGCGCAGGTGATCGGAACCGGGTGGAACGCCTTCAACCACCTGTTCTCACCGGGGGATTTCGATAACGACGGCACTGTCGATGTGATGGCACGCGATTCCCAAGGGCGGCTGTTCCTTTACCAGGGCAATGGTTCCGGAGGCTGGAAGAAGGCACTGCAGGTTGGCCAAGGCTGGCAAGGATTCAACGCCATTTTTGGGGCGGGGGATTTCAATGGAGATGGCACCAACGATGTTATGGCGCGGGACGCCTCCGGCAATCTTGTTCTCTACCCTGGCAATGGAAGGGGCGGATGGCTGGCCTCCTACACCGTTGGGTGGAATTGGGGCAGCTACGACAACCTCATGAGCGCGAACCACTTCCAGGGCAGGAGTGACCTGGTTATCGCTGCACGGGGACCCTATGGGTTCCTTCGGTCGTTCGAATCACCCCGGAATGGGTGGTTTGACCGCTACGCGGGCTGGGCATTGGGCACCGGGTGGGATGCCGTTGGCCCCATTGGTTCGGCCGGTGACTTCAATGGTGATGACAAAACGGATGTGTTCGCTATTGATAAGGCCGGCAACCTCAACATGTATTACGGAAACGGCGCTGACTATCTGGCCACCGGCCTGCCCGGCAACATCTGGAAAGGCCAGTCAGTGGTCGGCTGGGGCTGGGGCGGCTTCACCGCCGTCTTCTGAGGCGGCTATGCCACGCTCTTGATCTTCACCACAAACACTGCACCCAGCAGGCCGATCACGGCAGCAGCCACGTACAGCGAGATATAGCCGCCCCAGTACGTCACGAACGGGAACGCGATTCCGGGTGCGATCACCTGGGGCAGCGAATTCGCGATGTTGATGACTCCGAGGTCCTTCCCGCGGTCCAGCGCTGTGGGAAGGACCTGCGTAATGAGCGCAAAGTCGACGGCCAGGTAGGCGCCGAAGCCGATTCCCAGCACTATTGCACCCAACAGGGCGCCGATCCATGTGGGCGCAAAAGCCAGGATCAGGGAAGCCACGGCGATGATGACGGACGAGGCTATGACCAGGGGCTTCCGTTTGCCCATCAGGTCGCTCAGCCGCCCGCCGAGCACACTGGTGATGATCACGGTAACCGCGTACAGGCCCGTCAGGATGAGCACACCGAACTCGGGTTTGATGCCTTCGGTTTCCTCAAGGTGCACTGCGTCGCTGAGGAAGTAGAGCAGATACAGCGTGACCATATGGTTGCCGGTGCTCACCAGGAGGCGGGTGAGCCAGGCCCACGCGAAGTCCGGGTTGCGCCTTGGCGACACCCAAAAGCCCTTGATGAATTCCAGCAGCCGGAACTGCGGCCGGGCTTCCTGGGGCAGCGGCTGGTCGTCGCTCTTGACCAGGTACAGCACGACGCCGGCCAGCAGCGCCGCGGCGCACAGCCAGTAGCCCACGGCGAAGTCGCCGGCCACAACGGCGGCGATCACCGCTCCCAAGAGGATGCCGACTGTTTGCCCCATGGCGGCGAGGCCACCCACGGTCCCGCGCTGGACAACAGGAACACGATCGGGAACGGCAGCCGTAATTGCCGCGTACATGGCATTGGCTCCGGCCTGCACCACGCACCACAACAGAGTCATGACCGCTACATCGGGGGCACCGGCCAGGGCCACCAGGGCGACCGCGCCGAGGATCGCACCGATAACCACCCAGGGAACGCGACGGCCATACCGGGAGACCGTACGATCGCTCAGCGCACCGAACAAGGGGTTCGCCACCATGGAAACGGCCGCTCCGCACCCTGTCACCAACGCCAGGATGGCTTCCTTTCCGCCTTCGTCAAAGTGGGCGGCCTGTTGGCCCAGCAAAACCTGGAGTGGGCCAAAAAATGCTGCGTTGATACCCAGGTTGACCAGGACGACGCCGGTCACCCAAAGCCCGCGGACCCGGTCCACCGGCTCGGCGAGTGCCGTGGCCGTGCTGCCGCGAACGACGAGGGGATCCGGGACCGGCCCCGGCAGATCGGACAGACTCATGGCAGGTTCCCCCTACTTTCGATGCTTGGATTCAGCCTAGCGCGGCAGACAGGCGTGGAGCCCTTTGTGGCGGCGTTATCCACATAGGCGTAGACATGCCGTGCCGCACCACCGATCCGAACGTAGTGTGGGCTCAAACCCCGAAGGAGAATCCCATGAACGATCAGGTAAACACGGCCGACCTCTACGACCAGCGTGGAGAGGAACTCAACTCGATTTCGGTGCAGTTCCAGGACCTGGGCGGACGCACCCATTTCAGCGGGCCCGTCCGGACCATCCGCTGTTTCCAGGACAACGCCTTGGTGAAGTCCACGCTTGCTACACCCGGCAATGGCTGCGTGCTGGTGGTCGACGGCGACGGCTCGTTGGGAACAGCCTTGATGGGGGACATGATTGCCGACAGCGCGGTCGCCAACGGCTGGGCAGGCGTGGTGATCCACGGTGCCATCCGGGACCGTGAGGCTCTGGCGCAGTTGCCCTTGGGCATCAAAGCCCTGGGAAGCAATCCGCGGAAAAGCGCCAAAAACGGGGCGGGTGAGACGGACGTCGACGTGACATTGGATGGTGTGCGCATCCGGCCGGGCGCCATGATCTATTGCGACCCGGACGGCATCCTTGTGGAGAAGTGACCTATCCGGCGGCTGCTGTCCAGCGAAACTTCATCGGACCGGGAATCAATGAGACATTAGGATAGTTACTGAAAGCAACTATCCTGCTTAATTCCTGATCTGCCATCCCTTGGAGAAGATATGTCCAAAACCACGCCCGTCCGGGCTGCCGGCGAGGTCCTGACCCATCGTCAGACCCTCACCGTCATGGTGGGACTCATGCTCGGCATGTTCCTGTCCTCGCTGGACCAGACCATTGTGTCCACGTCCATCTACACCATTGCCAACGACCTCGATGGCTTGTCGCTCCAGGCATGGGCCACCACGGCGTACCTGATCACGTCGACGGTCAGCACACCGTTATACGGAAAACTCAGCGACATCTTCGGCCGGCGCCCGCTGTACCTCGTGGCCATTGTGATCTTCTTGGCCGGCTCGCTGTATGCCGGTTCGGTGCACTCCATGACGGAACTTGCGCTGGCCCGTGGTGTGCAGGGCCTGGGCGCCGGCGGCCTGCTGGCACTCGCCCTGACCATCATCGGCGACATCGTGGCGTTGAAGGACCGGGCCAAGTACCAGGGCTATTTCATGTCCGTCTTCGGCATCTCGTCCGTGCTGGGTCCCGTGATTGGCGGAGCCTTTGCGGGCACGTCCAACATCCTTGGCTTCGACGGCTGGCGCTGGGTCTTCTTCATCAACCTTCCCATCGGCCTGGCGGCACTGGTGGTGGTCTTCATGTATCTCCATCTCCCCGCACGGCACGTCAAGCAGAAGATCGACTACTGGGGCGCCGCGGCCATTACGCTGGCCATCGTCCCGCTGTTGCTCGTGGCGGAGCAGGGCCGGGTCTGGGGCTGGGCTTCAGGCGCTTCCCTGCTCTGCTACGCGTTGGGTGCCATCGGGATCGTGGCCTTCCTTTTGGCTGAGAAGAGGGCGGGAGACTACGCCCTGATCCCGCTGCGTTTGTTCGGGAACGCGACGTTCGGGCTCTCCTCACTTTTGAACTTCATCATCGGCATCGGCATGTTCGGCGCCATCGCGATGCTCCCGATGTACCTGCAGTTGGTCAAGGGGCTTACCCCCACTGAGGCAGGCCTGATGATGATCACCTTCACCGTCGGCATCCTCTTCGGTTCCATCACGGCAGGGCGCACCATCTCATCCTCCGGTGTCTACCGGATCTTCCCGATCCTCGGAACCGCCGTCCTTGCCGGCGCAGCAGTCGTAATGGGGCTGTCCTTGGGCGTTGACACGGGCCTCTGGGTACCGGGGCTCATTGCTGTCTTCTTCGGAGTTGGGCTGGGCTTCTGCATGCAGCCGCTGACGCTCGCCATGCAGGTATCCGTGCCGCCCAAGGACATGGGCGTCGGGACATCCACCGCTGCCTTCTTCCGGTCCATGGGCGGAGCCGTGGGTACGGCGGTCTTCATTTCGATGCTTTTCAGCCTGGCAGCGGACAAGATTGCCGACGCCATGAAGGATGCCGCTTCCAATCCGGACTACCAGGCTGTCATGCAGGACCCGGCGGTGGCTTCCGATCCCGCCAACGCCAAGCTCTTCGATTTCTTCAAGAATGGCGCCAACAACGACTCCCTGAATGACACCAGCTGGCTCCACTCCGCCAACAGCACCTTGACCCGGCCCATTACCGAGGGCTTCGCCCAAGCGATCGACGTCGTCATGCTCACCGCTGCCGGATTGATGCTGGTGGCGTTCCTCATCAGCTTCGCCCTGCCGAACAAGAAGCTCACCGACCCCAAGGCAGCAGCCAAGGAGTCCGTCCCGGCGCACTAGGGCCGCGACCCACAAAAGTACGGCGGCGGTCCATGGACTGCCGCCGTACTTTCATTTCCCTGCAGCCCGGCCTCGCTACGGACGGCACCTGCCGCCGTCGTGCTTTGCGTTCATAAAGTTGAGCCAAAGGCCCGGTCAGGCACCATTTGCGCCTCATTGCCTCCTCCCAGCGGACTTTCAGTCTTCAGCGAGAGGTTCATGCGTTCATAAGGTAAATGCATGTCATGTCCATCACTGTGACTGGAACTTGGCTGATATGACATGCCACACTGTGTAGCGCGAGTGCACCGGCGTCCCCGTCGGACAGCCGACGAAGTCCCGCACCGCGATCCCACACCACCTGCCCCAAGGGAGACCCATGTCCAGTCCCAGCACCAAAGAAGGCGCGCCGCCAGTTTCCCGGAAAGTCATCGGCCTGGCCGTCGCTGGAGCTGTGGGCGGGTTCCTGTTCGGGTTCGATTCGTCCGTGGTCAATGGCGCCGTGGATGCCATGAGGGACGAGTTCATGATGAGTGAGGCCATCACCGGCTTCGCCGTGGCCGTTGCCCTGTTGGGGTGTGCGCTGGGTGCCTACTTCGCCGGCAAGGTGGCCGATCGCTACGGGCGCATTCCCGCCATGAAGATCGGGGCGCTGCTGTTCCTGGTCAGCGCCGTGGGCACGGGACTCGCCTTCGGCGTCTGGGACCTCGTCTTCTGGCGCCTGGTGGGAGGACTCGGCATCGGGCTCGCCTCCGTGATCGCGCCGGCCTACATCTCCGAGATCTCCCCGCGCCACGTCCGCGGACGGCTGGCATCGCTGCAGCAGCTGGCAATCACCACCGGCATCTTCGCTGCACTCCTGTCCGACGCCGTCCTGGCCAACTCGGCCGGCGGCGCCGCCAACACACTCTGGCTGGGCATTGAGGCGTGGCGTTGGATGTTCATCGCCTGCGCAGTTCCCGCGGCCGTCTACGGCTGGATCGCTTTCCGCCTCCCCGAATCCCCGCATTTCCTGGTGCTCAACGGCAAGGAAGACCAGGCCCGGAAAATCTTCCACACGATCATCCCGGTGGACGACACCGAGCGGCACATCCGGGACATCCGCGAATCCATCCAGCAGGACCAGCTCTCCAGCAAAAAGGGCTCCCTGCGTGGCAACACCTTCGGGCTGCAGGCCGTGGTGTGGATCGGCATCATCCTGTCCGTGCTTCAGCAGTTCGTGGGCATCAACGTGATCTTCTACTACTCCACCACGCTGTGGAAGGCCGTTGGTTTCCAGGAGAAGGACTCGCTCACGATCTCCGTGGCCACGTCCATCACCAACATTCTGGTCACGCTGGTGGCCATCGCGTTGGTGGACCGGGTGGGACGCCGGCCCATCCTCCTGACCGGCTCCATCGGCATGGCCGTTTCGCTGGGCGTCATGGCCGTGGCGTTCTCGTCCGCAACGGGCACCGGGACCGACATCACACTTCCCGGCGGTTGGGGACCTGTGGCTTTGATCGCCGCCAACGTCTTCGTGATCAGCTTCGGTGCGTCCTGGGGGCCGCTGGTGTGGGTCTTGCTGGGCGAGATTTTCCCCTCCCGCATCCGTGCCCGCGCTTTGGGGCTGGCAGCGGCGGCCCAGTGGATCGCCAACTTTGCCATCACGCTCAGCTTCCCCATCATGGCGGCAGGTTCGCTGCCGCTGACGTACGCCATGTACGCGACGTTCGCTGCGGCGTCGTTCTTCTTTGTGATGTTCAAGGTGCCCGAAACCAACGGCATGTCCCTGGAGCAGGCGGAAACGCTGTTCGTTCCCAAGGGCGCACCGGTGTCGCCGCTGCCCGTGGGCAACGAACCCAAGTAAGTAGCAGAAGAGCGCGTTATGACTGCTCATAACGCGCTCTTCTGCTACCCAGTTGGGGTTATACGAGGTGGGGCTCGTGCGACGTCAGGTACTTGCGCCCACCGAACACCACCAGGATCGCCACCGCCATGGCCACGGCCCCGGCAAAGAACGGAACCTGCGGGCCAAAGTGCTCACCGAGCTGGGCCGCGGCGAACGGCGCAAGCGCACCGCCCATCCAACGGACAAAGTTGTAGCCGGCCGACGCCACCGGCCGCGGCGAGTCTGAAACACCCATGGCCAGCTCGGTATAGATCGTGTTGTTGACCCCCAGCAGCGCCCCCGCCACGATGACAAGCACGACGACGGCAATCACCGAGTGCCCGGCCGCCAGTCCCAGCCCGACCAAGTCGAGCAGGAGCAAAAAGAGCGTGCCGCTCAGGACCTTTACGGCACCGAAGCGGTTCTGCAGGACCGGTGCCACGAAGACCGAGAACACAGCCACCGCAACACCCCAGCCGAAGAACACTCCCCCGATCCCGTAGGCGTCCATGCCCAGGATGAACGGGGTGAAGGCGAGGATGGTGAAGAAGCCGTAGTTGTAGAAGAGCGCGCTGGCGGCGGTGGTGCTCAGGCCCCGGTGCCCCAGGGCGAGCAGGGGATCCCGGAACCGCGATTTCTTTGCCGGCGCCGGGGTCTTGGGCAGGAGGGCCAACAGCGCCAGGAATGCCGCAGCCATGAGCACCGCGGTGCCGAAGAACGGTGCTCGCCATTGCCAACCACCCAGCAACGCACCCAGGAGCGGCCCCAGTGAGATTCCCAGGCCAAGGGCGGCTTCGTAGAGGATGATCGCGGTTCCCGTTCCTCCGCTGGCCACGCCAACGATCACCGCCAGCGCCGTGGCCACGAACAAGGCGTTGCCCAGACCCCAGCCTGCACGGAAGCCCACCAGTTGTTCAACGCTTCCGGACAGGCCGGACAGGGATGCAAACACCACAATGACGGCAAGCCCGATCAGCAGGGTCCGCTTGCCGCCTATGCGCGAAGACACGAATCCGCTGATCAGCATCGCCACCGCGGTCACCAGGAAGTAGCTGGTGAAGAGCAGGGACACTTCGCTGGTGGAGGCTTCCAGGTTCTTGGCAATCGCGGGGAGGATGGGGTCCACCAGCCCGATTCCCATGAAAGCGAAGACGGCGGCCAGGGCCGTTGCCCACACAGCCTTGGGTTGCTTGAGCAGTGAGGTTTTTTCGGCTTCGAGTGTTGTTTCGGCGCTTGCTGAAGCGTCAGCCAGCTGGCGTGACATTCAATGGCTCCTTACGGTGCGGTTCAGTTCTGGAAGGCGTTGTTGAGCTTGGTGATGACGGGCAGGGCAGCAGCCAGATGCTCTCTTTCCTCCCGGCTGAGCTCCTGGAGAAGGGCTGCCACCATGGAGTTCCGGCGCAGGTTGGCGGATTCGACGGCGGCCACCCCCGCCTGTGTGACAGCCACCTGGACGGCGCGGGAATCGTCGGGGTCGGCCTGGCGACGGACAAGGCCCGCGCGTTCGAGCTTGATGATCTGCTCTGTGGCGCTTGGCACCTTGATCCCCAGGTTCCGCGCGATGTCACCGACGCGGAGCCCGCCGTCGGAAATCATGGACAGCAGGCTGAGCTGGGCGGCAGTGAGTTCACCTTCCGGGTCCAGCCGGCGGAACATGTACACGCCAAGGCGCAGGGATTCACGGAATTCCTGGGCGAGGTCGAGGAGGCTGTCATGGTCTTCGCTCATATTTAGGTACCCTAATAGTTAGGACACCTAATAGTCAATCCGAACGGAACCCAAGTAGGTCGCAGTTGTGCGCGTTATGCCGGCTCAAAACGCGCACAAGTGCGACCCAGTTGGGTATGGGGGGGCTAGAGGGTGAGCTTCATGCCCTCGTGGCTGGCGACAAACCCAAGGCGTTCATAGAAACGATGGGCACCCACGCGGGACTTGTCCGTGGTGAGCTGGACCAGCGCGCAGCCACGCTCACGCGCCTGGTCAATGGCCCACTGGATCATCAGCGCACCTGCACCGTGGCCGCGCAGCCCACTGGACACACGGACTGCCTCAATCTGGGCACGCCAGGAACCCTTTCGGGAGAGGCCGGGGATGAAGCTGAGCTGGCACGTCGCCACTACCTCGCCACCCAACTCACCCACCACCAGAAGGTGGGCCGGATCGGCGTCGATCGCGTCAAAAGCCGCCTCGTAGGGCGCCAGCTTGTCGGCACTTTCCCGCCCCGCACCCAGTTGATCATCGGCGAGTAATTGAAGAATCTGCGGCAGATCCGCTCTTGCCGCACGCCTCAGGGTGAAGGTTCCAGGTTCGACGGCGGCAGTCAGCAGAGGGGGCACGGCAGGTTTGGCGGTCATCATCAAAGCATCGCACTTTCGTGGGAAGTAAGTATTGCTAAGTACCGGTACCTAGTTCTACTATGTAGTGGTAGCTAGCAATACTGAGTACTGAAGGAGGTGTCCTGGATGGGCAAGCAAATGACCGAAATGCTCAAGGGGACGCTGGAGGGCATCGTACTGGCCCTCCTCACGGGAAACCCGGCTTACGGCTACGAAATCACCACGCTGCTCCGGGCACAGGGTTTCACCGAGATCGCCGAAGGCACGGTGTACGCCCTGCTGGTCAGGATCGAGCAAAAGGGCTTGGTGGATGTGGAAAAGCGCCCCTCCGAAAAGGGACCGCCCCGCAAGGTGTACACGCTCAACACCCAAGGCAAGAAGGAACTAAACGAATTCTGGAACACCTGGAGCTTCCTGTCCGAACGGCTGGAACAGCTCCGTAAAGAAGGGAAATAACCATGGCAGCCAAATGGATCGAACTGGTCACCGGATCACTCGAACAGAAGAAGCAGTACAAGCAGGCCAAGGCCCGGCTCGACGCACTCCCCGAGCCCTACCGGTCAGTCGCCAACGCCTACAACCGGTACCTCACGTACTACGGCGGGGTTACCGAAGGCGACACGATCGTACAGATGTTCATCGACCTCGCAGACCTGTGGGAACGCGCAGCCGTTGACGGCACGCCGGTCAGCGGGATCGTGGGTGACGACCCGGTCGGGTTCGCCGAAACTTTCGCCCAGGCCTACGGCGGAAAGCGCTGGATCGACAAGGAACGCACACGCCTGATCGAAGCCGTGGACCACGCAAAAACCAAGGAGGCAGAGTCATGACCGCGCCAGCCATAGCAGTGAGGGGGATCGAGAAGTCGTACAAGGACCTCCAGGTTCTCCGCGGCGTGGACTTCGACGTGGCGCCGGGCAGCATCTTCGCCCTCCTCGGCTCCAACGGCGCCGGAAAAACCACCATGGTCAGGATTCTCTCCACCCTGCTCACAGCGGATGCCGGCGCGGCCGCCGTCGACGGTTTTGATGTGGCGGCCCAACCGCAGCAGGTCCGCGAAGCCATCAGCCTCACCGGACAGTTCGCCGCCGTGGACGGAATGCTGACCGGCCGGGAAAACCTGGTGCTTCTGGCCAGGCTCCGGCACCAAAAGGACCCCGGAGCAATTGCCGACCAGTTGCTGTCCCGCTTCAGCCTCACGGAAGCGGGCAGCCGCAGGGCAGACACCTACTCCGGTGGCATGCGCCGCAGGCTGGACATCGCCATGAGCCTGATCGGCGATCCCCATGTGATCTTCCTGGATGAACCCACCACCGGCCTCGACCCCGAGGCGCGGCTCGAAGTGTGGGAGGTCGTCAAGGAACTGGCCGGACAAGGAACGACGGTCCTGCTCACCACGCAGTACCTGGACGAAGCCGAGCAACTCGCGGACAGGATCGCCATCCTGCATGAGGGCCGCATCATTGCCAACGGTACGCTCCGGGAACTGAAACAACTCCTGCCGCCGGCCACCGTTGAATATGTGGAAAAACAGCCCACGCTGGAGGAAATCTTCCTGGCATTGGTGGGCAGCACAGCACCAGCAAAGGACAGGTCATGAGCACCCACTTCCTGGCGGACACGTCAGTCCTGACCGGCCGCTCCATGCGCCACATCTTCCGGAGCCCGGACACCATCATCACCACGGCCATCACCCCCGTCGCCCTGATGCTGTTGTTCGTCTATGTGTTCGGCGGAGCGATCCGTACCGGCACGGACAACTACATCAACTACCTCCTGCCTGGCATCATGCTGATCGCCATCGCGTCCGGTATCGCCTATACGGCGGTCAGGCTGTTCACCGACCTGCAGGGCGGAATCTTTGAACGGTTCCAGTCGATGCCGATCGCGCGCTCTTCCGTCCTGTGGGCCCATGTGCTCACCTCCCTGGCAGCAAACGGGCTGACCTTGGTGGTCATTGTGGCCGTGGCGCTCCTGATGGGATTCCGCACCTCTGCAGGCCTGCTGGAGTGGCTGGCAGTGGCTGGAATCCTGGCGCTCTTCACGCTGGCCCTGACGTGGCTTGCCATTATCGCCGGGCTCTCAGCCAAGTCAGTGGACGGAGCCGGCGGGTTCTCCTACCCGCTGATTTTCCTGCCCTTCATCAGCTCGGCTTTCGTACCCACGGAAACCATGCCAGGCCCGGTGCGGTGGTTTGCTGAAAACCAGCCTGTCACGTCCATCGTCAACACCATCCAGGACCTGCTCGCACAGCGGCCGGCGGGCGGTGACATCTGGATCGCGTTGGCCTGGTGCGTGGGGATCCTGGTCGTCGCCTACGCCGGAGCCATGGCTGTGTACCGGAGGCGGACAGCGTAGGAAAACCGGCAGGCGAAGCTCCCACCATCCGGCGGGAGCTTTCGCCATATGGGCCGATTGGCTAACCGGAGGGCATTCCCTATAGCTTGGTGACACCAGATTTGTAACGGTCGTCACTTTTGTGACGGGCCTTCCGAAGGGTTCTATCAATGTCTGACCAGACAACACAGGGGCAGCTCCATGCCTCCAGCAGGGGCAGCGAGCCCCACCTGTCACGCTCGCTCAGCAACCGGCACATCCAGCTCCTGGCCATCGGCGGCGCGATCGGCACGGGCCTGTTCATGGGTTCGGGCAAGACCATCTCCGTGGCCGGACCCTCCGTGATCTTCGTGTACATGATCATCGGCTTCATGCTGTTCTTCGTCATGCGCGCCATGGGCCAGCTCCTGCTGTCCAACCTGAACTACAAGTCATTCAGCGACTTTGCCGGCGACCTCCTGGGCCCCTGGGCCGGATTCTTCACGGGTTGGACCTACTGGTTCTGCTGGGTGGTCACGGGCGTTGCCGACGTCATCGCCATTGCCGGCTACGCCAACGAGCTCTGGCCGGGCATTCCCCTGTGGATCCCGGGCCTGGCCACCATCCTCATCCTCCTGCTCCTGAACCTCCCCACGGTCAAGGCGTTCGGCGAGACCGAGTTCTGGTTCGCCCTCATCAAGATCGTCGCCATCGTGGCGCTGATTGTGGTGGGCCTGGTCATGATCTTCACCGGCTTCCAGTCCAACGCCGGCACCGCGAGCTTCAGTAACCTGTGGAGCCACGGCGGCTTCTTCCCCAAGGAATTCATGGGCTTCGTAGCCGGCTTCCAGATTGCTGTTTTCGCCTTTGTAGGCATCGAACTCGTTGGAACGGCCGCGGCTGAGACCAAGAACCCCGAGCACAACCTCCCCCGCGCCATCAACGCCATCCCGTTGCGCGTCATGCTCTTCTACGTAGGCGCCCTCATCATCCTGATGTCCGTCACCCCGTGGACCGAGTTCAAGGCCGGCCACAGCCCGTTCATCGCCATGTTCTCCCTGGCCGGCCTCGGCATGGCAGCGACGGTCGTGAACTTGGTGGTCCTCACGTCCGCCATGTCCTCCGCCAACTCCGGCATCTACTCCACCTCGCGCATGGTGTTCGGCCTGGCCAACGACGGCGACGCCCCCAAGGTCTTCAGCCGCCTCTCCCGCCGCAAAGTACCCCAGAACGCCCTGTTCCTGTCCTGCATCCTACTGCTGGCCGGCGTCGTCCTGCTGTACGCGGGCAAAGACGTTGGTGCCGCGTTCGACATGGTGACCACCGTGTCCGCCGTCTGCTTCATGTTCGTCTGGTCGATCATCCTGGCCAGCTACCTTGTGTACCGCAAGCGTCGTCCGGAGCAGCACGCCGCGTCGCCCTTCAAGATGCCCGGCGGGGTCCCGATGGTCTGGGTGGTGTTCGCCTTCTTCGCCTTCCTGGTGTGGGCCCTGACCACGCAGCCGGACACGCTGACTGCCTTGCTGGTCACGCCCATCTGGTTTGCAGTCCTCGGCGTGGCCTACGCCGTGGTCCGCAAGTCCCCGTTGCACCAGGCCCGCGTTGCGGAGTGGAAGGCAATGGCCGAGCGCGAAACCGCGGCAGCGCGCTAAGCCGCCAACCATGAAAGCCCGACGCCGGCACTCAGCTTGAGTGCCGGCGTCGGGCTTTCTGCTGCCGTTTGAGACGCTCTCTCACCTAACCGCCCCTTTAGCGCGACGCTCTCTCACCTAACCGCCCCTTTGGCGCGACGCTCTCTCACCTAACCGCCCGTTTGGCGCAACCCTCTGTCACTGTTCAGGCGAAGTACACGCCGATGCGGTTCCCGTCGATCTCCTCGATCCGGATATCGATGTCGTAGACATCCTGCAGCATCCCCGGGTGCATGATGTCCGCAGGCGCGCCTTGGTGAATCATCCGGCCGTCCTTCATCGCCAGGATGGTATCCGAGTAGCAGGAGGCGAAGTTGATGTCGTGGACCACCAGGACGATGGTCTTCCCGAGCTCGTCCGCCAACCGCCGCAACAGGCGCATCATCTCCACGGAGTGCTTCATATCCAGGTTGTTCAGCGGCTCGTCGAGCAGCAAATACTCCGTGTCCTGCGCCAGCACCATGGCAATGTAGGCCCGCTGGCGCTGCCCGCCCGAGAGTTCATCCACGAACTTGTCCGCCATGGACTCCAGGTCCAGGTGCCGGATGGCCTCATCCACGTGGGCCAGGTCCTCAACCGTAGGCCTGCCGCCACTGTGCGGGAAACGCCCGAACGCCACCAGGTCCCGCACGGTAAGGCGCATGGTCAGGTGGTTTTCCTGCCGCAGGATGGCCATGGTCCTGGCCAATTCCTTGCTGGGCGTGGCCGTGACGTCCAGGCCGGCCACCGAGACTCCTCCGGCGTCCATCGGCTGGAGCCGGCTGATCAGCGACAGCAGCGTGGACTTCCCCGCACCGTTCGGGCCAATGATGGAGGTGATGCCCCCGCGCGGAATGTCGCAGCTGACATCGTCCAGGACGGTCTGGCCACCGTAGCGCTTGGTGACGTTGCGGACGGTGATCATGGGCGGACCCCGGTCATTTCAGCGAGCCTTTCAGCAGGAGGTAGAGGAAAAGGATGCCGCCGGCGAATTCTATGATCACGCTCAGCGCCGTTGCAAAACCGAAAACCCGTTCCAGGATGAGTTGCCCGCCCACCAGCGCGATCGCGCCGAGCAGCACCACGATCGGGAGCAACCAGGCATGCCGGAATCCGCGGCAAACCTGGTAGGCAAGGCTGACCACGAGCAACCCGAAGAACGTCACCGGCCCCACCAGGGCAGTGGAAACCGCCACGAGCAGCGAGCACATCAGGAGCACCCGCATCACCACGCGCTTGTGGTCTACGCCCACATTGATCGCCACGTCGCGGCCCAATGCCAGGACATCGAGCGTGTGCCGCATGCGCCAGACTCCCGCGCAGACGGCCGCTACCAGCAGCGCAGAAACGCCCAGCAGGCCCGGGTCCACATTGTTGAAGCTCGCAAAGAACAAGTCCTGCAGGATGATGAACTCGCTCGGTTCCATGAGCCGCTGCAGCAGCGAGGACATACCCCGGAACAGCGTGCCCGACACCACGCCCACCAGCAGCAGCAGATGCAACGACCTCGCAGCCCCCGTAAACATCCACCGGTACAGGAATGCGCTGAACCCCACCATCAGCAGAATTTCCAGGCCGAAAGTTGCCGTGGACGGCGCGGCTGCCAACGTCGCTGCTCCGGCCACGAACGCCAGGGCGGTCTGCACCAGGATGTACAGCGAATCGAAACCCATGATGGACGGGGTCAGGATGCGGTTGGCCGTTACGGTCTGGAACAGCAGCGTGGAAACACCCACCGCCACGGCCACCAGCAGCATGGCGGACACCTTGATCCCGCGTCGCGGCAGGACATAGGCCACGTTTCCCTTGAGGTCGATCATCAGGAAAACGGCAACAAGCACGACGGCGGCAATCGCCAGCACAGTGACCACCAGTCCCGGCGGGGTGCTTCGGGCGGCCTCGCGCAGGCGGGTCCGTACGGACAGTGATGCCGGGGAAACCGGCGGCATGAGCGAGGTTTCAGGCATTTCGCTTCCTCAACAGCAGGAAAAGGAACATCACGGCACCCAGCACCGACATGACCATGCCCACCGGAACCTCGTACGGGAACCTGATGGTGCGGCCAATGATGTCGCAGACCAGCACGAACGCGGCACCGAACAAGGCGGTCCACGGAACAGCGCGGCGCAGGTTGTCACCAAAGAGCAGGGACACGATGTTGGGGACCACGAGCCCCAGGAACGGAACGGCACCAACGGTTGTCACAACTACGGCTGAGATCAGCGACACGATCATCAGGCCGAGCCGCATGGTGCGCGCGTAGTTGAGGCCAAGGTTGGTGGTGAAGTCCTGGCCCATGCCGGCCACAGTGAACCGGTCCGCGGCAAAGAGGCCCACCAAAACCAGGACGGCCACAATCCACAACAACTCGTAACGGCCACGCAGCACACCGGAGAAGTCGCCAATCATCCAGTTGCTGAGCGTTTGGAGGAGGTCGAAGCGGTAGGCAAAGAAGGTGGTGACAGCCGCGATGACGCCGCCCAGCATGATGCCCACCAAAGGAATGAGCAGGGTGTTGCGGGCCGGGAGCCGGCGGAGGATCGCCAGGAACAGGGCCGTGCCAAGGATCGCGAAGACGCTGGCGACGATCATTTTGGTGAGGATCGGAGACTCCGGGGCAAGCACGGTCACCACCAAAATTCCCAGCGTCGCGGATTCCACGGTCCCCACCGTGGAGGGCTCCACGAACCGGTTCCGCGCCATGAGTTGCATGATCAGTCCAGCGACGGCCACCGCCATCCCGGCCAGGACCACAGCCAAGGTGCGCGGCACCCGCGAAACCCAAAAGATTTCCCAGGTTCCGGCGTCGTTCGCCAACAACGACTGGAGCGAGACGTCGCTGACGCCAACGAAGATGCTGCCAACCGCGATCACCAGCACAACGGCAGCGGCCGCAACCAGGCGGGCTGTTTGGCCCGTCCGGTTGCGGCGTGCTGGTGCCGTGGCGCGCACGGCTGTAGTTGTCACCTCAGGAAGAGTCAGGCGACCGAGTCGGCCACTGCGGTGACCATGGCCTGGACGTTGTTCAGTCCGTAGCCCACGATGTACCAGCCGGCGGGATCGAGGTTGACGATTTTGTTGTTCTTGGCTGCGTTGGTGGACTTTACGAGTTCGTTGTCCAGGATCGGATTGGCAGCGGACCCGGCGGTTCCAATGGCGGTGTCGCGGTTGATCACGTAGAGGATGTCCGGGTTGGTTTCCTTGATGTACTCGAAGGAAACGGCCTCACCGTGGGAGCCCTCGGACTTGACGTCGGCGGCCGTGGGGACGCCCAGGACGTCGTGGATGATGCCGAAGCGCGAGCCGGCGCCATATGCGGTGACTTCGCCGCCCGAGGTGAGGACGATCAGGCCCTTGCCGGCGGTAGCAGCCTTGGTCTTGGTGTCGGCAACGGTCTTGTCCACCTCGGCGAGCTTGGCGGCCACGTCGTCTTCCTTCTGGAAGATCCTGCCAAGCTTTTCGGTCTGCTCCTTGAAGCTCTCCATGGGCTTGGCCGCATCGATTGAGAGGTCGATGGTGGGGGCGATCTTGCTCAATTCACCGTAGGCGCCGGCAGTGCGGCCGGAAATGATGATCAGGTCCGGGGCTGCGGAGCTGACCGCTTCGAAGTCGGGTTCCTTGAGGGAGCCAACCTTGGAGTACTTGGCGTCGGAGTACTTCTTGAGGGCGTCCGGGTAGCTGGCCTCGGGTACACCGGTGGGGTCGACACCGAGAGCGTCCATGGTGTCCAGGACGCCGAGGTCGAACGTGACCACCTTCTGCGGGTTCACGGGAACGTTGGCGGTGGAGCCCTGGGCGTGCTCGATGGTGATGGTCGTGGCTTCCCCGGCCTGCGAGGACGCAGTGGCCCCGCCTCCGCACGCAGTCACGGCCAGCAAGGCCGCCCCTGCAGCCATTGCCCCGATGTAGCTTGACAGCCTCTTTTTCACGCCGGTACTCCGCTCACTAATACGTCACAGTTACGTTGCCTAATTGCTCCTGTGACTCTATTAGTAAGGTGAGGCTAACTTCAAAACCGAAAGCCTCTCCCCGGGGCGATTGTGGCCAAAGTCACGTTTTTTCTCCCCTCGTAGACCCAAACGCTCTCTCACCAAACACCCCCTTTCCGGTGATGCTCTCTCACCAAACACCCCCTTTCCGGCGATGCTCTCTCACGTGAATCCAGCGTTCCGGAAGGACGTGAGAGAGGGCCGGCCCTACGAGCGTCTTTGGTGAGAGAGGGCCGGCCTTAAGGGGGTGTTTGGTGAGAGAGGGTCGGCCCTAAGGGGGTCTTTGGTGAGAGAGGGTCGGCCTTAAGGGGGGCTTTGGTGAGAGAGGGTCGGCCTTAAGGGGGTGTTTGGTGAGAGAGGATCAGGATTCGGCCTGGCGGTCCACCACGAGCTTCTCCAGGGCGGGGAACAGCGGATGCGTCGGGGTCAGTTCCGTGACGCGCTCCACCAGTTCGGCAGCAGGAAGCTCGGCGAGCATGGTGGAAAGCTCTACGGCCTCGTCATCGGAGCCATCGTCGAAACGAAGGGCCGCTGACATGGCCTCGAGCAGGGCTACCGGAGTTGAGCCACGCTCGGCGAGCTCAGCCGCGGGGCCGATGAAACGCTCGTGCCGGCCCAGCTTCCGCAGCGGCGCACGGCCCACACGAACAACGGTGTCCGGCAAGTGCGGATTGGTGAAGCGCGACAGGATCTTCTGCACATACGCTTCCTGCGCAGCTTCCTCGAAGCCGTGCTTGCCGACCAGGAGTTCCTTGGTTTCTTCCAGGACAGCACGGACCTTCGCTGCCACTGAAGGGTCAGCCATGGCGTCGGAGATCTTCTCCAGCCCCGCCTGGTACCCGAAATACGCCGCCGATGCGTGCCCGGTATTCACCGTGAACAGCTTGCGCTCGATGTACGGCCCCAGCTCATCCACAAATGTTGCACCCGGAATGACCGGGACGTTCCCGCCAAACGGAGTCCGGTCGATCACCCACTCGTAAAAGGTCTCCACGGTGACGTCGAGGCCTTGGCCCGGCGCCTGGTTGGGGACAATGCGGTCCACCGCGGTATTGGCGAAGACAGCCAGGGAATCGAGGTCCCCGGCCGACTCGTCCCAGGCAGCCAGGACTTCCTGGTGCAGGAGGTCCGTGGCGTTGATGGCGTTCTCGCAGGCCATCACCTGCAGCGGCGCCAGGTCAGCGGACCTGGCGGCCAGTCCCCGGGCAATCACCGGCGCCACGAACTTCAGGATGTGCGGCCCCACCGCAGTGGTGACCACGTCCGCCGTCGAGATTTCCTCCACAACCGCGGCTTCCTGCGTGCCCGAGTTAAGCGCCCGGAAACCGTCCACGGTCTTGACCGCGGCGTTCTCGCCGACCTCGTGCACGTCGTAGCTGTCAGCGGATGCAAGCTGGCTGATCAGCGCATCCGCGACATCCGCGAATACCACTTCATAGCCGGCCTCGTGCAGCAGGAGCCCCACGAATCCGCGTCCGATGTTGCCCGCCCCAAAATGGACTGCCTTCACTATGCGTTGACCTTTCCGAACAGCTCCAGGACCTCATCCGCCGTGGTTGCCTCCTCCAACTGGGCCACCTGGGCCTTGTTGGTGAAGATCTTGGCAATGGTGGACAGGATGTGGAGGTGCTCATTGTTCAGGCCGGCCACTCCGACCACGAACTTGACCTGCTTGCCGCCCCAGTCGATTCCCTCCGGGTAACGGACGATTGACACTGCCGAATGCTTGATGTGGTCCTTGGCGTCGTTGGTGCCGTGCGGGATCGCCAGGAAGCTGCCCATGTACGTGGAGACGGATTCCTCGCGCTCGTGCATGGCGTGCACGTAGCTCACGTCCACGGCACCACGGTCCAGCAGGAGCTGCCCGGCCTCGTCAATCGCGGAATCGCGGTCGCCGGCCTTGCCGTTCAGGACCACACTGTCGCGGAGCAGCACTCCCTTGCCCCCGACGGCGGCAGCCGGCTCAGCGGCATGGGCACCATGGCTCGTCCCCGGCGCGGTACCGGCAGCTCCGGTACCCGCAGCTGCGGCGGCGGGCGCACCGGCGGTGGTTTCCGCCGTCGTGCCTGCGTCACCGCTGTTGCTGGAGCGGACCAACTCGACGATGTCGTCGTACTTGGGGCTGTTCATGAAGTTGTCCACCGAGTAGTGCACGGCACTTGAGGTGCGCGGCTGGGCGCGTTCGGTGAGATCCTCATGGGTCACCACCACGTCGTACGTGTCACTCAGGTTGGCGATGGCCGAGTTGGTGACCTTGACGTCCGGGAAACCGGCCGCCTTGATCTTGTTGCGCAGCACCGAGGCTCCCATGGCGCTGGAACCCATGCCGGCGTCGCAGGCGAACACGATGTTCCGGACCGGGCGGGTCAGGACAGTGCCCTCGCCGCGGGTGGCCGCAGCGCCTTCACCGACCAACGCGGAGGAAACGGAGCTCTTCTTGCCCTTCATGGCTTCCATGCGGGACGTTGCCTCGCTGAGGTCGTCCTCGCCCTTGTTCTTGGACGTGCGCAGGATCAGGGATGCGATCAGGAAGGAGACGGCGGTGGCCAGGACAACCGAGAGGATCACGCCGATGTAGCTGTCGCGCGAGGTCTGTGCAATCACCGCGATGATGGATCCAGGTGCAGCGGGAGCAACAAGGCCGGAGTTGGTGATGGCCAGGGTGGCGATGCCGGTCATGCCGCCGCCGATGGCAGCGAGGATAAGGATCGGCTTCATCAGGACGTACGGGAAGTAGATCTCGTGGATGCCGCCGAGGAAGTGGATGATCGCAGCGCCCGGCGCCGACGCCTTGGCTGCACCGCGGCCGAAGAACATGTACGCGAGCAGGATGCCCAAGCCCGGGCCGGGGTTGGCTTCGAGCAGGAACAGGATTGACTTGCCCTGCTCCAGCGACTGCTGGATGCCAAGCGGGGTCAGGACTCCGTGGTTGATGGCGTTGTTGAGGAACAGGACCTTGGCCGGCTCGATGAAGATGCTGGTCAGCGGCAGGAGGCCGTTGTTGACCAGGAACTGCACTACGTTTCCGGCGCCCTGGCTGAACACCGTGACGGCCGGGGAGATGCCGTAGAACCCGAGGAGCGCGAGGATGGCTCCCCAGATACCGGCAGAGAAGTTGTTGACCAGCATCTCGAAGCCGGGGCGGATCTTGCCGTCCCAGATGCGGTCGAGCTGCTTCATGGTCCAGCCACCCAGCGGGCCCATGATCATGGCGCCGATGAACATGGGGATACCGGCGCCGACAATGACACCCATGGTTCCGATGGCACCCACCACGCCACCACGGACGTCGTAGACCATCTTGCCGCCGGTGTAACCGATCAACAGCGGAAGGAGGTAGGTAATCATGGGGCCAACCAGGCCCACGTTGGGAACTCCCTCGGCATTCGTGCCGAAGCCACCGAGGGCAGGAACGGGGATCCAGCCCTTCTCGATGAAGAGTGCTGTGATCAGGCCCCACGCGATGAAAGCGCCGATGTTGGGCATGATCATGCCGGACAGGAAGGTTCCGAACTTTTGGACGCCAACGCGCAGGCTGGTGCGGGGCTTCGCAACGGTCTCTGTTGCCATGTGAATTCCTAACGTGTGTCCCGCGGCGGCGCGGGGTCAGTCGATATAGATCGAGAGAGCAGCCTTAGGAGCTGCTGGAAATGCGGTGAAGCCATTCCAGGAAGAGCTTCAGTTCAGAGCTGGACAGTTGGTCCGAATGCGAGGCCTGCAGTGCCGCATTCAGGGCGATTGCCGCAACAACCACGGAGGATTTGCCGGAATCCTCCGCTGCGGCGCCACGGGCGGTGTCCGTGGAGACGGCAAAAATCATGGAATCCCGGGTCATGGTGGAAAGCTCCAGGTTCCTCTCTTCCACCGGTTCTGCGATCAGCATGAGCGTGACGCCCACGTTGGCCGCGAGGATGCTGCGTGCAGCTTCGCGGGGCGGCACGTTGAGCTGACCGGCGATGGCGGCCTTGTTCAGCATTTCCTCCAGGAGGGCTTCCGCGTCGGCCACGATGGACGGGCGGCTTTCCGGACGGATGTTGCCGAACATCACCAAGTACAGGTGGGGCTGGGTGAGGCCGAACTGGACGTGGTTGTCCCACATCCGCCGGACATCCTCCAGGGGCTCCCCGGACGGTGCAAAATCGCGCTCTCCGGCCACATACTCTTCGAAACCGGCCGAAACAACGGCGTCGAACAGGCCCTCTTTGTCGCCGAAGTGGTGGTAAAGCGTTGGCGCCGTGACCCCGGCAAGCTTGGTGATCTGGCGCGTTGAGACCGCTGACCCTTCAGAAACCGCCAGCAATTCGGCAGCTGCGCGAAGCAACCGAATTTTGGGCGGAAGCTGGTCATCGAAACTCATAACCGCTACCCTAGCACCTATAGCATTGCTATATGAAGTAGCTCACAAGGGAATTTTGTAAGCTAAGTTTCGCAGGCTCTCGGTGCCGACGCCGGGGGGTCTTGACCAACCAGCAGGAACAGAGGATTCAGTGCAGAATTTCCAGGGAGTAGGGGTAAGCCCGGGCCGCATCATCGGGTCGGTCCGCCAGATGCCCAAGCCAGTCAGCGAACCACCGTCAGGCGAACGGCTCGCCGCGGACGCAAGTCCGGAAGACGCCGTCGCGCGCTTGAAGGCAGCAGCGCAATCCGTCCATGACGAACTGAAGAACCGTGCCGAATCCGCCTCCGGTGATGGCAAGGCGGTCCTCGAAGCCACCGCACTCATGGCCAAGGACACCATGCTGCTGAAGTCGGCCACCAAGCTCATCAACGGCGGGACCTCGGCCGAGCGCGCCATCTGGGAAGCCGGTGCATCCGTCTCCGAAATGCTGCACAACCTCGGCGGCTACATGGCCGAGCGCGCCACCGATGTCCTGGATGTCCGTGCCCGCATTGTGGCCGAACTCCGCGGCGTCCCTGCTCCCGGCATCCCCGCCTCCACAACGCCGTTCATCCTCGTGGCCGAAGACCTCGCTCCCGCCGACACCGCAACGCTGAATCCCGACGTCGTGCAGGCGCTGGTTACCTCCGGCGGCGGCCCGCAGTCCCACACCGCCATCATCGCCCGCTCCCTGGGGCTGCCTGCCGTGGTGGCGGCGCACGGTGTGGACGGGATCGCCGACGGCACCGAAATCTATGTGGACGGCGCCGCCGGCTTTGTCGCAGCCTCTCCTTCGGGGGAACAGCGCGCTTCCGCCGCCGCCTGGGCCGAAACCTCCGCCACGCTTGCCTCCTTCGACGGAAACGGCACGACGGCGGACGGCCACCTGGTGCCGCTCCTGGCCAACGTCGGAGGTGCCAAGGACGCCGTGGCCGCTGCAGGCCTGGGCGCACAAGGCGTTGGCCTGTTCCGCACGGAATTCTGCTTCCTGGAACGCGACACCGAGCCCTCCGTGGATGAGCAAGCCACGGCCTACAAGGCCGTGTTCGATGCCTTCCCCGGCAAGAAAGTGGTCCTCCGCACGCTGGACGCCGGCGCCGACAAGCCGCTGCCCTTCCTCACGGATGCCACCGAGCCCAACCCTGCGCTGGGTGTCCGCGGCTACCGCACCGACTTCACCACGCCGGGCGTGCTGGAACGGCAACTCTCCGCGATCGCCCAGGCTGCCTCGGAATCCGAAGCCGATGTCTGGGTCATGGCACCGATGATTTCCACGGCAGCCGAAGCAGGGCGGTTCGCGTCCCTGTGTGCCGCGGCCGGCCTCAAGACCCCCGGCGTCATGGTGGAAGTGCCCTCGGCAGCGTTGACTGCGGCGTCCGTGCTCCGGGAAGTGGGATTCGCATCGCTGGGCACCAACGACCTCACCCAGTACGCCATGGCTGCGGACCGGCAGCTCGGCCCGCTCGCGGAATTGAACACTCCGTGGCAGCCGGCGGTCCTCCGGCTGGTCCAGCTCACCGTGGAAGGCTCGGCGCTGGAAGCGTCCGGCCGCGAAGGGGACAGCAAGCCGATCGGCGTCTGCGGTGAGGCTGCCGCGGACCCGGCCCTCGCCGTCGTCCTCGCCGGACTGGGTGTCTCCACCCTGTCCATGACCGCCCGCTCGCTGGCCGCCGTCGGAACCGTCCTGAAGACGGTCACCTTGGAACAGGCACAGGAACTGGCGCGGCTGGCCCTCTCAGCGCCCAGCGCCACCGAGGCCCGCGAGTGGGTCCGCGCCAAGCTCCCCGTGCTCGAAGAGCTCGGCCTCTAGTCCCGCACGACCAGTTCAGCCACGACCAACCGCAAGGAGAAACCCATGCCCGAACGCACAGCAACCATCGCCAGCAGCTCCGGCCTCCATGCCCGTCCTGCCGCCCTCTTCGCGGAGGCAGCAGGCGAGCAGCCCGTGGATGTCACGATCGCCATGCAGGGCGAACCCGCTGACGAAGCCATGGACGCCGCCAGCATCCTGTCCCTGATGACGCTCGGGGCTGCCAAGGGCGACGTCGTGGTGCTGCGGGCAGAGGGTGAGGGTGCCGACGCTGCGCTGGATGCGCTGGTGAAGCTGCTGGAAACGGACCTGGACGCCGTCTAGCTGTACTGCCCAGGTCCGTTTCGCGGGCTATGGCAAGGCCGTCACCAGCACGTCCTGGTAGGCGGCCCGGCCGTCAAAGACGTTCACGCCCACCCTGCCCGAGGACAGGGCCGTGTCCGTGACGTCGATCAGTTGCGCACCGTCCACCGACACCGTGATCCTGCTGCCGATGACAGCGGCATCCACGGAGTAGCCCACCCCATGGCCCACGGCGGAAGGCACGCTCGCCAGGACCGTGAACACGCCGTTGACCAGCTTGAACACCCGCACTACGCGGAGGTTGGGGTCCAGGTTCACGTAGTAGGCACTGGATCCGTCCGCAGAGGACCGAAGCAGCATGGAACCCGCACCGCCGTAGCCTTTCTCCGGAGCCAGGTCGCGGTTCAGGAGTTCACCGGCGAAGGCCTCGCCGCCGAACCGCACTGTGGCCTGGACGCGCACGTTGGCATAGGTGGATTGGCTCAGGGCTGTGGAGTCCTTGTCGAACGTTCCGGCCAACCCTGCGCCCGTGGCTTCCCATGTCCCGCCGGGCACCACCGCATACGCGCCCAGGTTGTGGCGGGCTGATCCGGTGGCGGGAGGCAGGATGCCC
Source organism: Paenarthrobacter sp. NCHU4564 (assembly GCF_052156435.1). Taxonomy (NCBI): domain Bacteria; kingdom Bacillati; phylum Actinomycetota; class Actinomycetes; order Micrococcales; family Micrococcaceae; genus Paenarthrobacter; species Paenarthrobacter sp. NCHU4564. The sequence goes on from NZ_JBQLIS010000011.1 coordinate 139,737, forward strand.
GACGGCGGCGCACTGGTCAGGCGGGCAGTGTCGCTGAGCTGGTGTACTTTGACGGACACCAGCCGGGCATTCCCTCCGGTGGCCGAGAAGGACAGCCCTGTGGAGGACGGGTCCGGGAAGATCAGCGATGTGATGGCTGCCGTGCCGTTACCTCCGAAGACCTCCACCGAGGAAGCATCCACCAGGACCCGCAGCTTGATCCGCCGTTCAGAGCCCACCGTGGTGGAAGCCCATGGCGCCGTGGAATTGTCCTGCGCCGAGCCGGCGAAGTACCGGGTGAAGTCCTCCCGCCCGGAGGTTCCGCGGTCCACGGTCAGGGCGGCAGCTCCGGCGTCGTACTTCACGCTGGTCTCCTGCGCACCGGTGGAGCCAGTCCCCTTGCGGAGCCCGAAGACGAAGGAGGAAGCGCCGCCGGACGATGGGATTCCGACCTCGGCCTCCAGCTCGAACGAACGTCCGGAGGCTCCGGCCAACGGGTTCGCGGAGGCCGGCGTTACCGGGACATCCGAAACCTGCCAGGTGGAACTGCGCAGCGACTGTTCCTCCACCACGGGAGCCTGCGTCAGCCGAAGCCCGGCACCGGGTACGTCCACCAGTTTGACCTCGCGCGGCACGGACAGTTGCCCGTTCCACCGGCCCGTGGGCGGGCTGAAGGCGTAGTCCCAGTTGGACATCCAGCCGATCATGATCCGCCGGTTGTCAGGGGCACCGAAGAAGCTCATGGCGGCGTAGTAGTCCCGGCCATGGTCGGCTTGCAGCACGGTCGAGGCAGGGGTGTCCGGGGTGAACGACGTACCGTTCCAGCTTCCGGTGACATACTGCGCGGCTGAACCGTTGGTGGCGCGTACTGCCCCTGTACTCCACCACAGGACCCACCTCTTCACGCCGGGCTGTCCCTCCACAGGGAGTTCGAAGAAGTCCGGGCACTCCCAGACCCCGCCCCGCACCCAGTCGCCGTAGCCGAAGGTGCTCTTGAACGTCCAGTGGAGCAGGTCTGTGGAGGAATAGAAGCGGATGTGGTCTCCGCCGGCCACCACCATGACCCACCTGCCGGAGGTCGCGTCCCAGGCGACCTTGGGGTCCCGGAAGTCCCAGCCGCCATTGGGGCCGCCCGGGTTTTCCACCACGGGTGCGGCCTGGACGGTCTGCCAACTGCGGCCCTTGTCCGTGCTGTACGCCGCACGGACCGACTGGTTTCCGTTGGGAGCATCATGGTTGAAGCTCGTGTAGTAGGCGATAAGTCCGGCCCCACCCGGAAACAGCCCGCTCGCGTTGGAAGCGTCCACCACGGCCGACCCTGACCACGATTCCCCCGCCGCCATGTGCGGCAACGCGATGGGCAGTTGCTTCCAGTGCAGGAGATCGGAGCTCACCGCGTGGGCCCAGCGTCCACGGTCCTGGTGGAAGAGATGGTACTCACCGTCCAGGTAGACCAGGCCGTTGGGGTCGGAGCTGTTTCCGGAGTTCTGGGTGTAGTGGTAGCCGGGTTGGTAGAGGCCGTTCATGTACTGGTCCACGTTGTCCGCGCGGACGCTCTGGAACCAGGCCGTGCCGGTGGCCAGCAACGCAAAGCCCGTGCCTGCAGCGGCTGGAACCTGGCCATTCAGTACGGGGGTGCCATTGATGAGTACCGAGGCTTCCGTACCGCGGGCCGTCAACTGGACGCGGTTGAGCTGCCCCGCTTTGAAGCTGTGGCCCGGCAGGGCGCCGGAGAGCAGCAGCGCGGAACTGGCCCGGTTGTACAGTTTGGCGGTTCCCGTCGCCGGGTCCACCCTGAGTTCCAGCCCGCCCGCACCGTCGGCACCGCTGCGGACCACCACTGAGGCGGTCGAGGGCGAGGTGACGGTCAGGTCCAAGGAGGCAACGACGTCGGACGCTACCGCCGGGATAAACCGGACCGCGGTGCCGCTCGCCGCAGAGGCGCGAAGCCCTGCCGCATCCGGCTCCCACGAACCGGCAGGAGTACGCCACCCCTGCAAGGAGGTCTCGAGCCCGCGCAATGTCATGCTCTGGAAGACCGCAGTCCCGTTGTAGGAGCCGACGCCCACGTGCCCGGAAGCGTGCGTGGAATCCGTGGCCGTGATCGAGGGGGTGGCACCGTTGGGGTCCAGGAAGTCGGTCTGCCAGTGGGCTGCCAAGTTGCTGCCCAGGGCTGTGACCCGGAGCCGGTAAACCTTGTCCAGGGCGATGGCCGTTGTGTAGGTTCCCAGCGTGGCGTTGTCGGAAACCCGGTAGAGGCGCAGCCTTCCTGCGTTGGGATCGACCTCTGCCGCATACCCGTTGGTACCCGACGCGTTGGTCCGGAACAACACCGTGCCCACGCCGTACTGGGACGTCACCTGGATGTCCGTGGCAAAGTCCACGTCCGTGGGCGACTGGCCGGTGGCGATGGCGCGGATGTTGGTGTTCGCCGGAGCGGCGCCGCGGAAGCCGGTAGCCGTGGCCGACCATCCGCCCCCGGTGAGGCCCCACCCGTGGACATTCGCATCGATGGTCCGGACGCCCGGTGTCCCGAAGGCCACAGTCCCGTTGAACGCGTGGAGTCCCACCCGGCCGGATTCATAGCGGTGGTCCGTGGCGTCAATGCGGGAGACTCCGTCCACTGCAACGTAGATCCGCGGCCCGTCCACGTGGACATCCACGCTGTAGGACTGCCCGGTGTTCAGCGGCAGCGGTACGGGTGCCACAATGTCCTGGCCGTTCGCGAGGTCGAACAACCTCACCCGGTCCAGGTTGGGGTCGATCGTGGCTGCGTAGCCTGCGCCGGCGTCGGGAGTCGCCCGGAAAACCAGCGCCCCCACACCGTAAGGGCTGCCGCCGTCGACCTTTACGGAGGCTGTGTAGCGGGCGGTGCCGGCAATCACCTGCTCGCTGGTTGCCGCCGCGTTCTGCCCGGAAGGCGCGACGGCGGTGTACCCGCCCTGCGCTGTCCGGGTCCACGTGCCGCTGGTGCCGGCGACGTCGGGGATGGGACTGGTGGTGCTGTTGAGGGTGACGGGCGCGGGGTTGAGCGCCACTGCCGGGGCAGTGACTCCCGTCCCCGCGAAGCCGACACCGAGGACCGCTGCTGTGAGGCCCGCAACTATTCTCTTGTGCATAACAGATCGCCTTTGATCTCGAAGTGAGAGAGCGTTCCCCGGAACCTGCGTTTTAGTGAGAGAGGGTCCGGGGAAAACGTCGATTAGGTGATAGAGCGTTGGTGCTACGGGAAGAGGGTGCGGGTACCTCCTTGAGGTTGGGCGGCTTGGGGTTGGGTGGCTGGGGCTGTGGGGGCGGTCCAGATATCGGCCATCGTCCAGGCGTCGAAGCTGAGCAGGCGTACGGTTCCGGCCGCCGCTGACACGGTGACGTTCCCGCCGCCGAGCCTGGGATACACCCGGGCCGTGAGCGGCTTGCCGTTGGCGAAGATCTCGACGGCGGACCGGTCCACCAGGACGCGCAGGCACACGTGCCCGTCGACCAAGGGAACGGGTCCGGACTTCTCCTCCACATCCACCTCATCCAGTGCCGGGGCCGCCGCCCCAGCAGCCGGGGCGAGGCTGCTCCGGGTGCGGTCCAGGCGCAGGACGCCGTCCGGCTGCGTTGGATCCACAGGCCGCGACAGCTCCACCACCGTGGTCTCGGCACCGTCATCGGACGTGAGCACGGCCAACCGGAACACCGCCCCCGGCGACAGCTGCACCTCAAGTTCCAGGTCAAGCTGCCTGCCGCGGACTCCGGTATCCACGGGCGTCCCGGCGCCCACCAGCACCCGGCCCGGCAGGGTCACGTGCTCCTGGCGCAGCGCGGTGATCCCAGGCACCGGGGCAAACTTGAGGGTGCCGTCGTCCGCCAGCGATACCACGCGCGGCAGGCTCATCACACCGGACCAGCCGGCCTCCACCATGGCTGCGTCGGACCGCCCTTCCTGCATCCAGCCGAACATGATCCGGCGCCCGGATTCGTCCAGGAAAGACTGGGGCGCATAGAAGAACCGGCCACCGTAGTCCAGGCGGTGCAGGGCAGCGGGTTCGAACGAGTCCCCCGCGTACCTGCCGGTCCAGTACAGCGGGTGGCGGGTGTCGCCGTCGTTCCATGCCGAGAAGACCAGCACATCGGGTGAGCCATCCTCCGGCACCGACCCCAGGGAACCAGTCCCGGCACGGAACAGGTCCACGCATTCCCACATGGTGCCGGTCCAGTGGTTGCCGGCGGGGTCGCCCTGGGAGGCATCCCCGATCACCAGCGGACCCACGTAGTCCCAGGTCCGGAGGTCCGCGGACTCGTAGAGGAACGCCGTCCCGCCCCGCCCGCGGATGCCAGAACCCACCAGCTGCCGCCACACGGTGCCCTCGCGCCACACGCAGTGGTCCCGGTAGGCGGTGATGTCCACGCCGGCGGGCGGGGCGGCGATGACGGGGTTCTGCGGAATCTTGGTCCACGTGGCCAGATCGGGCGACCCCACGGCGACGCACGGCAGTTCGCGCTCGCCGAGGCGGCCGGAGTAGACGATCGTGGGCGTGCCGCCGTCGTTCACCAACACGCCGGACCAGCAGCCGTCCGCATCCGGACCCGCCGACGGTTCCAGCGCCACCGGCTGGTCGGTCCAGGTGACCAGGTCGGTGCTGGTGGCGTGGCCCCACTGGATGCGGTGGTGGAAGGCGCCCTCGGGGTTGTACTGGTAGAAGAGGTGGTAGGTGCCGTCCCACTGGCAGACGCCGTTGGGGTCGTTGAGCCAGCCGGCCGGTGCAACGAAATGGAAACGCGGCCGCAACGGGTCGGCTTCGGCACGGGCAACCAGCTCGTCGCGGGGAACCGTGGCGAGCGGGTGGGTCAGTTCAGTCATGCGGAAGCCTTCTTTTCGTTAAGGTTCGACGCCGGGTGGCCGGGTCCAGCGGGCTGCCCGGTTGCCGGTTCACTGGCGAGCGCGTGACCGCCCGCGCCTGAGCTGGGCCGGTAGAGGTGGCAGCGGACCCAGTGCCTGCCGGCAGGGTCGCCGATCCGGTGGCGGACCGGTTGGTGGGCCGAGCACGGCTGGTCCAGGTCGCCGTTGTACGGGCAGTGCGTGGAGGCCATGACGGCCTGCCGCAGTTCGGCGCGGCGGACGGGGTCGTAGGACCCGGCGCGCGAGGGGTCCGGAACCGCTGACACCAGGAGCTGCGTGTACGGATGGGCAGGGTTGGCCAGCAGGTCCAGGGACTCCCCTTCCTCCACCAGTTCCCCGGCGAACATCACGGCCGTGCGGTCGGCCAGGTATCGGGCGGAGGCGAGGTCGTGGGTGATGTACAGCATGGAGATGCCTTGCTCGTCCCGCAGCTTCCGCATCAGGTTCAGCACGCCGATCCGGACGGAAACATCCAGCATGGAGGTGGGCTCATCGGCAAGGATCACCGCGGGCTCCACCGCCAGCGCACGGGCAATGGCCACGCGCTGCCGTTGCCCGCCGGAGAGCTCGTGCGGGTAGGAGTTCAGCATGTCCGCCTGCAGGCCCACGGTGGTCATGAGCTCCTCCAGCCGCTCCTGGATTCCTGTGCCGGTACCGCCTGTGCCGGTACCGCCCTTGCCGTGGATGGCCAGCGAGCGCCGCAGGAAATGTTCGATCCTGTGGGCCGGGTTCAGGGAGCCGAAGGGGTCCTGGAACACCATTTGCAGCTGGGATCGGAACGCCCGTGAGGCCTGGAAACGGTCGCGCTTGAGGACATCCACGCCGTCCACCAGGATGGCGCCTTCGCTCGGCTTCTCCAGCCGTGCCACACACCGGGCCAGGGTACTTTTGCCGGAACCGGACTCCCCCACCAAGGCAACGATCTCGCCGCGGCCGATTGACAGGTCCACTCCGTGGAGCGCACGGACGGACTGGCGGGAGAACAGGCCACCGACAGGGAACGACTTGCCCAGTCCGCGGACTTCAAGGGCTGGCGCCTGGCCGGCAGGTGCCGTGGATGTGTTTGCCTGGACGGCCGCGTGGCTCATCGGACAGCTCCTTCCAGGGAGAGCGGATCGGAAGTGGTGACGTCGGCATTGAAGGGGGCCACGAAATGGCCGGGTGCTGCTTCGGCGAGGTCGGGGATGTTCCGGAACTTCACGCCGTCGGGCAATCCCGCCAACGGAAGCCGGGGACCGGTGAGGGGCGGGAACGCTCCCATGAGGGCCTGCGTGTAGGGGTGGCGGGGGTCCTTGTAGACGTCCTGCGCTTTGGCGGTTTCCACGATGCGCCCGCCGTACATCACGGCCATGCGGTGGGACAGTTCCACCATGAGGGACATGTCGTGGGTGATAAAGAGGACGGAGAAGCCCAGTTCGCGCTGCAGGTCCTTGATTTGGGCCATGATCTCCTGCTGCACCACCACATCCAGGGCGGTGGTGGGTTCGTCGAGAATCAGCAGGGAGGGCTTGAGGGCCACGGCCATGGCGATCACGGCCCGTTGGCGCATGCCGCCGGAGAGCTGGTGCGGGTAGGACTTGAGGCGGGACCGGTCGATCCGTACCAGTTCCAGCAGTTCGCCGGCCCGTCGCAGCGACTCCTTGCGCGAGTAGCCGGCATGGGTGGTGAAGATGTCCACGATTTGCTCACCGATGGTCAGGACCGGGTTGAGGGAGTTCATGGCGGACTGGAAGACCATGGCGACGTCCTGCCACCGGAACCTCCGCAGTTCCTCCGGGCCCATGGCCAGGACATCCTTCCCGCCGAAGGAAATGCTGCCGCCTGCGATCTTTGCCGGGTCCTTGAGCAGGCGCATGATCGAGTTGGCGATGGTTGACTTTCCACACCCGGACTCACCCGCCAGGCCGAACACCTCGCCCGTGCCGATACTGAAGGAGACGCGGTCCACGGCGGTGGTGGAGCGGGTGTCGCCGACGTACTGGACAGTGAGGTTCCTGACCTCGAGGACGGGCTCGTGGGAGCCGAAGGAAACCTGTGAAACAGTCACAGTGCCGCGCTCCTTTCTGCGGTGGCGTGGGCTCCGCGGGTCGTGGACACGGCGGTTGGCTTCCGGATCTTGCGGAGACGGGGGTTGGTGATCTCGTCCACGGCGTAGTTGATGAGGGCCAGGGCGAAAGCGACGAGCGCGATGCACACCCCGGATGGCACGAAGACCCACCAGCTTCCTGTGAGCAGTGCGCCCTCGTTGCCGGCCCAGAACAGGTTGTTGCCCCAGGAGACCGTGCTGACATCGCCCAGGCCCAGGAACTCCAGGCCCGCCTGGGCACCGATTCCGTAGATGACGCAGGCCAGGAGCGTGCCCATGACGATCGATGCCATGTTCGGCAGGATTTCGCGGAACATGATGCGGCCTGCCCGTTCCCCGGAGACCACGGCGGCTGCCACGAAGTCCTTGGAGCGGATGGACAGGGCCTGCGAGCGCAACACCCGGGCGGAGCCGGCCCACCCGGTGACGATCAGCACCAGGATCACGGTGCCAAGCCCCGGTGGGAGGAATGCTGCCAGGATGACCAGCAGCGGCAGGCCGGGCAGCAGGAGGAAGACGTTGGTTACCAGCGACAGGGCATCGTCGATGAACTTGCCGAAGTACGCCGAGGCCAGCCCTACGAGTATCCCGATGAAGGTGGAGGCGAAGCCGACCGTCAGTCCCACCAGCAGGGAGCTGCGGGCTCCGTGGATGGTCAGGGCCAGCACGTCCTGTCCTTTGGCGGTGGTGCCCAGCAGGTGTTCGGCGTCGGGCTCCATGGAAGCCATCGCCGTGATCCGGGAAGGATCGCCCGGGAACAAGACGGGGGCAAGGAGGGCCAGCACAATGAACACGACCATCACGGCCATGCCGGACAAGGCCTTCTTGTTGCCGAGCAGCCCGCGGAGGAAACTGCGGTTGGTTTTGGGTTTGGCAGCGGCCTTGGTGGGCTGCTGCAGGATTGCGGTTGCCATGATGTTCCTCCTAGTTGCTGCGCACGCGGGGGTCGAGGCGGACGTAGAGGATGTCCACCAGGAAGTTGGCCAGCAGCACGGCGGCGGTGATGGTCAGGAACAGCCCTTGCATGAGCGGATAGTCCAGGCCCTGCACGGCGTTGAGGAGCTGGTAGCCGACGCCGGGGTAGGCGAACACCACCTCGGTGAGGAGCGCACCTCCCACCACGAACCCCAGGCCCATCCCAAAGCTCGTCACCGACGGCAGCATGGCGTTGCGGGCGGCGTAGCGGAGCATGATGCGTCCCGGGCGAAGCCCCTTGGCCTCGGCCATCAGGATGTAGTCCTCGGAGTTCGTGGCGATCATGGTGTTGCGCATCCCCAACATCCAGCCGCCGATCGAGACCAGCACGATCGTCAACGCGGGCAGCACCAGGTGCGCACCGACGTCGCCGATGAACTCCCACGTAAACCCGGGCTCCAAACCGTCGGAGAACGCGTGGCGGATCGGGAACCAGCCCAGCACCACGCCGAACAGGTACAGCGCCCCCATGGCCAGCCAGAAGTACGGAAAGGAACCGATGAACACCAGCACCGGCGGGAGTGCGGAGTCGATCGCCCCGCCGCGCCGCCAGGCTGCCACGATCCCCAGCAGGTTGCCCACGACGGCGGCAATCACCAGCGCGGTCCCGCCCAGCAGGAGGGTCCAGCCGATCTGGGAGGAGATGACCTCCGTCACCGGGGTGGGGAACCGGGAAATGGAGACGCCCATCCGGCCGGTGAAGACGTTGTGCAGGTAGTCGACGTACTGCTCCCAGATGGGACGGTCGTCAACGCCCAGCAGTTTGCGCAGGGCCTCGATCTGTTCGGGCTGCATTCTGTCCTGGGAGCGGGCAAACATGCGGGACACGGGGTCGCCGGGCATGAAGCGCGGGAGCAGGAAATTCAAGGTGATGGATGCCCAGAAGGCGATCAGGTAGAAACCCAGTCGGCGCAGGATGAAGCGCACGGTTTCCCTCCAATTCGGGAATTGCGGAGACGTTTGGGGGCACGCCCGGCGGGCTGTCCTTCGGCGACGAGGCCGCCGGGCGTGCGGTGGATAGCCGGCTATGCTACTTGCGCGGTTCCAGCGTGGTCAGGACGAGCACCGTGGTGGGAGCCCGGACGGACAGGGTGGCGTACGGGTTGTCCTGGGTGGGCCAGCCGGTGAAGCGGGTGTCGTTGAACGCGCCCCACTCGGGGCCGGAGAAGAGCGGCACCAGGGGTGCCACGTCGTTGTACTCTTCCTGGAGCTTGTTGGCGATGTCCTTCTGCCTGGACTCATCGGACTCTGCAGCGAACTCGGCCAGCAGGGAATCAGCCTTGGGGTCGCCGAAGCGGTGGTAGTTGTCGAAGGTCTTGGTGCCCACCGGCTTCACGGTCGCCGAACCCATGGAGGTGTTGAAGTACTTGTACGGGCTGGGATCGTTGGCGGACCACACGATGCCGGAATCGAAGTCGCCGGTCTCGTACCCGGCCACCACGGCAGCCCAGTCCGGGGAATCGACCTTGGCGGTCACGCCGATTTCAGCGAGGTTCTGGGCGATCACGTTGGCCACGGACAGCCAGTCGGAGGAGGAAGCGCCCACGGAGATCTTGAACTCGAACGGCGTGCCGTCCTTCAGCGTGCGCTTGCCGTCCGCGCCCTTCGCGTAGCCGGCCTTGTCCAGGAGTTCGTTGGCTTTCTGGACATCGTGGTTGGTCCAGGTGCAGTTGTCCTTGACCTTGCTGTTTTTCCAGGTCTCGTAGTTGCCGGAGAGGCCCGTGCAGTCTGCCGGCTTGGCGTAACCGCTCATGCCGATCTTGGTCACCTGGTCGCGGTCCACGGCCATGCTGAGCGCCTTGCGGACATCAACGTCGTTGAACGGCGCCTTGGTGGTGTTGAGCTGCCAGTTGATCATGGCGCCCGTGGGAGGGAACCAGTACTGGCGGTGTTCCTTGTCCTTGGAAACGAACGTCTTTTCGATGTTCGGGATGTACTGCGGGGCCCAGTCAACGTCGCCGTTCGCAGCGGCGAGGTTGGCGCCGTCGTTGCCCGCGAAGGCGAGCATCTTGATGCCGGCGATCTTTTGCTTTTCCGGCTGCCAGTAGTTGGGGTTCTTCTTCAGAACGAAGGACTGGGCCTGGAAGCTGTCCACCTCCGTGTAGGGTCCGGTGCCCACAGGCTTGGCGTTCGGGTCCTTTTCCGGGTCCGCCAGGGCTGACCAGATGTGCTTGGGCAGGATGGTGAGCTGGCCGACGTCGTACAAGGCCGGAGACCACGGCTTGTTGAAGGCGAAAGTGACCTTGTTGCCTTCTGCCGTCACGGTGTCCAGGTATTCGAAACCGCCCTTGAGCTTCTTCTGGAGTTCAAAGGTGTAGGCCACGTCATCGCCTGTCAGCGGCTGGCCGTCCGACCATTTCACGCCATCGCGCAGGGTGAAGGTGATGGATTTGCCGTCCTCGGCCGCCTTCCACTCCGTTGCCAGCCACGGCACTGTGTCGCCCTTGGCAGGGTTGAAGATCAGCAGGGATTCGTAGATGGACTGCTGGACCATCGGGTTCACCGTGGGAGCGAACGGGTTGAAGTTCTGGACGAACGTGCCCATGTCCTCGCGCGGAATGGTGAGGAGCGCGCTCGCGTTCGCTCCGGCGTCGTTGTTCTTGTTTCCGCCCGTGGCGGCGCAGCCGGTCAGCAGCATGGCGCCCACCGCCAGGCCGGCCGCCGTGATCCGGGCAGCCCTGAGGAATCGGGGTTGTGTCATGATGGGTATCTCTTTCCTGTCTTCATCGTCCGAGGTGAAGGAATGGGTGAGGGGTTTGCTCTTCGGAAGTGATTTCGCGGTCAGACCGAGGAGCGTTCTAGCAGCGGACAGTCGACCAATTGCTGGTCGGCAGTGATCGGCTGTCCTGCTGTGAGAGCGGCGAGCGTCCTGACTCCCAGGGCGCCCATTTGTTCGAACGGCAACGCAACCGTGGTCAGTTTTGGCCTGAGGTAGGCCGCGATCAGTTCCTGGTTGTCGAAGCCGATCACGGCGATATCTCCGGGGATGGTCAGGCCCCGTTCCTTGATGGCGTCGTAGGCGCCCATCGCCATGCGGTCGTTGAGGCAGAACAGGGCGGTCGGCCTGCCTGCACCCACCGGATAGTGGTCCAGGATGCGGCCGGCTGCCTCATAGCCGCCGTCCGCGGTCGCGTTCCCGGAAACCACCAGGTCAGGGTCCAGCTCCAGCCCGGCGTTGGCGAGTGCTTCGCGGGCACCCTCCAGCCGGCCCACTGCTGCGGGGATGTCCGGGTCCAGGTTGATAACGCCGATCCTGCGGTGGCCGGCTTGGAGCAAACGCTCGACGGCGACCCGTCCCCCGGCGCGTTCGTCCGGGACGATCGAGGGCAGCTTTCCGTCGGCGTCGAAGCAGTTGATCAGTACGGTGGGTACCTCGTTGGCGCTCTGCGGGACGTGAACGCCACGATGGTACGTGGCCGCGTAAAGAAGTCCTTCCACTCGTTGTTCCAGCAGCTTTTCGATGGCTGCATCTTCCATGCCCTGGTTGGGTCCTGCTGCGTCGGCCTGGTCGGAGGGCGCGATCAGCAGGAACCGCCGGTCAAGCCACGCCTGGTCCTGGGCTCCCTTGATGATGTCCACGGCGAACGGTGCCGTGACGATCTCGGTGACGATCCCGTACCAGTCGCTGCGTTGGGATGCCAGCGCCCGGGCTCCGGCATTGGGGCGGTAGCCCAGATCCTGCACGGCCTGGTTGATGCGGGTGCGCGTTTCCTCGGAGATGCTGGCATTTTCGCGGTTGCTCAGCACGAACGAGACTGCGGTCCTGGAGACGCCTGCGTGCTTGGCGACGTCATTCATGGTGACGCCCCTTTGCCGCACGGCTGCAGCTTGCTTGGGGGTGGTGCTTTTCGCCATTGAATGCTCCGGGATCCTGATTAGGTAACGCGCGTTACTTCGAACGTGTGATTCAGGTTACGCGCGTTACCTCCTGACTGTCAACGGGTCCTCCTGACACGTTTTCATGGCGCGGCCGGATACCCTGCACTGCGCACGGCCAGTGCTTGCAGCGGAACGGCGTCATGGCGGGCAAAGTGGCGCGCTAGGCTTCTGCCATGGCATTGATAGCTCCCCGCGTCACGCCCGGGCTCCCGGCCGAGGACGCCCGGAAAATCGCGCGCTCCCTGCAGGACAGCAACGACATCACCGTGTTTGTGGACGGCACGGTCCATCGCCTCCCCGACCAGGCGAGGGACGCCGTCGTGGATCTTCTCGCACGCCTCAGCCGGGGCGAAGCGGTCACCGTGGGCAGCGTGGAAGAAATGCTCACGACGTCCCAGGCAGCGGAGCTGGCGGGAATCTCGCACACCTACCTGCGCAATATGACCGATCGGGGCGAGATCCCCGTGGAATATCGCGGCACGCACCGCCGCATCCGCCAGGCCGCGATCATGACCTGGCTGGAAACCCAGAAACGGAAGCAGGAAGAGGCCGGTTCCAAGGCCCCGTCGGACGGCACGCAACAGGCGTCGGGATGACGTCGGAGTGATAAGGATCAAGCAACGATCCCAGCCAACGGGCCAGCACCCATAAAGGCCGGGGTTACGCTTGTTTGGTGGGCAATTTCAAAGGGTGGCATATAGTGGCCGGCTTGGCCGCCATGGCCCTTGCCGCACCCCTGGGATCGGCCTTGGGATTGAACTTCGTGGCCACCTTCATGTTCGCGTGCGTGGTCTTCGTCGCGGTGGCCATGTGGACCGAATCAAAGATCGCCCGACGCCGGGACGCTGCTGACGCTGCAAACGCACCGCAGGCGCCGGGAACACGGCCGCACAACGCCAACGATGCCGCGGAATCGGACGACGCGGCACGGGAGTAACCACCCGCGTGACAGGATGGGGTTCAATGGCTGTATGGCGTTGAGTCCCCGCTCCAGCATCTGGCCCACAGTGCATCAGGAACGCCGCGCGCTTATTGACGACCTCCAGTCGCTGCCCGACCACCTTTGGAGGACACCATCATTGTGTCCCGGCTGGGATGTCCACGATGTCGTGGCCCACCTCGTGGATACGGCGAAGACCACCCGCTGGGGCTTCATCCGCCGCATGATCACCGCGCGCTTCGACTTCGATCGGGACAATGCCGAGGGTGTTGCCCGCGAGCGCACCCACGACCCGCAGGGCACGCTGCGGGCCTTTGGCGCTGCAGCCAGCCGGACGTCCGGACCGCCGGCAGCGCCGCAAACGCGGCTGGTGGAAGCATTCGTCCACGGCGAGGACATCCGTCGTCCGCTGGGTTTGTCCCGCAGCTACCCGCCTGCGCCGGTAGCCACCGCCCTCGGATACCAGGCGCGGACGACCACCGCAATGGGAGGCGGCAAGGAGTTCGCCACCGGATGGACGCTGGTGGCCACGGATACCGATTTCAGGCACGGGCACGGTCCTGAAGTGCAGGGGCCTGCCATCTCCCTGCTTCTGGCCGTCTCAGGACGGCCGGTAGCGGACAATGAACTCAGCGGACCCGGAGCCGCAGTGTTCCTGCAACGGTCCTGAACACACCACCACAGACAGCGAGGATGATCGATTGGCAAGCCAGGCCGGGCGCAAGGGGAAGCTGACAACATTGCTGTCTGCCGACGTCGAAGTTTCCGGGCTGACCGGCCGTATCCTCTGGACGGAGGGAACCCAACCGCCCCCTGCCATGGCACCTGGAGCGCCGCGGCCAGCCGGGCCTGCGTACATTTTGATCCACGGCATTGGAGTCTCCCACCGCTACCTCGCCCGGCTCCACGCGGTCCTGGCCGAGGGTGCTACCACGTACTCGCTGGACCTGCCCGGATTCGCCGGCACCCCCAAGCCCGACCACCAACTCTCCGTGGAGGACTATGGGCGGTACATCGCCGAGGCCCTCAAATCCAGCGGAATCGAGTCCTACGTCCTGGTGGGGCACTCGATGGGCGTGCAGTTCGCCATCGAGGCCGCCCTGTACGAGCCCGACCGCATCCGCCACCTGGTCCTCATGGGGCCCGTGGTCGATTCCCGGCATAAGAACCTGCGACGCCAATCGCTGGCGCTCTTCCTGGACGGCCTCCTCAGGGAAAGCCCGACGTCCAACTGGATCGTGGTGTCCGACTACCTCCGCTGCGGTCCGCGCTGGTACCTCACCGAACTGCCGGTCATGATGGACTACCCCACTGAACAGCGCCTGTCGCACGTCAATGTGCCGGTGCTGGTTCTTCGCGGAAGCCGCGACCACGTGGCCGGACCTGAATGGTCGCTGCGCCTCTCGCGGGCGGTCCCGCACGGGCGGCTGGTGGAGATTCCGGGGGTGGGACACGTGGCCCAGCACATGCGCCCGAAGGCGGTTGCGGACGCCATCCGCAGCTTCGTGTCGGCAACATCTCCGCACACCTAGGATCGGGAGTACGACGACGGCAGGCGGCAGCGGCGCCCCTTGTTGCCTGCCGGACCACCCGGCTAGGCTGGCGGTGCAAGCATGATCATAAGGTTACTTAGGAAGGCTTGACGATGACCAGCTATGACCCGGAAGACGACCCTCAGACCTTCGGCGCAAGTGGAGCAGCCGAACCCGACAGCATCCACGAAGACCCGGACCTGCGCCAGGACGAAAACAGCGATCCCGCAGCCTCAGCCAACCCTGACCCGGAGAACGGTAACGTGACCGGCCTTGAGCCGGGCGGCGGAGTTCCTCCCGGAGAAACCCCACCGGCCGAGGACAGCATGAGCATGGACCAGGGGCACGAGGAGTAGCGCTAAGACAACCGCAGGATCTCCCCGAGGTCGTAATCTGCGGGCTCTTCCAGCTGTGAGTACGTACAGCTGGCAGGCGTCCGGTCCGGCCGCCACCTGCGGAACTGGGTGGTGTGCCGGAACCGGTCGCCCTCCATGTAGTCGTAGGCCACTTCGATCACGAGCTCGGGCCGCAGCGGTACGAACGAGAAGTCCTTGCCCGCACTCCACCGGCTTTGGGCGCCCGGCATCCTCGAATTGACCGCGGCACCCGCTTCCTGGCTGGCCCACTCGCCCCACGGGTGGTCGCCGATGTCCACTTTGTAGGGCTCCAACTCCTCCACGAGCGCCTTCCGCTTTGCCATGGGGAAGGACGCCACCACTCCCACATGATGGAGCTTGCCGGAATCATCATGGAGGCCCAACAGCATGGACCCGACAACGTCCGCCGTTTTGTGCCACCGGAACCCGGCCACCACGCAGTCCGCTGTCCGTTCATGCTTGGTCTTGAACATCACCCGCTTGTTCGGCTGGTAGATGCCGTCGAGCGGCTTGGACAACACGCCGTCGAGCCCTGCTCCCTCAAGCTGTACGAACCATTCCTGAGCCCGCTCCAAGTCGGTGACCGCAGGCGTCACATACACCGGCGGTTCGGCCGCGGCAAGCGCGTCTTCCAACGCCGAGCGGCGCTCCCTGAACGGTTTGCCGGTGAAGTCTTCGTCACCGAGGGCAAGTAGGTCGAACCCCACGAAGGAGGACGGCGTTTTCTCTGCGAGCATCCGGACCCGGCTGTCGGCTGGGTGGATGCGCTGCTGCAGGCCCTCAAAGTCCAGCCGGTTGCCGGAGATGAGAATGATCTCGCCATCCACCACGCACTTCTCCGGCAGGTTTTTCTTCAGCGCCTCCACGAGTTCAGGGAAGTAGCGGGTCATGGGTTTCTCGTTGCGGCTGCCCAGGATGATGTCATCCCCGTCCTTGAACACGATGGTCCGGAACCCGTCCCATTTGGGTTCATAGTGCCCGACATCCGGGATGTTCGGGACGGACTTGGCGAGCATGGGCGAAATGGGCGGCATCACGGGAAGATCCATAGCTCATGTCTACCGGCCCGTACCTGCCCAAAGCTAGGGTGCAATCCCCTATGTGCATAAACAGGGCACTCCCGGGCGGACCCCGAAGGGTAGGCGCCGCGGACCCGGACCACCCTTAGGCGTTCCGTCCGTTACATTAATGTGACTTTACTTCCGTGCTCCTGTACCTTCGAAGGGCGACCCGAATCTCCGCTGGGCCGCTTCCGGGCTGACGCCGAGCTCTGCCGCATCCCGGAATCCGCCAGATCCGCGGCAGAGACGGGGGACCCAGAGTTCCCGGGCCTGTTCTCCGCAGGCCCTTGGGGTGAAGTCGCCATGCGCGGCCGGACGGCCTCGTCCGAACCCGACAGCTAACCTCGCAGGCGTTGAGAGGCAAACACCATGTCCCCAACCATGGATCAGCCGCGCCGTGCCCCAGGGGCCGCCGAGCGCACCAAGCCAACCGGACGCCGTCGGGCCCAACCCAGCGGACAGGTCACCGGTGAAGAAACCACGACGGCGGCACCCGCCACCGCGGCCACTCCCACCCAGGCGCCCATGACGCGCGCAGCGGCCCGCGCGGCCGAGCGCGAGCGCGCAGCACAGGCGGTTCTGGCTGCGGAAACTGCCGGCGCCCCCGCCAGCGGTCCCGCTGCTGGAGCAGAGGCCCGGACTGCCGCCATCCCTGCCGTCCCTGTGCCCACCCGCGCCGAATCCACCACACCCGGACCGCCAACATCGGCGATCCCGGTCATTGCCGCACCCGCCGAGCCGGAACCTGCCCCCGAACCCGCCACCGCGGCGATCCCGGTCATTGCCGCACCCGCCGAGCCGGGACCTGTCCCCGAACCCGCTACCGCGGCGATCCCGGTCATTGCAGCATCCACTGCCGAGCCGGAACCTGTCCCCGAACCCGCTACCGCGGCGATCCCGGTCATTGCCGCAGCCGGCGCCGAGCCCGGCGTCGAACCTGT
>NZ_JBQLIS010000012.1:0-154266 GCF_052156435.1 Paenarthrobacter sp. NCHU4564
GAGAGAGCGTCCGCGGGAAAAGGCCTATCGGTGAGAGAGCGTCCGCGGGAAAAGGCCTATCGGTGAGAGAGCGTCCGCGGGAAAAGGCCTATCGGTGAGAGAGCGTCCGGCAGAAAGGGTGTATCGGTGAGAGAGCGTCAGTGGGTTGGCTGGGCGGGGACGCCGGCCGGCCAGGGCAGGAGTTCAGGCAGGTCCACGCCGTCCGCCGCTGCCGTAGCGCGGAGCGAACCGAGGCTCGGCTCACGGCCTGCGAGCCAGGCAGCAATGTCCGTCAGCATGCCAGTGATGGCAATGGACGTGCCGCCGGAGCCCAAGGTCAGCGGAGGGAGTCCGGTGGGTTGGAGGACGAACCTGTACTCCCCCGGCACACGTGCCTCCAGGAAGCCGAAGAGGTGCTCGCAAAACGGACGGCTCCAGGTCTCCGGTCCAAAGCCCAATCCGAGGTCCGCGGCATGGATGGTGAGTTCCCGCCACAACGCCAGGCCGCCGTCGAGCACGGTTCCGTCCCGGTAGCTGATCCGCGCCTGCCAGTCGCCAGGCTCCAACGCGTCGAAGGCTGCAACAGCCGATTCCACAGCCGTGGTGACAGAGGCAGTATGTTCAGCAAGGCTGTGGCCCGCCGCGAGGTTGATGGCCTTCGTGCGGCCTTCCATGCCGCCGTCGTACAGTTCGATCTGTTCGCCGCGCCGCGCATACTCCAACTGCCGCGCCATGGCATTGGCGATGCCCGTGAGGTGCGCCAGCACATGGCCGCGGGACCAGCCTGGAAGTTCGGAGGGCCCGGTGACGGAGGAATCGTCCATTTTGGCCAAAAGGCGGGTGACGGTGCCGGCGGCTTTGTGAAGCTCTGCGGGCAGCGTCTCAGCTGTGATCGGGGTCATAGCGCCATGCTAACGCAGACATTAAAAAGCTGGGCGGGATGGCACCCGGTGGCACCTTCCCGCCCAGTTTTCGGACCATGCTATGCCGCGTACGTGCGCGCAGCCTCCAGTTCCGCTTCAAGCGCCTGGAGTTGGCGTTCGACGGCGGCCGGTGCCGTTCCGCCCTGCGAGTTGCGGCTGTTGAGCGAACCTTCCGTGCTGAGGACACTGCGGACTTCGGGAGTCAGGTGCTCCGAAATCGTTGCATACTCTTCGTCCGTCAGGTCCCACAACTCCACGCCGCGGCTCTCGGCCTGCTTGACGGCAGCACCGGAGAGCTCGTGGGCCTCCCGGAACGGCACGCCTTGGCGGACAAGCCACTCGGCGATGTCCGTGGCGAGCGCGAATCCCTGCGGAGCCAGCGACTCCAAGCGCTCCCGGTTGAACGTGAGCGTAGCGATCATGCCGGACACCGCCGGGAGCAGCAGCTCCAGGGTGTCGGCGGCGTCGAACACCGGTTCCTTGTCCTCCTGCAGGTCGCGGTTGTACGCGAGCGGCAGCCCCTTGAGCGTTGCCAGCAGGCCGGTCAGGTTGCCGATCAGGCGGCCTGCCTTGCCGCGGGCCAACTCGGCAACATCCGGGTTCTTCTTCTGCGGCATGATCGAGGAGCCCGTGGAGTACGAGTCGTGCAGCGTGACGAAGGAGAACTCCTTGGTCGCCCAGAAAATGACTTCCTCGGAGATCCGGGACAAGTCAACGCCGATCATGGAGCACACCCAGGCGAACTCAGCGAAGACATCGCGGGAGGCGGTGCCATCGATCGAGTTGTGCACGGCTGAGTAGAAACCGAGGTCGGCAGCTACCGCCTCAGGATCCAGTCCCAGCGAGGAACCCGCCAGGGCGCCCGAGCCGTACGGCGAAACTCCGGCACGCTTGTCCCAGTCCTGGAGCCGCTGCACATCGCGCAGCAGTGCCCAGGCGTGGGCCAGCAGGTGGTGGCTCAACAGAACCGGCTGGGCGTGCTGCAGGTGCGTGCGGCCTGGCATGGCCACGCCCTGGTGGGCCTTGGCCTGCTCCACCAGCGCATCGATGGTCGCGAGGACACCCTGGGCGATGATCCGGGCGTGGTCGCGCAGGAACATCCGTCCAAGCGTTGCCACTTGGTCGTTGCGCGAACGCCCGGCGCGGAGCTTGCCGCCGAGTTGAGCACCTGCCCGCTCGATCAGGCCACGTTCCAGCGAACCGTGCACGTCCTCATCACTCTCGGCAGGCTGGTAGGCGCCGCTCGCGACGTCCTCGTCCAGTTGCGTGAGCGCTGCCAACATGCCCTCAAGCTCGGCGTCATCCAGCAGGCCGGCCTTGGCCAGCACGCGGGCGTGCGCCTTGGAGCCGGCGATGTCGTAGCGGGCCAGCCGCCAATCGAAATGCGTGGACTTGCTCAGTGCGGCCAGCGCGTCCGCCGGGCCGCCGGCGAACCGGCCACCCCAGAGCGCACCTTCATTTGTTGCCGACGTCATTACTCGCCTGCAACCCGCAGGTCGCGGCCCGAGGCGACCTTGGAAGACATACCCCAGAGCTCGATGAAGCCGCGGGCCATGGACTGGTCGAAGGTGTCGCCGGTGTCGTAGGTGGCGAGGTCGAAGTCGTACAGCGAGGTGTCGGAACGGCGGCCGTTAACGATGGCCTGGCCACCGTGGAGGACCATGCGGATGTCGCCGGAGACGTACTTCTGGGTGTCCTCGATGAAGGCGTCCAGGGAACGCTTCAGCGGGGAGAACCACTGTCCGTCGTAGACAAGCTCGGCCCAGCGCTGGCCGACCGTTGCCTTGAAGCGGGCCTGCTCTCGCTCGATCGTGACATCTTCGAGGTGCTTGTGCGCGGTGATCAGGGCCATGGCACCGGGAGCTTCGTAGATCTCGCGGGACTTGATGCCCACCAGGCGGTCCTCGACGACGTCGATGCGGCCCACGCCCTGGGCGCCGGCACGGCGGTTCAGTTCCTGGATGGCCTGCAGCGGGGTGACCTTCACGCCGTCGATCGCTACCGGGATACCGGCCTGGAAGGAGATGGTGACTTCATCCGGTGCCGGCGGGAATTCCGGGGTGGCGGTGTAGTCGTAGATGTCCTTGGTGGGTGCGTTCCAGATGTCCTCGAGGTAGCCGGTCTCGACGGCGCGTCCCCAGACGTTCTGGTCGATCGAGTACGGGTTCTTCTTGGTGGTCTCGATCGGCAGTCCCTTTTCCTCGGCGAAGGCGATCGCTTTGTCGCGGGTCAGGGCGAGGTCGCGGACAGGTGCGATGCACTTCAGGTCCGGGCCGAGGGTCTGGATGCCCACTTCGAAGCGGACCTGGTCGTTGCCCTTGCCCGTGCACCCGTGTGCGACAGTAGTGGCGCCGAATTCGCGGGCGGCCTTGACCAGGTGCTTGACGATGACGGGACGGGAGATGGCCGAGACCAGCGGGTAGTGTCCCTGGTAGAGGGCATTCGCCTTGAGGGTGGGCATCGCGTATTCGTTGGCGAACTCGTCGCGGGCATCGGCAACGTAGGCTTCGACGGCGCCACAGCCGAGGGCGCGCTGGCGGATGGTTTCCAGGGACTCGCCGCCCTGTCCGACGTCGACGGCCACAGCGATGACCTCGGCGCCGGTGGCTTCACCGATCCAGCCGATGGCTACGGACGTATCAAGGCCACCGGAGTAGGCCAGAACAATGCGCTCAGTCACGAGAGTGCTCCTTTGGTTGTTGCGTGTTGCGTATCTAATGCTTGAAGAAAATCAGTTGGCTGCGGGGCCGGCTTCCTCGGCCAATTGCAGGAAGCGGGCCGCGAGTTCCGCGCCGCCGCCGGGATCCCGGGAAACCAACATCACGGTGTCATCGCCTGCGATCGTACCCAATACCGACGGCATCACGGAGTGATCGATCGCAAGCGCCAGGAAGTTTGCAGCCCCCGGCGGTGTCCGGAGCACCACAATGTTGCCCGAGGCCTCCGCCGTCACCAGCAGTTCCCCGCACAGCCTGGTGAGCCGGGCATCGAGAATTTCCTGGGTCACACCGCTCTTGGCGTTGCGGTCTCCCCCTTCGCCGGGAACCGCGTAGACGAGCGCGCCGTCCTTGCCACGGACCCTGACGGCCCCAAGTTCCACGAGGTCACGCGACAGCGTGGCCTGGGTGACCTGGACGCCGTCTTCCGCCAGCAGGGCTGCAAGCTCTGCCTGGGAACGGACGGACTCCCCCGTCAGGATCGCGGTGATGCGCGCCTGACGGGCCGTCTTGGTGGCCGGGCTTACACCCGGAACCGAAGGGTTGGTGGACACTAGAACGTGCTCTCGCCGGTTCCCTCGACGGGTGCAAGGCCGTCGACGAAAGCCAGGCCGGACCTGTGCATGAGCCAGGCCATCAGTGCTTTCTGGGCGTGGAGGCGGTTCTCGGCCTCGTCCCAGACGATGGACTGCGGACCGTCGATGACGCCCGCCGAGATCTCGTAGCCGCGGTAGGCCGGGAGGCAGTGGAGCACGACGGCGTCCGGCGCTGCCTGTGCCATGGCGGCCTCATCCACGGAGTACTCGCGGAACAGCTGAAGGCGGGCTTCTTTCTCCGCTTCCTGGCCCATGGACACCCACGTGTCGGTGGCCACGACGTCGGCACCCTTGAGGGCTTCGGCGGCATCGCTGGTGATGAGCACGGAACCACCGGTTTCGGCAGCCCGTTCTTCCGCTGCGGCCACAATGTCAGCGGCCGGAAGGTAGCCCTCCGGACCGGAAATCCGGACGTGCATTCCCGCCGTGACGCCGGCCAACAGGTAGGAGTTCGCCATGTTGTTGGCGGCATCGCCCAGGTAGGCCATGGTCAGTCCGGCGAGTTCGCCCTTGTGCTCCTTGACGGTCAGGAGGTCGGCCAGGAGCTGGCACGGGTGGTAGTCGTCGCACAGCGCGTTGATGACGGGCACCTTGGAGTTCTCCGCCATTGCCACCAGGCCCGAGTGGGCGCCGGTGCGCCACACGATGGTGGACACCATGCGCTCCAGGACCTTTGCGGTGTCCTCCACGGACTCCTTGTGGCCGATCTGGGCTTCACCGGGGTTGATGATGAGCGCGTTGCCGCCCATGTCGGCGATCCCCGTAGCAAATGACACGCGGGTCCGGGTGGAGGTCTTGTCGAAGATGACGGCGACCGTCTGACGCCCTGCGCCCTCCGCGGCGAACGGCTGGACGCTGTACGGGGCAGCCTTCATGCGTACTGCCAGTTCCAGGACCTCAGCCTGCTCGGCCGGAGTGAGGTCTGTGTCTTTCAGGAAGTGCCGGGTGCTGGTGGAAGTTGTCACTGTGCGTCCTTAGCGGTGGTGGCGGTGGCCGTAGCGATCAGGTCAGGCAGGGCTGCCAGGAAACGGTCAGCCTGTTCGGTGGTCAGGATGAGCGGCGGCGCCAGGCGGATGGTCCGGGGACCGGGACTGTTGATGATGAAGCCTGCCTCAAGGCCGGCGGTCACCATGGCGGGGGCGATCTCCGCGTCGACATCGAAGCCGATCAGCAGACCTTCACCGCGGACCTCGGTAACACCCTCGACGGCGGCGATCCCCCGGCGAAGGTACTCGCCAACCGAAGTGACATTCTGTAGCACGCCCTGAGTTTCGATGGCATGAAGCGTGGCCAGCGCGGCGGCCGTGGCCACCGGGTTTCCACCGAATGTGGTGCCGTGTTGCCCGGCGGTGAGCAGGGCCGACGTCGTACTTCCGAACGTCAGCAGGGCGCCGATCGGGAAGCCGCCGCCGAGACCCTTGGCGAGGGTGACGGCGTCGGGAACGATTCCGGCGTCTTCGCTTGCCAGCCACTTGCCGGTCCGGCCAATGCCTGTTTGGACTTCGTCGAGGATCAGCAGTGCGCCGGCGGCTGTGGTGGCCTCGCGTGCAGCCTTCAGGTATTCGGCGCTGAGGGGCCGGACGCCCGCTTCACCCTGGATCGGTTCCAGGAACACGGCCGCGGTGGAATCGTCGACGGCGGCACGCAGGGCCTCGATGTCGCCGAACGGGATGTGGACCACGCCACCGGGCAGAGGCTCGAACGGTGCGCGGTACGCCTCCTTGGCTGTCAACGCCAACGCTCCCATGGTCCGGCCGTGGAAAGCACCCTCAAGGGCGATGATCTTGGTCCGCGTGCCGTCGGCGTTATTCCGGCGGGCCAGCTTGAAGGCGGCCTCGTTGGCTTCGGTGCCGGAGTTGGCAAAGAAGACCTTCGAACCTGCCGGGGCGTTGCTGATGGCCAACAGTTTCTCTGCGAGCGCGATCTGCGTTGGGCTCGTGAAGAAATTGGATACGTGCCCCAGCGTGGCCAGTTGGCTGGAAATGACCGAGGTAACGAACGGGTGGGCATGGCCCAGTGCGTTCACTGCGATGCCGCCGAGGAGGTCCAGGTACTCCTTGCCGTCAGCGTCCCACACCAGGCAGCCTGCGCCGCGGACCAGCACGCGCTGCGGGGTGCCAAAGACACCCATGAGGGACGAGGAGTAGCGGGCCAGCCAGTCGGCGCCGGAGCTCTGGGCTACCAGCGCGGTGGCGGCAGACTCGGCTGTATGGCTCAGTTCGGTGCTCATGCGTTCACGTCCTCGTCCGGTACTACCTGGGTGCCGATGCCCGCCGTCGTAAAGGTTTCCAACAGCATGGAGTGCGGCAGGCGGCCGTCCACGATGTGGGCGCGTTCCACGCCTTCGTCGATGGCCTTCAGGCAGGCAGCCATCTTGGGGATCATGCCGGATTCCAGGCGGGGCAGCATGTCACGGAGCTCCGATGCCGTCAGGGAGGAAATCAGCGATGACTTGTCGGGCCAGTTGGCGTAAAGGCCCTCCACGTCGGTGAGGATGACGAGCTTGGAGGCCCCCAAGGCTGACGCAACCGCAGCCGCGGCGGTGTCCGCATTGACGTTGAGGACCTGGCCGGTGGTTTGGAAGCCGTTGCCCTCCTCAGTGATTTCGGGGGCTACCGTGGAAATCACGGGGATGCGGCCGGCGTCGAGGATGTCCTTGATCCCGGCGGGATCAACGCCAACCACTTCGCCAACCAGGCCAAGGTCCACTTCCTCGCCGTCCACCACAGTGCCGGTGCGAACCGCACGGAGAAGCCCACCGTCTTCGCCTGACATGCCCACGGCATACGGACCGTGGGAGTTGATCAAGCCAACCAGCTCGCGGCCAACCTGCCCGGTGAGGACCATCCGGACGACGTCCATGGCTTCGGGTGTGGTGACGCGCAGGCCGCCCTTGAACTCGGATTCGATGCCGAGCCGTCCCAGCATGGAGTTGATCTGCGGTCCTCCGCCGTGGACCACCACGGGGTGGATGCCAACGTGGTGGAGGAACACGATGTCCTCGGCGAAGGCTCGGCGAAGGTCGTCATTCACCATCGCGTTGCCGCCGTACTTGATCACCATGGTGGTTCCGGCAAAGCGCTGGATCCAGGGCAGCGCCTCGATCAAGGTCCCGGCTTTGTCCTGGGCGTCGCTCATGGACGTGTTCTCGCGGGTATGCGCAGTCATCGTCATCCCTTAGCTCGAGTACGCGCTGTTCTCATGCACGTAGTCGTGCGTGAGGTCGTTGGTCCAGATGGTGGCCTCTGCGTCGCCGGCCTGGAGGTCGATTTCCACGAGGACTTCGCGCGGTTCCAGGTCTACAAGGTTGCGGTCGTCGCCGATGCTGCCATTGCGGCAGATCTGGACGCCGTTCATGGATACGTTCAGCTGGTCTGCCTCAAAGATGGCGTCGGTAGTGCCGACTGCAGAGAGCACCCGGCCCCAGTTGGGGTCCTTGCCGAAGATGGCTGCCTTGAAGAGGTTGGAGCGGGCCACGGAGCGCCCGACGATCTCCGCGTCGCGTTCACTCGCCGCGTTGAAGGTCCGGATGGCGATGTCATGGCTGGCACCCTCTGCGTCGCCGATCAGCTTGCGGGCCAGTTCGGCACAGACGGAAGTCACGGCCTCGCTCAACTGCGCCGCGGAAGGCAGCGCTTCGGACGCGCCCGAGGCGAGCAGCACCACGGTGTCGTTGGTGGACATGCAGCCGTCGGAGTCGGCGCGGTCGAAGGTGACGCGCGTGGCGTCGCGAAGGACGACGTCGAGCTCGTTGGCCGGCACCTCGGCGTCGGTGGTGAGGACCACCAGCATGGTTGCCAGACCGGGAGCCAGCATGCCGGCACCCTTGGCGATACCGCCGACCGTGAATGTCTTGCCTTCGGCGTCTTTTCCGGTGAACACGGCTTCCTTGGAGACGCTGTCGGTGGTCATGATCGCAGTGGCTGCGGCGCTGCCGCCGTCCTCACTGAGCTCCTTGGCGGCCGCCTCGACGCCCGGGAGGATCTTGTCCATGGGCAACTGCTCGCCGATCAGGCCGGTAGAGCAAACCACGACGTCGGAAGCTGAGACTCCCAGCGCTTCTGCCACTTTCTCGGCCGTGGCATGGGTGTTCTGGAAACCCTGCGGACCGGTGCAGGCGTTGGCGCCACCGGAGTTCAGCACGACGGCATCAACGCGGCCATCGGTGACCACCTGGCGGGACCAGTGCACAGGGGCTGCGGCCACCCGGTTGGACGTGAAGACCGCGGCAGCGGCCTTCAGCGGACCGTCATTGACGACGAGGGCGAGGTCAGGGTTGCCGGAAGCCTTGATCCCGGCCTTGATGCCGGCGGCCCTGAATCCCTTGGGGGCGGTAATGGTCACGGTGCAACTCCCTGCAGGTTCAGGCCGGCGGTTTCATCCAGGCCGAGGGCAATGTTCATGGACTGCACGGCACCGCCGGCAGTTCCCTTGGTGAGGTTGTCGATGGCGCACGTAACGATGACGCGACCTGTGTGGCCGTCGAAGGCCAACTGCATCACTGCGTGGTTGGACCCCTGGACCGACTTGGTGGAGGGCCACTGGCCCTCCGGCAGCAGGTGCACGAACGGTTCGTCGTCGTAGGCGTCGGCCCAGGCCTGGCGGAGCTCGGAGGCGGTGACGCCGTGCCCAACCTTGGCAGTGGCCGTCGTAAGGATTCCGCGGCTCATGGGCGCGAGGGTCGGAGTGAAAGACACCGTCACCGGTTCCCCCGCGGCGTTGGACAAACCCTGCTCGATTTCGGGCGTGTGGCGATGCCCGCCACCCACGCCGTACGGGCTCATGGACCCCATGACTTCGGAACCGATCAGGTTGACCTTGGCTGCCTTGCCTGCGCCCGAGGTTCCGGATGCGGAAACAATGACGACGTCGTCGGTCAGCAAAAGGTTGTTGGCGAACCCGGGCGTCAAGGCCAGCAGGGCCGACGTCGGGTAGCAGCCGGGTACGGCGATGCGCTTGGCGCCTTTCAAGGCGTCGCGCTGGCCCGGGAGCTCGGGCAGGCCATAGGGCCAGGTGCCCGCATGGGCGGAGCCGTAGAACTTTTCCCACGCCGCGGCGTCTTGCAGGCGGTGGTCTGCGCCGGCGTCGATGACTACTGTTCCTTCCGGCAACTGCGCGGCGATGTCGGCAGAGGCTCCATGCGGCAAGGCAAGGAAAACGACGTCGTGACCGGACAGGTTCTCAACGGTGGTGTCTTCCAGAATCCGGCTGGCCAAACCATGGAGATGCGGCTGCAACTCCCCTAGTCTGGAACCGGCGTTGCTGTGCGCGGTGATCGCGCCGATGGTGACGTTGGGATGGTTCGCCAGCAGGCGCAGCACTTCTCCCCCGGCGTAGCCGCTGGCACCGGAGACGGCAACAGAAATAGTCATGCCTCCACCATACAGCAAAACTATTCATGGTTGCTGATATTTATGCATGTAGTCATTCGGGCCTACCGCGCCCGTGGGGCGTATGCTGGATACAGGGTGATCCAGACCGTGCAGTCCGAACGTCGGCTGCAACGTTGCCCGTGAGCGATACGGGGCACACCTTCATGGCACCCACATCCATTTCCGATCGCCCCAGGGCGCGCATCATCCAACCCAATCCGGTAGTCCACAGTTACTCAGAACTTCTGAAGAGCGTGAAAGCGGCCGGGCTCCTTGAGCGGCGGACCGGGTTCTATATCTGGCTTTTTGTCGCCCTCATGCTCCTCATGGCCGGCACGTGGCTCGGCTTCGCGCTGATCGGCGACTCCTGGTACCAACTCCTGATCGCTGCTGCGCTGGGGATCTTCTGCACCCAGTTGAGCTTCCTGGCGCACGAGGCGGGCCATAAGCAAATCTTCGCCTCACGCCGCGCCAACGACTGGTCCGCGCGGCTGCTCGCCACAGGCGTTGCCGGCATCAGCTACTCCTGGTGGGAACAGAAGCATGGCGCCCACCATAACCACCCCAATGTCATTTCCAAAGACCCGGACATCCGGAACAACGCCCTGGTCTTCTATCAAGAGGCTGCGGCGGAGCGTAAAGGACGCCTGGCGTTCCTCACCCGCAAGCAGGGCTGGTTCTTCTTCCCCCTCCTTACGCTCCTGGGTCTCAGCCTGCAGTTCGATTCACTGCGCTTCATCTTCGGCAAGCACAAGGTTCGCCACCGCTGGGTGGAAACCCCCATCCTCGTCACCCGCCTCGCCGCATTGCCGGTCCTCGCCTTCACGTTCCTGCCCATCGGCATGGCTTTTGCTTTCCTCGGCGTGCAGATCATGGTCTACGGGTTCTACATGGGCGCCTCCTTCGCCCCCAACCACAAGGGCATGCCCGTTCTGCCGTCAGACAGCCGCGCGGACTTCCTCAGCCGCCAGGTCCTGACATCCCGCAACATCTCCGGCGGACGGTTCATGGACTTCCTGTTGGGCGGCCTCAACCGCCAGGTGGAACACCACCTCTTCCCTGACATGGCCCGGCCGCAGCTTCACCGTGCTGCCGGAATCGTCCGCGCTTTCTGTGGCAAGCACTCGATTCCCTACACCGAGACCACTTTGCCGCAGTCGTACGGAATCGTGGTCAGGTACCTCAATGAGGTGGGCCTCGCCGCCGGGCGCGGCTTCGATTGTCCGGTCGCTGCGACGCACGGACGGCGCTGAGGGTTTCACACTGACGGCTGCCTCCTCCCTAGGATGGAATCTGGAACCGGGCATTGGAAGGACCGTCCCGGAGTGAGGAGCCACCATGACGCACGCCATCGTTGCCCGGCAGCCCGGAGGACCGGAAGTCCTCGAATACGCCTCCGTTGAGCCGCCGAAACCCGGCCCGGGACAATTGCTGGTCAAAGTCGCAGCCGCCGGTGTCAACTTCATCGAGACCTACCAGCGCAGCGGCATCTACAAGGTGGAGTATCCCTTCACTCCGGGAGCAGAAGCCGCGGGAACGGTGGAGGCCCTTGGTGAGGGTGTGGAAGAGTTCGCCGCGGGCGACCGGGTTGCTACCGCCGAGGCCGCCGCGACCTATGCCGACTACATCCTGGTGGACGCCCCCAAGGCACTCCCCGTTCCGGACGGCGTGGACGACCACACCGCCGCAGCCCTGCCCCTGCAGGGAATCACGGCCCACTACCTCATGAACTCCTCATTCCGCGTGGAACCAGGACACTCGGTCCTCCTGCATGCCGGTGCCGGTGGCGTGGGATTGCTGCTGACACAGTTGCTCAAAGCCAGGGGCGCGCGGGTCTTCACCACGGTTTCCTCGGATGAAAAGGCCGGCCTTTCCAAGGAGGCCGGGGCGGATGAAGTCCTCCGTTACGACCGCTTTGCGGACAAAGTCCGCGAACTCACCGACGGAGAAGGTGTCAATGTGGTCTACGACGGCGTGGGCAGGGATACGTTCGACGACTCCCTGAAGAGCCTGAGGATCCGCGGGGCCATGGTCCTGTTCGGGGCAGCCTCGGGCCCCGTTCCGCCCTTCGACCCACAGCGGCTGAATGCCGGCGGCTCCCTGACACTGACCCGGCCCACCATGGGGCACTTCGTGCAGAACACCCATGAGCGGCGTTGGCGTTCCACCGAAATCTTCGAGGCAGCAGCCAACGGCACGCTGTCCGTACGGGTCGGTGCCACGTACCCGCTGGCCGAGGCCGCTCAAGCCCACCGCGATCTCGAGGGCCGCCGCACCACGGGCAAAGTCCTGTTGGTTCCCTGACCGGCCAGGAGCCGAACAATTCGGTCCGGCAGAACACGCGGCAACGCGCCGGTGAACTCAGAAACAACGCAGTATGAAGCGCGGGAAACGTCCGACACCTTTTGTTTACCTTTCGCGGTAAAGCTGTAGTCGTGAGAGTCGAAGAACCTGCCGGGCACGGGTCCGCCCCTGCCCTGGCCACGCACCGGCCCCAGCTTCCCGGTTTGGCCGCAGCCCCGCCCGCGCGCACCCTGGTGGACATCCTTGAGGCAACCGCTGCGTCCTTCCCCGAGGCTTCGGCCCTGGACGATGGCCATGCATCACTGAGTTATGAGCAATTGCTGGCAGCAGTCCGCTCCTTCGCGGGAAAGCTCAACGCCGCAGGGTTGGGCCGGGGCGACAAGGTGGGGGTCCGGATACCCTCCGGCACCAATGAACTCTATATCGCGATCCTTGGAATCCTGATGGCGGGGGCGGCGTACGTGCCGGTCGACGCCGATGACCCGGACGAACGGGCGCGGTTGGTGTTCGGCGAAGCCAAGGCAGGTGCAGTAGCGGGCCCCGGACTGTCCCTGCAGATGGCCGGCGTTCCGCAGGGAGGTTCACGTCCGCCCATCACCGCAGCTGCAAAGCCGGGGCTGGATGACGACTCCTGGATCATCTTCACATCAGGTTCCACCGGTACACCCAAGGGCGTGGCCGTGACACACCGCTCGTCCGCGGCTTTCGTCGACGCGGAAGCACGAATCTTCCTACAATCAGAACCCATCGGCCCCCAGGACAGGGTGCTGGCCGGACTTTCCGTCGCCTTCGACGCATCCTGCGAGGAAATGTGGCTGGCATGGCGTCACGGCGCCTGCCTGGTGCCTGCTCCGCGGGCCTTGGTCCGCACGGGAACGGACTTGGGACCATGGCTGATCAACCACGGCATCACAGTAGTGTCCACGGTGCCTACCCTGGCGGCCCTGTGGCCTGCTGAAGCCCTGGAAAACGTCCGGCTGTTGATTTTCGGCGGGGAGGCGTGCCCTCCCGAACTTGCCGAGCGGCTGGCCGTCGATGGCCGCGAGGTGTGGAACACGTACGGCCCCACGGAGGCAACCGTGGTGGCCTGCGCCGCGCCCTTGGGCGGCTCCGGCCCCGTCAGGATCGGTCTGCCCCTGGACGGCTGGGACCTCGCAGTAGTGGATTCAGCCGGGATGCCCGTGCCAGAAGGCGGGATCGGCGAACTTATCATCGGTGGCGTGGGCCTCGCCCGCTACCTGGACCCGGCCAAAGACGCCGAAAAGTACGCCCCGATGCCCACCCTGGGGTGGAATCGCGCGTACCGTTCCGGCGACCTTGTCCGTTATGAAGCGGAGGGCCTGGTTTTTTTGGGCCGCGCTGATGAACAAGTGAAGCTTGGCGGACGACGCATTGAACTCGGCGAGGTGGATGCCGCCTTGCAGTCGCTGCCGGGCATTGCCGGTGCTGCGGCAGCCGTCCAAACGACGGCGGCGGGAAACCAGATCCTGGTCGGTTACCTCGCGCCCTCCGATGGAACGGCGGTGGACCTGGGCGCAGCCCGCGAACTCCTTGCCGACAGCCTTCCGGCCGCACTGATTCCGCTCCTGACGGTGGTGGACAACCTGCCCACCAAGACCAGCGGAAAAGTTGACCGGAACGCCTTGCCATGGCCACTGGCGGATGCGGCTCCCGACGCCGGGAGCAAGCCCCTGGACCTGCCGGAGGACGCCCGCTGGGTAGTGGAACAGTGGGAGGCGGTCCTTGGGAGCGCCGTGGGATCCCTCGACGCCGACTTCTTTGCCTACGGCGGCGGCTCCCTGGCAGCTGCCCAACTGGTCTCCGCACTGCGTGTCCGGTACCCCACCATCACGGTGGCCGATATCTACGCCACCCCGCGTGTGGGTGCTCTTATCGATGCTGCCCGGCAGTCAGTCCCGGAGGGACAGGTGCCTGGACCCGCAGCCGAACGCTCCGTCCGGCCCACCGCCCGCAAGTCCCAGGTCTTCCAGGTCCTCATGGGCGCACCCCTGCACATTCTGGTGGGCATGCGGTGGCTGACCTACCTCATGGCGGCCAACAGGCTGTTGGCCGACTTCGCAGGATTTATCCTGGCGCCGGCCGTGTCCTGGTGGTGGATCGCGGCGTCCTGGCTGGTGTTCGTCAGCCCGTGGGGCCGGATGGCCATCTCCGTGGCGGCCGCGCGCCTCCTGCTCGGCAAGGTCCGGCCCGGGACGTACCCGCGCTCGGGCAAAACGCATCTGCGCCTCTGGCTGGCGGAGCAGATCCAGGACCTTTCGGGCGCCATTGGCCTGGCCAGCGCTCCCTTCGTCCCCTATTACGCCAGGGCACTCGGTGCCAAGGTGGGCAAAGACGTCCACCTGCACTCCCTGCCGCCGGTTACCGGCTTGCTGTCACTGGGCAGCGGGGCCAACATCGAGCCCGAGGTCGACCTGAGCGGCTGGTGGGTGGATGGCGATTCGGTGCATATCGGCCAGATCCATGTCGGCGCAGGCGCCGTGGTCGGTTCGCGCAGCACCCTCATGCCCGGAGCCACCATTGGCGCCGGAGCCCACGTGGAGGCAGGCTCGGCCGTGCTGGGCAAGGTCAAGGCCGGCCACCTCGTGGCTGGTTCTCCCGCCGGGCGCCGGGGCAAAGCCAAGCAGGAATGGCCGGAGTCTTCCGCGCGCAGCCCGTTCGTGGACAGGTTGTGGTTGTCGGCCTTTGCAGGCGCCTCGGCGTTGCTCGCCCTGATCCCGTACGTCTCAGCCGGCGTTGCCGCCGCTGTGGTGCTCGCTTTCATTCGCGGGCGTGCTTCCCTGGGCGATGCGTTGCCCCAGCTTGCCGCGGCACTGCCGTTGGCCGCACTCGTGTGGTTCTTTTCCAACCTCGTCCTCATCCTTGTTTTTGCCCGGCTCCTGGGCCTGGGGCTCAAGGAAGGGTATTACCGTGTCCGTAGCCGGACCGGCTGGCAGGTCTGGGCCACAGAGCGGTTGCTGGACATGGCCCGCGACCTCCTGTTCCCCATCTACGCCAGCCTTTTCACTCCGGTCTGGCTCCGGCTCCTGGGAGCCAAGGTGGGCAAGAACGTCGAGGCCTCCACGGTGCTGCTGGTCCCACGCATGACCACGATCGGCGACGGAGCTTTCCTGGCCGACGACACCATGGTGGCATCCTACGAACTGGGCGGTGGCTGGATGAAGATCGCGCCCGCCAAGATCGGCAAACGGTCCTTCCTGGGAAATTCCGGCATGACGGCCGCCGGCCGAAACGTGCCCAAGAACTCCCTGGTGGCCGTGCTGTCGGCCACGCCTGCCAAGGCCAAGTCCGGGACGTCCTGGCTGGGCAGCCCACCGGTCAGGTTGCGGCGTACCGCCGTCGACGCTGACCAGTCACGCACCTTCCAGCCGCCATTAAGGCTCAAAGCCGCCAGGGCCCTCTGGGAATTGTGCCGTTTGGTGCCGGTGATCCTCACTGTCGCCATCGCCGCCGGTGTGATGCTTGCCCTCGACTGGCTGGCCCGCGGTTGGGGTTACTGGATGGCCGCCATCCTGGGTGGTGTGGTGCTGCTGGCAGCCGGGGCTGTGGCGGCGCTCAGTTCCGTCGTGGCCAAATGGGTCCTGGTGGGAACAATCCGCGCCGGCGAACATCCGCTGTGGAGCTCATTCATCTGGCGCAATGAGGTAGTGGACACCTTCGTTGAAATGGTCAGCGCGCCGTGGTTTGCCCGGTCGGCCGCGGGAACCCCTGCCCTGGTGTGGTGGCTGCGCGCACTCGGTGCCAAGATAGGCCGCGGAACGTGGTGCGAGAGCTACTGGCTTCCGGAAGCGGACCTGGTGAGCCTCGGCGAAAATTCCACGGTCAACCGGGGCTGCGTGGTCCAGACGCACCTGTTCCACGACCGCGTCATGAGCATCGACTCAGTGACCCTCGGTGCCGGTGCCACCATGGGCCCGCACGGGGTCATCCTGCCCGCAGCGAGCATCGGCGATGGCGGAACCGTAGGCCCGGCGTCGTTGGTGATGCGCGGGGAGACCGTTCCCGCCGGAACGTATTGGATGGGAAATCCCGTGAGCCCGTGGGTGGGTCCTTCGGCTCCGGCCGGCCGGCTGAAGTAGATTGAACGGACCGGAACCCGGCACCGGTCATACGAGCCAGACAGGATTGAGGTCCCCGAATTCCATGACCGCACCCAGTACGACGCCAAGCAC
The DNA here is from genome assembly GCF_052156435.1 of Paenarthrobacter sp. NCHU4564. Taxonomy (NCBI): domain Bacteria; kingdom Bacillati; phylum Actinomycetota; class Actinomycetes; order Micrococcales; family Micrococcaceae; genus Paenarthrobacter; species Paenarthrobacter sp. NCHU4564. The sequence continues at coordinate 16,082 of NZ_JBQLIS010000012.1, forward strand.
AGCCGACCAATACGCCCTGGGTCACGGCAGCACAGGGTACCGCGTGGACCGGTACGAACTGGACCTGGACGTCAGGTTGGCAAGCAACAGGCTGACGGGCCGGGCACTGCTTCACTGCACCGCGCTGGAACCCGGCAATACCCTGCTGGTGGATCTCGTGGGACTGCGGGCTTCCAAGGTGTCGCTTGACGGCCGGAAGGTCCAAAAGTTCTCCCACAGGGCAGAACACCTCGTGGTGACCGCCGGCGCGCCGCTGAAACCGGGACAGACCTTCCTGCTGGACATCAAGTACGACGGCATCCCCCGGCCACGCAAAGGGCTTTGGGGCGAAGTCGGCTGGGAGGAACTCAACGACGGCGTGCTGGTTGCGGGCCAGCCCAATGGTGCCGCATCCTGGTTCCCCTGCAACGACCATCCACGGAGCAAGTCCACGTTCCTCATTTCTGTCACCACGGACGAAAACTACCGGCCCGTCTGCAACGGACAGCTCATCTCCAGGACCCGCAAGTCCAGCCGGGAAACCTGGGTCTACGAACACAACGTTCCCATGGCCACATACCTCGCCACCCTCCAGATCGGCCGCTATGTGATGGTCCCCCTCAACCCGGACGACACCCACCACCGCGTGCCCCAGTTCGCCGCGGTCACGGCCGCCAGGTCGGAAGAAGCACGCCACGGTCTTCGACGCCAGCCTGACATGATGCGGACCTTCGAGGATTGCTTTGGGCCGTATCCGTTCACGGAGTACACGTCAGTTGTCACGGAGGACGAACTCGACATCCCCCTGGAAGCCCAAACCCTGTCCATCTTCGGACGCAACCACATGCGCGACACGTGGGAGGCACAGCGCCTGATTGCCCACGAGCTGTCCCATCAATGGTTTGGAAACTCCCTGACCGCGGGCACGTGGAAGGACATCTGGCTGCACGAAGGTTTCGCCTGCTACGCCGAGTGGCTCTGGTCCGAAGAGTCCGGAACCATGCCCGTGGCAGAGCGCGCCGCGGCGGCATGGAAGAGGCTGCAAATGTCCGCGCAGGACCTCCTGGTAGGTGACCCGGGACCGGAACTCATGTTCGACGACCGGGTCTACAAGCGCGGTGCCCTTGCCGTGCACGCCCTGCGGGTCGCTGCAGGGGACGAAGCCTTTTTCGGGTTCCTTCAGTACTGGACTGCCACCAACCGCCATGGCTCAGTTTCCACGGAGGCGTTCGTCACAGCGGCCGGTTCCTTCATCCCGGGAATCAACCCGGAAGCCCTCCTGCAGCCATGGCTCTACGAGGCAGCGCTTCCGCCCCTTCCCTGACACCTTCCGGGGCATGGCTGAGGGCCAGCGCTGCAACGAGCCCTTCCATCCCTGCAGGAAGCACCAGATCACTCAGGCCGTTCCGGTCCAGCACGTCGAGTCCGGCCGGGTCCCGGCGGAGCCCTTCACCGGTCATCTTCAGCCAGGCTTCCTTCCGTGCCCAGAGCCGTGCCCGGCCGGTATTGCGTTCGGCTGCGGGCAACCGGATCACAGCGTCCCGTTCCCGGGGCGTCAGGGCGACGTCGTCAAAGCCCTTGTAAGCGGCAGCAGAGACGCTCTCTAGGTCCACTCCCAGCAGGGTTCCGCAGGGCGGACGTACGACGGCGGCCAGCAGCACCCAGCCCGACGCCCGGGAGGCGCTAAGCACCAAAGGCGCCGGACCGCCGTCGAGCATGAACCCTGGGCGGCCGTGATCCTGCCCGGGTCCGCACTGCGGGCAATCGTATGCCGGCGTGAGCCGGGTCGGGTCCACCTCGAGGAGCGACGCGGCGTAGCGCTGCGCGGCGATCCGCCCGGCAATGAACTCTTCACGGTCCTTGGATCCGGCGAACCTGAGGGCACGGCGCCGGGCCGGGGCCCCCAGCCGCTGGAGGTTGTCGCCGGGAACGGACACGTCGCCCAGCCTCTGCAGTTCCAGGACCGGGCTCCCCTTCGTCACCTCGCTGCCCACGCGACCTCCACATTTTCCAGATGGTTCCCACACCAAGGCTATCGGGATCATCCGCGGGGGCTGGTGGCCCATGATGCTTCGCGGAGTGAAGATTCTGCCGAAAATCGCGTCACGATTCCGGATGTCAACCCACTCAGCTTCATATGACCAATAACAAGGGTGACGTTCCGCAGGTTGTGGAACCGCCGCCCAGGTACTTTCGCTGAGGACTCACATGCCAGTTACGGAACCCCTGCTCACCATCGTTTTGGAGGCTGAGGAGGGCCTCGATCGCGAATCGGTTCTCTACAGGCGCATCGTTGCCGCAAGGCTCAGGTATGAGAACCTGTTCGTACTTCACCACGTCCGGGAGCCGCTGACCACAGGCAGCGTGGCACGTATCTGCGAATCCATCGAGACCAGGTACGTCGTGTTCCTGAAGGCCTCACACCAGGTCTCGGCGTCGTACGTCACCACCATGGTCGAGTATCTCCGTACACGTTCGGTGTATCTTGCTGAGCCCGTGATCTACACCGGAGCCCTGCCAAACAATGTTGAGACAACGAAGATCGACGACGCCTACCAGTACGCCCGCGACACAGACATCTTCGGTATCGCTTTCAACGTCCGCCGCCTCCAGGACGCCTTGGAGGCCGTTGGCGATGTCGACAGGTCGGCACTTTATCTGGCCTACCGGCTGTACTGGTCCATCGCGGAGGTCAAACCTCAAAAAACCGGCTTCTCGGTCGCTTCGGATACCAAGGCAGCGATTGGCCTGCAGGTGGCTCCGGAAACCAGCCGCCTGGTTCCGTTGATTCCTCTTGCTTCCAAGCAAATGCGCCTTCATCTGACCCGCTACCTTGCGCTCTACCTTCGGGGCATGCGCGCCCAAAAAGCCGGGAACGTCAGTTTGGCGCACCTCCGGGACCTCATCCACACGTACCGGCTGGCAGAGCAGCTCACCTGGGTTGAGCCCCTGCAACCCGTCGAAGCCTTATGGATTCAGTGGCTGGTGACGCCGGAGGTCACCTCCTTCCTCTACAAGCAGCTCAGCGAGTGCGACGCCTACCTGGATTTCGCGGAAGGCCGCACCCCACCGGGACCCCGGATCCCCCTGTACAGTTTGCAGTTCGGAGGCGACACCGTAACCATCCACAAGTCCTATAGGCCCAGGGAATCCCGCCCGGGCTATTCCCAGGCAGATAGCTACGACTTCTACAGCCGGCCCATTACGCCGTCGTCCACCATCATCTTCTTCGACCGACCGCTACAGGCCGACGACAACGCCGAGCACCTTTACGAATACTTCACCACGAAGCACCCGGAATTCACCGAAGCCTGCTTTGCGTTGAATCCGAAATCACCGGATTGGGAACGGCTGAGCGGAAAAGGCTTCAAGCTCATCCCGATTTTCACAGCGGAGTTCTATGAGAAGTTCCTGATCTCCGACCTCGTCGTCTCATCGCAAATCTACAACATCAGGTACAAGGGCAAGTCCTTTGCCAATTCACGGTTCATGTATTTGCAGCACGGCATTCAACTCAATGACATGACGGACTGGGTCCTTTCCAAATACTTTGATGTCTTTGTGACCACGGGCCAACTCGAGGCCGACTACATGCGCGGGCTAGCTCCGACCGAAACCCTCAATTCGGGTCTTCCCCGGTTCGAAGCCCTGGCCCGGGAAGGAACGGCGCCCCAACATTTGCTCTTCATGCCGACCTGGCGTTTCAACCTCCACCAGGCATCCACTGAACTTTTCGCCCGCTCCGGGTACTTCCGTGCCATCGATGCTGTCCTGACAGATCCAGCGCTGCTCGAATTCCTTGAGGACACGGGCCGGACCCTGCAGGTGAAACTCCACCCCAACGTGGAAAAGAGGTCCAGCCAGTTCAGCTTCTCGAAGAACGTCATCAGGTCCGGCTTGAGCTACCGGGAAGCGATTGCCTCGGCGGAGATGGTCTTCACTGATTACAGTTCGGCCGTGCTGGATGCAGCCTTCATGGGCACACCCATTGCCTACTATCACTGGGACGCCCCGGAATTTTTCCGCGACCAGCCCTACGAGGGCCGCGTCGATTACCTGCAGGACGGCCTGGGGCCCGTAGTGACGGAGCACGACCAATTGATCACGCATATCGTGCAGGAGCAATACCTTCGCCCGGACAAGCACTTTGAAAAACGCCGTGAGCGCTTTTTCCAGGGAGTCGATCCCACAAGAATCAATGCGAAGATCGTAGAGAGGATGCTGAGTCTCTGATGAAGGAAATTCGACGCATTAAGCGGACCATCCGCGGATTAGTGGTGAAGGCGGCATATTCACCCTCCGGCACGCACATTGCCCGGAAAGTCCTGGCCTCATCAAAAAACGCACCTGTGCGGCGATTGATGGAGGCAAAGAATATGGAAGGCAGCATCCGACGACTTGCCTCGGAAAGCCTTCCACCGGGGACGTACTTCGCCAGGCTGACACTCCCTCAGTGGCAAGAGCACCAGGGCAAGGCCTTCCGGCTGCTCCAGGACCGGGAGGTTGTCTACGGAAACCTCATTGAACCCCCGGCCCGTGGCTTTCCGCTGGAGTATCGGAACATCATTGTCACGTCAAAGGATCCAGCCCGGTTTTCCCTTGACATCGATACCCCGTACCACCTGGCGATCGGGCGGGGAGCCTTCACCACTCCCCAGCAGCTGAAGTACGACCACCAATACGGAGTGGAACAGCACGGGGACATCTACTACTCGTTGCGTGGAAACAAGGTCAATCCGAAGAAAATACTGATCACCTTCCCCGGTTTCGGTCCTTCCACATCACGGATCTCCTACGCAGTCAGCTATCTCAAGGACCTTACGGCGCACGACCTCAAGGACACCCTTATGGTGTGTTTCCAGGACCGCTACTTGCCGGCCGGGTCCTACATGATGACGGACAATGCCGGCCGCCCGCTTTTCGACCGCATCAACCGCGCCATCGAGGAACTGCGGACGCGCTTCGACATCGACCCTGCGGAGATGCTGTTCTTCGGCGCTTCAAAGGGCGGCAGTATCGCCATCCAGTATGCGCAACACTTTCCGGCGGCCCGCCTGCTGATCGCGGTCCCACAAATGAACCTGCCGTATTACTTCAACAAGCCGTTTTTCCGTAACAACCTTTTCCTCAGCGACCCCCTTCGCCGCATGGTCCAGCCTGAAGAGAACCTGCGTCAGTACTTCAGGGAGGGCCGGACCATCGACTACTTCTATACCAACTCCGACGAACTGAGCAATCACTCACTCATCGAACTCGTCAAGGATGTCCCGCACCTCACCAAGTACCGGATTGACGGAGGGCACTCGGAGGTTGCCCGTGCAGCCCTCCCTGCGATGCTCGGCCTCATCCGCGAGTTCCTTCATGGTCCACAACACCGCTCCTTCTCGTGTGAAAACGTGCGGGTCCTTCCCCAGGAGCATGGGGTCCAACTGCAGGCCCGCCTGGACCAGACCGGATCGACAATCGGTACGGCGAACTGGTTCATCGAGGGATGGCTGGGAAAGACACGCTTCCGGCAATTGATGACTGACCACTCCTACAATTTCGTGAAGTACACGAACCACAACCAGCGGCTTTTCCCAGCCTATGATCCCCTCGATGCACTCTCTGCGGTCGTAGCAATTGAACCCACACGAACCACCTGGACGGGTCGCCTTCCGCAGGGTGTCGTGGCTGCAGGGCACGATGACCGCTTGGATCCCTCCTCGACGCCATTGGACCTCGAAGCGAAGCAGACCAGGTCGTATGCGCTCCTGGACGGTGATAAACTCAGCCGCTCCTCGTATCGGAGCACCAAGGCGAACGCGGATGGTGACACCATGGAGCTCCATTTTGTCGCTGACATCGACTCCGACGTCTCCATGATCCCAATCGATCGGGGAACACACAGGGCATCACACATTGCTGTGGTGGAGCTCTTGGATGGGTGGGATTTGGCGGAGCTCCTGGCTTTGAGGTTCGTCATCGCCTCGGGTGCACAGCGGTTGCTCATGGTGCTCCACGACGTTGAGCCCCTCACCGAGGCCGCAGAAGCCCTCCAGCGCGTCGACTGGCCGCATAGCACCGTCATGGCGACCACTGCGGACGACGCGTCGGCCATCGGGGAAATGGCAGCACATGTCTACTAGGGGCGAGGCACCCACCCAAACCACCAGCCAAGGCAGCCAAGTGATCCGCTCCTATGCGGATGTCCCTGGAATCCGACACAACACGGTGCACCTCAACCCGGCGGCCGGATCAGAGTTCCAGGCATCGCTGGTGGAGTTTGTGGGCACGGGAAATACCCTGTATGTCGAAGACGGCGTCAAACTGCGCAATTCCAGGCTGAGATTCCTGGGCAATGACTCCGTCATCCACCTTCGCCGTTCTCCGCGGCACCTGCGAGTGGTGGCGACCGTCTTCGAGGATTCGGTGCTTTACCTCGGCCCGGGAGCCTCGTTCACGTCCGAGGCACGCTTCCTGCCAACCGAACGTAAACACGTCATCATTGGCAGCGATGCCATGTTTTCATCCCGTGTCGTCTTCCGGACTGCCGACCCACACCTCATCTATTCCGTCCACGATCGTCAACGGCTGAATCCCAGCGAATCCATTTGGGTGGGAGACCACGTATGGCTCGGCGAGGATGTGCTGCTGCTCAAAGGTGCCCGGGTCGGGTCGGGCAGCATCCTGGCGGCGCGGGCGCTGGTCACCAAAAGCATGCCATCGAACTCGACCTTGGCCGGCGTCCCCGCCAAAGTCGTAGGCTCCGGCATCTTTTGGACGAGGCCTTCGGTTCACGGGTTCAGCCAGGCGCAAACGGATCGAAGTTCCGTTTTTCCGGACGACCGGTTTGTCTACAGCCACGATCCGGAGGTCCTGGACCCGGACGTCCTCCTGAGCCAATTGGACTCAGCGGCATCAGGAGCCGAACGCTCGGAATGGTGCCATCGGCTCGACAGCATGACTGCCAAAAACCGCTTCTTCATCTAAAGGGGGAAAGAAAATATCCCCGGAACCAGGAGGTTCCGGGGATATTTTCCACACACAGCGTTTGATCAGCGCTGGACGGCTCCGAACCTTTCGGCAGCGACAGCCACAGCCGCCGCCCGGGCTTCGGAGGCTTCGTCCGCCGTCAGGGTGCGGTCCCCTGCCCGGAACCGGAGTCCGAACGCGAGCGACTTCCTGCCCTCTTCAATCCCTGCACCCTGGTAGACATCGAACAAGGCCACGTCTTCCAGCAGTTCCCCCGCACCTTCCCGGAGGGCTGCCAGGACATCGTCTGCCGGCACCTCCTGCGGAACCACCAGGGCGACATCCTGGGTTGCCACGGGGAACCCGGAGATGTGCTTGGCCACAATCACGTCTGCGGCAGCCTGGAAGAGGACGTCGACGTCGACCTCTACGGCAACGGACCGGGCCGGCATGTCCTGCGCGGCCAGCAGCTTCGGGTGCAGTTCACCGGCGTATCCCACCAGTTCCCCACTGCGCAGCGCGAGCTTGGCGGCGCGCCCGGGGTGGAAGGCCTGGTGGCTTCCCTGGCTCACCACGAGCTCCACGCCGAGGACATCGCCAATCAGCCGTGCAATGTCCAGGCCATCTGCCCAATCCCAGGCGCGGGGTGTGTGCGTCGCGGCAGCGGGAGAATCATGGCCCGTCAGGACCGCGGCGATGTGCAGCGGCTGGTGCGGAACGCCGTCGAACAGTCCCTCAAGAACATCATCGGCGGGTTTGACGCCCAACGGCGGGATGGAATCGGTGCCCAGCTTTTCACCGGGCAGGAACACCGACCCGGCTTCATACAGCGCCAGGTCGCGGAAGCCCCGCGAATGGTTACGGCGGGCCACCTCAATCAAGCCCGGGAGGATGGAGGTCCGGAGGTAGCCGTGTTCCTCGCTGATCGGGTTGGCGAGCTTCAGCGCCGGACGCCCGGCGCCTTCCACGGCCACACCAAAGGTGTCGTTGGCTGCCTTGGTAACGAAGGGGTAGGACAGTACCTCGGTCAACCCGGCATCGGCAAGGGCCTGGACGACGCGCCGCTTTTGCTGCTGGGTGCGGCTGAGGCCACGCCCCGGAGGCGCCACCGGCAGGGTGGCAGGGATGTTGTCGTAGCCCACCAGGCGGGCGATTTCCTCGGAGAGGTCCTCCTTGATTTCGAGGTCGTTGCGCCAGCTCGGTGCCGTGACGATGTAGCCGGCTCCGGACTTCTCTACGACAGCACCGAGGTCCACCAGGGACGTGGTGATCTGTTCTTCGGTGAAGTCGATGCCAATGCGCTTCGAGGCGAAGTCGGCCGGCAACTCGATGGTGACGGCATCGGGCGCGGTACCGACGTCGGTCCCGGTCTCGTCGGCGGTGCCGCCGGCCAGTTCGACCAGCAGGTCGACGACGCGCTGCGCGGCAATGTTCGCCACATGCCAGTCGACGCCACGCTCAAAGCGCTTGGACGCCTCGGACGGCAGCTTGTGGCGGCGGCGCGAGCGGGCAATCGACACCTCGTCGAAGTGGGCAGCCTCCACCAGGATGTTGGTGGTGGAGTCCGACACTTCGGTGTGGGCGCCGCCCATGACGCCGGCAATGCCAATGGCACCGGAGTCGTCGGTGATCAACAGGTCCTCGACGTCGAGAGTGCGCTCTTTGTCGTCCAGGGTAGTGATCTTCTCCCCCGCCACGGCGCGGCGCACCACGATGTCGCCGGAGAGCTTATCGAGGTCGTAGCAGTGGTTGGGCTGGCCGAGCTCCAGCATGACGTAGTTGGAGATATCCACCGGAAGCGAGATGCTCCGGATGCCCGCAAGGCGCAGGCGGGAGGACATCCAGGGCGGCGTGGGGCGCGACGGATCAACGTCACGGACCGTGCGCGCTACGAAGCGGTCACATCCGGGCTTGCCGTAGATGGGAGCGTCGTCGTTGAGCTTGACGCCGTAACCACCCTGCAGGCTGGCCGGTGCAGTGACCTTGGACGCGGGATCAGTGAAGGTGGTGCCGGTGGCATGCGCGTATTCCCGGGCCACACCACGGATGGAGAACGCGTAGCCGCGGTCCGGAGTGACGTTGATTTCCGCGGCCTGGTCGTAGAGGCCCAGCAGTTCCATGGCGTCCGTGCCGATCTCCGGGTCGAGGCCGATGCTGGACAGCACCAGGATGCCGTCGTGGTCCTCGCCAATGCCGAGCTCACGCACGGAAGCGATCATGCCGGCGGAAAGGTGTCCGTAAGTCTTGCGTGCGGAGATGTGGAAGTCTCCGGGCAGCACGGCGCCGGGCAGTGTCACCACTACCTTGTCGCCTTCCACGAAGTTGTGGGCACCGCAAATGATGCCCTGCACACCGGAAGGATCGATGCCCTTGCCGGTCAGCGTCTGTTCCTGTCCTTCCGGAACCACCCGGACCTGGCACCAGTTGATGGTCTTGCCGTTGGTCTGCGGTTCCTTGACCAGGCTCAGCACCTGGCCAACCACGATCGGACCCTGCAGGGTATCGGTGGGCCGGTGGACGGCTTCTTCTTCAAAGCCGACCTTGACCAGGTCCGCCATGACGTCTTCGGCCGTGGCATCGGCCGGTACCTGCGCGAACTCACGCAGCCAGGAAAGTGGGATACGCACTGTTAGATCTCCATCCCGAAGTGCTCGCTGAAACGTACATCGCCCTCGATCATGTCGCGCATGTCGCCGACCTCGTTGCGGAACATGAGCGTGCGCTCGATGCCCATGCCGAAGGCAAAACCTGAATAGACGTCCGGATCGATGCCGGCCGCCCGCAGGACGTTGGGGTTGACCATGCCGCAGCCACCCCATTCGATCCAGCGCGGGCCGCCCTTGGCTCCCGGGTGCCAGATGTCCAGTTCGGCGGACGGCTCCGTGAACGGGAAGTAGTTGGGACGCAGCCGGATCGAAGCTTCCTCGCCGAACATCTGGCGCGCAAAATGTTCCAGCGTGCCACGCAGGTCGGCCATGCTCAGGTTCTTGTCGATGGCGAGGCCCTCGAACTGGTGGAACACAGGCGTGTGGGTGGCATCGAGTTCGTCCGTGCGGAACACCTTGCCCGGGCACAGCACGTAGATGGGCACCTCGCGCTCCAGCATCGAACGGACCTGCACTGGAGAAGTGTGGGTCCGCATCAGCAGGTGGGCCTCGGGGGGTTCGACAAAGAACGTGTCCTGCATTTCGCGGGCCGGGTGGTCCGGTTTGAAGTTCAGGGCATCGAAGTTGAACCATTCGGACTCGACTTCGGGTCCCTCGGCGATCTCCCAGCCCATGCCGACGAAGATGTCCGATACGCGGTCCTGAAGGGTGGACAGCGGGTGGCGGGCACCGGCCCGTCGGCGCCGGGGGGCGGCAGTCACATCGACCGTTTCCTCCACGAGGATGCGGGCGTCGTTCTCCGCCTCAAGAACAGCGGTCCGCGCTGCGAGCGCCTTGTTGACCCGGCCCCGGGAGGAACCCATGAGCTTTCCCGCTGCAGCCTTGTGCTCCTTGGCGAGGCCACCGATTTCACGGTTGGCAAGGCTGAGCGGAGACTTCTCGCCGGTGTGGGCGAGGCGTACGGCCTTGAGTTCATCGAGGGTGGACGCAGCTGCAATGGCAGCGAGCGCGTGCTCTACGGCAGCGGTGATGGCAGCTTCATCCAACGGATTCGGGATGGCAGCGCCTGGCAAAGTGTCAGTCATCTACTGTTCTTAGCTACGAGTCGGGAGCGGCCCTGGCAACGGGCCTTCGATACGAATGGCAGTGTTCGCGCCGAAGCTCACCCCGGACTGCGGACACTCCCTTCAGTCTAATTGAACGTGGTGGGCCGGTTTTAACCCGTTCGGGCGGTAGCGTCGAAGACTGGCGTGGGGTCTAGCATGGCCTCATGACTCCCGGACAGCGCCTGCGCCAGGTCGCCAACGTCCTGAACCTGAGCACGCCCTTGGGCCTCCTGGTTGCGGCCGCGTCCCGGTCGCGCGTGGCCCCCGGCCCCCGCGGGCTGCTGATCGCTTCCGGTTACAGGTGGAGGCTCCCCCACGCCGGTGCATTCACCGTAGGCAACGTCATTCTCTACCGGGCACCCGCAGGCGAGGCAGGACGCAGCGCGCTCCTCCTGGGTCACGAGGAGCGGCACAGCACCCAATATGCCTACTGCCTGGGTCTGCCGTTCCTGCTCGCCTATGGTGTGGCGGCGGCTTGGTCCCTGGCCAGCGCCGGCGATCCGGCGTCGAAGAACTTCTTTGAGCGCCAGGCGGGCCTGGCGGCGGGAGGCTATGTCAGGACAGACATCACCAGGACTGCAGGCACAAAGAACGGGGTTGAGTCATGAAACGCACCATTACCGTCACGGGTACGGCCAGCGCCACAGCGGTTCCGGACCTGGTCACCTTGACCTTGGGGGTGGAGACCCGCAGGGATTCGGCGGCAGCTGCCTATGACGACGCCGGGAGGGCGGCTGCCGCGGTCGGCGACAGCCTGCGCGCGGCCGGCATCCGGGACGCCGACCTCCGTACCAGCGGCCTGAATCTGCGGGCGGACCTCGTGTGGGTGGAAGGGCAAGGCCAAAAGGTCACCGCGTACGTCGCGTCCACCACCCTGCAGGTGGGAATCCGGTCCCACGCCGAGGCCCCGGCCGCCATTGCCGCGGCTGTTGCAGCCGGCGGAAACGATATCCGGATCAACGGGGTTGAACAGGGCTTTGCGGATGCCGCCGAAGTGGAGGCCCGGGCCCGGGAGGCGGCGTGGAAGGACGCTCGACGGCGCGCGGAACAGTACGCGGCTCTGGCCTCCGCAACCTTGGGCCGAGTGGTTGCCATCTCCCAGCAGCCCTCTCATGCTGCGCCCGTCCCCATGGGGGGAATGGTGCGGGCGTACGCGGCAGAGGCATTGCCCCTGGAGGCCGGAGAAACGTCGGTGACTGCGGGCGTGGTGGTGGAGTGGGAACTCCTGGACGGGTAATCGGCGGACGCAGGTCCGGAAGGGCCGTCTTCAGTGGAGGGCGCCGCCGGCGAGGCGCGCATCCACGGGTGTTGCCAGTGTGGTCTTCGCGATAACCGCCAACCCGCGGGCCATCTGGTCCAGTTCCATGGACGGCCCTTGGGTTCCGGCCTGCCCGGGGAGCCACGGGACGTGGACGAAGCCGCCACGCGCCTGTCGGCCCGAGGTGGCCAGGTCGTGCATCAGTCCGTAGAAAACATGGTTGCAAACGTAGGTACCGGCCGATTGTGAAATGTCGGCTTTGATTCCTTCAATCTGAAGATCGCGAAGGGCGGCCTTGATGGGCAGTGTGGTGAAGTAGGCCGCAGGGCCGCCCTCCACGACCGCTTGGTCCACGGGCCGCCTCCCCTTGTTGTCAGGGATGCGCGCGTCATCACAGTTGATCGCCACCCGCTCCAGGGAGATCCGGGCCCGGCCCCCGGCAAGTCCGGCGCTGATGACCAGTTCCGGATCCAGCCGGCCCATGGCTTCGGCCAAGGCCTCCCGTGACTCATTGAAGACGCAGGGCAGCTGGACCGCTTCAACCTCGTGCCCTTCCCCGGCGAGGATGCCCCTCGCTCCCAGCACAGCCTGCCATGACGGATTGAGGGTGTCGCCTCCAAAGGGCTCAAAACCCGTCAGCAGAATCATGAAGCCACCTTAGCAATGGCCGGTCGCAAGCCGCGCCAATCCTTGACTTAACTTAGAACATATATTCGAATGGACTTCATGAGATGGGACGCGCAAGCACTTTCACCAACGCGTGAACCGGATTCCGGGACTGACCGCAATCCTGCTCCTGGCCCTGCCCCGGCCATGGACGCACTGATCCCGCTGGCCGGGCTTGTGCGTTCCATCTCTACACCCGAATTCTCCGGAGTCACCTTCCATGAGGTCACCGCCAAGTCAGTGCTCAACAAGGTGCCACCGGGTTCGAACATGCCTTTCGAATGGACCGTGAATCCCTACCGGGGCTGCAGCCACGCGTGCGTCTACTGTTTTGCCCGGAAGACCCACACCTATCTTGAGTTCGACGCCGGACGGGACTTCGACTCGCAGGTGGTAGTGAAGATCAACGCGGCAGAGGTCCTCCAGAAGGAACTGTCAAAGCCCTCATGGGGCAGGCACCAGGTGGCCTTGGGAACCAACACGGATCCCTACCAACGGGCCGAAGGCCGCTACGCCCTCATGCCGGGCATCATCCGTGCACTGGCAGAGTCAGGGACGCCCTTCTCCATTCTCACCAAGGGCACGTTGCTGACCCGGGATATCCCGTTGCTCAAGCACGCCGCCACGATGGTCCCCGTAGACCTTGGCATCTCCCTGGCCATGACCAACCAGGACCTGGCCGATGCCATCGAACCTGGAACGCCCTCCCCCAAAGCACGGCTGAAGCTCATATCCCGCTTGCGGGACGCAGGTCTGGGCTGCGGTGTCATGGCCATGCCCATCCTCCCTTGGCTGACTGATTCGGATGAAGCCCTGGATGCCCTCTTCGGCGAATTGGCCAAGGCAGGTGCCACCGGCGTCACGGCCGGGGCGCTGTATCTCAAGCCCGGAACCCGCGAGTGGTACATGGACTGGCTCGCTTCGCACCACCCGGAACTCGTGGGCCGCTACCGGAGGCTTTACGGCAAGGGTTCCTACGCGTCCACCGAATACAGGACCTGGCTTGCCGGACGCATCAACTACTTCAAGGGCAAGCATGGTTTTTCAGGTTCTCATGGCTTCAGCCACCGGAACGCGCGCTCTTCGGGGGCGGGTCCGGATGTATCGGCGGATGACCCCCGCGGCACCAGTCCGTCACTGTCCGGGCAGCAACCCCTGTTCTGAGCCGCCAAGAGGCACAGCGGCCCCGGCGTGATCCAGGAGCGCGCGCACTATCGGAAAGTCGGCGGGAATCCAGTCAAGTTCCAAGGCACCGCCGGCCTGGTCCAGCGGCATCCACCGCAGTTCGTCGTGGTCTTCCAAGGGCCGTGGCTCGCCCTCAAGCACCTCGGCGAACCATACCCGCATCACAGCACGCTCATTCAGCGGCCATCCGCGGGGCTCCCCGGACGGCAATTCGACCCCCAACCGGACCTCTACGCCAAGCTCTTCGCTCAGTTCGCGGTGCAAGGCCGCTTCGGGCTGTTCGCCATCCTCAATTTTCCCGCCCGGGAATTCCCACATCCCCGCCAGGTGCGGTGGCGAAGTGCGCCGGGCGGCCAGCAGCATGCGGGGGTTCTCCAGGGAATCGACGATTGCGGCGCCCACGACGTTGATCAATCCAGTCACGGAAACAGTCTAGGTGCGGTGGAGCATGGGCCTCGTCACAAGAGACCCTTCCGGCAGCGTCATCACGACTAAGCTTGTTATCGGATTTCTCCGACTCTCCCAGCCGCCAGGCAACCCAGAAGCAGGCTTATGACTACCACCGTGTCCCCGACCGCCCCAACCGTCCGAAAGAAGCCGCACCTCGGCCTCGCCATCCTGTCCCTGGCCATGGGCGGCTTTGCGATCGGCACCACCGAGTTCGCCATGATGGGCCTGCTCAAGGAAGTGGAGCAGGGCCTGCAGATCAGCACGCCGGAGGCCGGCAACCTGATCTCCGCCTATGCGCTGGGAGTGGTCATCGGAGCACCGGTGTTCGCCGCATTTGGGGCCAAGCTGCCCAGAAAACACCTCGCCCTCGGCCTGATGCTGTTCCTGGCCATCGCCAACCTCACGTCGTTCATCGCGCCTGACTATGGCTTGATGCTGCTCTCACGGTTCGCCTCTGGCCTGCCCCACGGCGCTTTCTTTGGTGTGGCCGCGGTCATCGCCGCAGGGCTGGTGGCCCCCACCAAGCGAGGCTGGGCCATCTCCATGGTCATGGCCGGGCTCACGGTATCCAACGTCATCGGCGTGCCCTTGGCTACGTGGGTGGGCCAAACCTTCGGCTGGCGGCTGCTGTTCGTCATCGTGGGCGCCATCGGGCTGGCAACTGTAGCCATGGTATGGAAATTCGTGCCGTTCGAAGCCGCCCACCCGGAGGCCAGTATCCGCCGGGAGCTTGGCGCACTCAAGCGGCTCCAGGTGTGGTTGGCACTCCTGATCGGCATCATCGGCTTTGGCGGTTTCTTCGCCGTCTACACCTACATTGCCCACACCATGACCGGCGTGGCGGGTATCCCCGAAAGCCTCATCCCGGCCGTGGTGGCGCTGTACGGCCTGGGCATGGTGGTGGGCAACATCATCGGTGGACGCCTCGCGGACCGTTCGGTGATGGGCAGCATCTACTGGATCATGCCAGGCATCGCACTTGCCCTGGTCGTTTACGCGGTGGCCGCCCACTGGGCGTGGTCAGCGTTCGCCATGGCCTTCGTCGTAGGTGGCATCGGATCCATGCTGACTCCGGCGTTGCAGACCCGCCTCCTGGATGCGGCACCCGGGGCAGCGTCGCTGGCCTCATCCCTCAACCACTCGGCCTTGAACATCGCCAACGCCCTGGGTGCCTTCCTCGGCGGCACAGTCATCGCCTGGGGCTGGGGGTACGTGGCCCCCGCCCTGGTGGGCGCCGTCCTGGCCGTCCTCGGCCTGGGGGTCGCCGTGGTCAGTGGCCTGCTGGAACGCAGGAGACCGCTCGCGTCCTGAAGGCAGCCCGGTCCAGTCGCAGCCCAAGGCTACGAAAGCCTGGCCCCCTGCAAAGACAAAAGCCATGGGCTCCGCACCTGCGGAGCCCATGGCTTTTCCGGTTTCTTCCTGAACGGACCTGACTACGCCTTCACGCGTTCCAGGTCCGGTTCCAGATAGATGACCCGCGCAATCGGAACCGCCGCACGGATGCGCTGCTCGGCGTCGTCAATTACCTTGGCGATCGACTGGCCGGTATCAGCGGCACCCATGGTGATCTTGGCAGCAACCAGCAACTCATCCGGTCCCAGGTGCAGGGTCTTGAGGTGGATGATGCGTGTTCCGTCAGCCTCAAGGGCTCCCGTGATCCGGGCGACGTCGTCCTTGGTGGCGGACTCCCCCAGCAGCAGCGACTTGGTTTCCAGCGCTAGGACCACGGCGATCGCCACCAGCAGGAGGCCGATCATGGCGGTACCCAGGGCATCCCACACGCCATCGCCGGTAATCAGCGTCAGGCCGACACCGAACAAGGCGAATATGAGGCCCAGGAGTGCACCGAGATCCTCCAGCAGGATGACCGGCAGCTCCGGCTGCTTGGCGTTGCGGACGAACGACACCCAGCCCTGCTTCCCACGGACGTGGTTGGATTCGATGATGGCCGTCCGGAACGAGAACGACTCCGCGATGATGGCACCCACCAGGACAGCCAACGGAACCCACCAGAAGTCACCCTCGATGCCGTGCGGGTGCTGGAACTTCTCCCATGCCTCGTACAACGCAAAAAGGCCACCGACGCTGAAGAGCACAATGGACACGATAAAAGCGTAGATATACCGTTCGCGGCCGTAGCCGAAGGGATGCTCGGCGCTTGCAGCACGCTTGGCGCGCTTGCCGCCCACCAGGAGAAGCACCTGGTTGCCTGAGTCGGCCACCGAGTGGATGGCCTCGGCGAGCATGGACGATGACATCGTCAGGATGAACGCGATGAATTTGAGTACGGCGATGGTCAGGTTCGCGGCAAGGGCCGCCACGATTGCTTTGGTACCGCCACTAGCAGCCACGAAAGCTTCACCTCTTCGGTTTCGGGAAAGTATTGTCTGTGCCAAGAAGAGTCGTCATCGTCTGATCTTGCAAGCAATACCGTACCCGTGTCCGGGGATTTTAAGCATTCACGACCCGGGCGCCCTGCTGCGACCGGGCACTGGCGTAAAGGCATACGGTGGCCGCGGTACCCAGATTGAGGCTTTCGGCCGCCCCGTATACAGGCACAGCAACCCGATGGTCGGCCAACGCCAATTCGGCGTCGGACAGCCCCTGGGCCTCATTCCCGAAGAGCCAGGCCGTGGGATCTTCAAGGGCGTACTCTGAGGGTGCACTGCCCACGCCCATCCGGCGGGCGGCGTTCTGATCCTGCAACTGGTCAAGGTTCACGGATCCGTACCCGTCGGCTGCAAGGACACCAATCCCGCGCTCCTTGCACCGGGCCACCAGGTCTGCCACCTCCACACCGAGCACTACGGGCAGGTGGAACAACGAACCCGCAGTGGAACGGACCGCCTTCGGGTTGTAAATATCCACGCTGGAACCGGTGAGGATGACGGCGTCCGCCCCGGCCGCATCCGCCGCGCGCAGGACCGTCCCCGCATTACCCGGGTCACGGACCTGGCACATCACGGCAAGAAGTTGCGGGCCGGCGTCGAGGACGTCTGCAAGCCCGACGTCAACGAAGGAGCAGACCGCCACGATGCCTTGCGGGTTCACGGTATCCGCCATGGCGGACAAGACGTCGTCTGTAGCCAGGCGCAGCCGGGTACCCCGGGCGAGGTCGTCCAGTTCCGGGAGCCGGTCGAGGCACGCCTGGCTCGCGTACACTTCATGCACGACGGCGGATCCTCCCGCCGCTGTCCGTTCACGGTGAAGGACCAACGCCTCACGTACCGCCTGCGGACCTTCGGCCAGGAAGCGACCACGCTTTAAACGCGCCGGACGCCCGGCAAGCTTTGCGACATCCTTCACCCGATCTGCTCGGGGGTTGGTCATCGGAAAGTCTTGCGGGCGTCCGGTGTTGTTCATATAAAGAACTTTAGCCGCAGGTGCGACTAGTTCTTGATCTGCTGGCGGGCTTCGCCACCTGCGGGCTCGTAGCCTGCAGCCTTGGCAGCCTCAACGGTGGAGAACCAGTACTCAGCAGCGGTGTTCTCGTACCAGGTGGAACCCGGAACGTGGTACTTCTTGGACTCGGCGTTGCCCTTGATGGCAAAGCCCTCCGGAGCACCCTCGCCGTCAACGGCTGCAACAGCGCCATCGATGGCCGGCTTCTCGGAAACAACTGCCTTGACAGCGGTAGCCGTGGCGGCAGCCGGAGCAACCTTGGCAGCCTTGGGAGCTGCAGCGTCGGCCTTGGCCGCCGGAGCGGAGGTGTCGGACGGCAGGGCAGCCTTGGCAACGTTCACCAGGGCAGCGAATGCGTTGGCGTCCGAGACAGCCAGCTCAGCAAGCATGCGGCGGTCAACCTCAACCTCAGCAGCCTTCAGGCCCTGGATCAGGCGGTTGTAGGTGAGGCCGTTGGCGCGGGATGCGGCGTTGATGCGCTGGATCCAGAGGCGGCGGAAGTCGCCCTTGCGCTTGCGGCGGTCGCCGTAGCTGTAAACAAACGAGTGCAGCAGCTGCTCTTTTGCCTTGCGGTAAAGGCGCGAACGCTGACCGCGGTAACCCTTGGCGCGTTCGAGGACAACCCGGCGCTTCTTGTGGGCGTTGACCGCCCGCTTCACACGTGCCACGTGCGTACTCCTTCAGAAATCTTTATCCCAAGCTGCTACTGCCGGGAAACCCGGCGGCCTGAGAAGGCTTTTGGTGTAGTCGGTGTCCGCCGGACGGCGGAAACCAAAGTGCTTGGAACTTAGACGCCCAGCATCTTCTTGATGACCTTGGCATCGCCCTTGAAGACGATCTTGTCGCCGGCGAGGCGGCGGGTCAGGGTGGTGGGCTTGTGCTCCAGGTAGTGGCGGCGGTTGGCCTGCTGGCGCTTCAGCTTGCCGGTGCCGGTCAGCTTGAAGCGCTTCTTAGCACCGCTGTGGGTCTTCATCTTCGGCATGGGAACCGATCTCCTTACGTATCCGCGGACTGTGTCCGCAGTTCTTTCGTGCAGCCGGCCTGCTGGGGCCGGCGTGCTGGTTGCTTGCCGTGGAGGCAGGGCCTCCACGGCGTCGAACTAGTTGGTCTTGCGTGAAGCAGGCTTCGGCGTGGCCTTGGGCGCTGCCGGCCGTGCACCCGGCTTGGGTGCTGCAGGCTTTGCCACTGGCTTCGGAGCCGAAGGGACAGCCGGCTTCGGTGCGGCAGGAACTGCGGGCTTGGGAGCCTGCGCTGCCGGAGCTGCCTCCGCGGCTGCCGGCGCCACAGCTTCAGCCTTGGGTTCCTCGCCCACGGCCTTGGTTTCCTCAACCGGAGCCGGTGCGGCCTCGGCCCGGGTTTCCTCAACCGGAGCCGGTGCGGCTGCGGCCACAGGAGCCTCTGCCTCAGGAGCTTGGGCTTCAGGAGCCTGGGCTTCCTGGGCCGGCGCTTCAACGGCGACGGATGCCTGGGCGTCCTCGGCCACGGGGGCAGCGGTGTCCTGGTCAGGCTCCCCGGCGGAACCCACCAGCCCTGCCGGAAGAAGGTCTCCAAGGGTCTGCGTCATCGGTCCCTGGTCGCCCGAGGTGTCCACCCGCGCGGCGGCCTTGGCCTCGTTCTGTGCCTTGGCTTCGGCGCGCTGTGCTGCGCGGCGGGCCTCAGCCTTGGCTTCGGCCTTGTTCTTGAGCGGACCGATCACCATGACCATGTTGCGGCCATCGATACGCGGGCTCGACTCGACAACGCCAACCTCGGCAACATCTTCGGCAAAGCGCTGCAACAGGCGGATGCCCATTTCGGGGCGCTGCTGCTCACGGCCACGGAACTGGATCATGGCCTTGACCTTGTCACCGGCGCCGAGGAAGCGCAGTGCGTGCCCCCGCTTGGTTTCGTAGTCGTGCTTGTCGATCTTCAGGCGGAAACGGATTTCCTTGAGAACCGTGTTGGTCTGGTTCTTCCGGGCTTCCCGGGCCTTGACCGCTGCCTCGTACTTGTACTTGCCAAAGTCCATCAACTTGCACACAGGGGGCTTGGCCTGCGGGGCAACTTCAACGAGATCGAGATCGGATTCGGCAGCAAGACGCAGGGCGTCTTCGATGCGGACAATTCCTACCTGTTCGCCGGCAGGGCCGACCAGCCGCACCTCGGGGACGCGGATACGCTCATTGATTCTTGGCTCGCTAATGTTAAAGCTCCTGTGGTTGTGGTGAGTTCACCGGCAAATAGAGAAGGCCTCCAATTGCAGGTGCAATCGAAGGCCTCAAAGATCGGTTCGGCGGGCCCTGAAACCAGGACCTGCCCACACCCGCACGGCAACCGCCCTGCTTGTGTCCGACCAAGTACCCGGCAACCTCTTGTCCCGGTTGGGATCTGTCCCCGGAGGGAGCGGCTGACGCGGGTGGGAGAGAACTCCGCTTGCAAACTGAAAATCAATTCTACAGAAATAACCCGCCCAGTGCACATTGCACGCGGCGGGACCATCCATGCTGAATAACGACTTCCAGCCGGTCTGTGTCAAGCTTACCAGTATGAGCACTGAAGACAGCAATTCCCGCAACTCCTACAGCGATGACGCTCCCGCCGGTTCCGGAGTTTCCCAGCAGATCCGCGACATCGCAGAAGTCCCCGCCG
Organism: Paenarthrobacter sp. NCHU4564; assembly: GCF_052156435.1. Lineage (NCBI taxonomy): Bacteria > Bacillati > Actinomycetota > Actinomycetes > Micrococcales > Micrococcaceae > Paenarthrobacter > Paenarthrobacter sp. NCHU4564. Next base: position 36,316 of record NZ_JBQLIS010000012.1, read on the forward strand.
TAGAGGTCATCACCACCGGCGCCGTGCACCTCATGAGCGCTGCGGCAGTGAAGGTGGGACTTGCCGACGACCCCAACGCGGACGATCTGAAGGATCTCGACGAAGCCCGCAAGCTCATCACCGCCCTGGCTGGACTGGTCACGGCTGCTGCTCCGGAAATCGGCTCGCAGCACGCCGGTCCCTTGCGCGACGGGCTGCGGTCCCTCCAGTTGGCCTTCCGCGAAGCTTCCCTGATTCCGGACGCTCCCGGGAAGGGCCCGGGCGAAAAGTTCACCGGGCCGGTCAACTGACCTCCCCCACGAGCCTGCAATAGCCAAACGGCGGGCCGAACCCACAAGGTTCGGCCCGCCGTCGTGGTTTATCGCCACGTTGTGGCCACCATCCGGCTGAAGCTCCAACGGTGCGGCCATACCGCCGCCCGGGGATGCCGCGATCAGACCCGGGCGGACCGACGCCGCAGCGACATCAGGACCAGTCCCGCACAGCAGAGCACAACCCCGGCCGAGCCCACGGCAGCGAAACCGCCCCAAGGACCCACGGAGTCGATGAAGACACCGGCCAGGGGCGAACCCAAGGCCACTCCGGCAGTCAGTGCGGAACCATACCAGCCCATGGCCTCGCCACGGCGTTCCTCATCCACGAGGTCCGCGACCTTCTCCGATGACGCCGACAGGACCGGAGCGCACAATAAACCGGGCAGGATGGACAGCAGTGCGAGCGACCAGGTGTCCTGGGCAAAACCCATGGGAATGGTCAGGGCGGCCATGCCGAGGAGGAGCAGCATGGGCGAAACCTGCCGCTTCATGCCGCCATAGATCAAACCGCCCACCACCGATGCCGCGCACCAGAAGAAGAACACAATGCCGATCTGGTTCTCGTGGCCGCCGCGTTCAAGCAGTCCCACAATGCTCACATCCGAGCCGCTCAGCACCATGCCCGCACCGGCAGCCACGGCGAACAGCGCAGCTACGGAGACCGTGAACCACGTGAAGTTCCGTGCGACCCTGTGGCGCAGGGCCGCCGTCCGCGAGGCCGCGGGAGCCATCTCCGACGCCGCCTCCTGCACGTGGCCAGGCGCCGAGGCCACCATCGCGGCTTCAGCTGCGGCGAGGTCGTCCGCGGCACGTTCCGCGGACTCCTCCGGCGTGCAGGCGTCCTCGCTCCTGGTCGGCGGGTTGAACCACATCAGGAACAAGCCGGCCACCGACACGGAGATTCCCACAGCGGTCAGGCCGAGCGCCGAAAAGCCGCTGGTGGCCACCACCGCGCCAATCGCCGGGCCAATCATGAAGACGAGTTCGGTGGCGATGGAATCGAGTGCGTACGCGGACCGGCGCTGCTCGCCATCCACCATGACGCCAAGCGACTGCCGGACGACGCTGAAAATGGGCAAGGTGAACAGCCCGCCCACAAAGACCAGGGGCAGCAGCCAGGAATATGACACATGCGGAACGATGGACCAGATGACCGTCTCCGACACGACGGAAGGTATCAACGCCTTCCTGAGGCCCACCGTATCGACCCGCCGGCCACGCCACGGGGCACCAACGGCAATGCCGATGGTCATGACCGCGGCGGCGGCGCCGGCGGCGGCGTAGCCTTCTCCCAGCGTCATGACGATATGCAGCGTCAGCAGGACACCGGCCGCCGAGTGCGGAATCCGCGCCACCATGCCCACGAGCAGCAAACGCCTCACCGGACGGATGGCCAGCATCTCTTTGTAGAGAGCGAAGTTCACAGCTTCTTTCCTCTTGTTCCCCCGGGGCAGCCCCGGGATGAACGGGTGCTGCCGTTAGTGCAGCCCGGGCTCCTGCGCCGCACGCTGCAGTTTTACTTCGATGGAGTCCACGCCCTCAGCGAAGGCCTCCATGTTTGCCCAGGCCTCGTTGAGGCCGGACACGAGCTGCTGGACGGCACCGGCGTCCAGCCCGTCTTCGAGGTAGAGCACCACCTGGAGTTCCGGACCCGCACCACCGCCGGACACCACCTGTCCATCCGCGGTCCGTGCAGCCACGCCGGCGCCCGGACGCGTTTCCACGCGTCGCACTGCCGGGAAGGCCGTGGCTGCCGAAGCGAGAGCAGACTCCAGTTGATCATCAAGGTATGACGGCGTCCAGTCCCGCTGCTTGGCAAGGGCCCACATCGCCGGGCGCCTTACAACAAACGTGAAGTCCGAGCCCGGATCCAGCACCAGAAGCTGGGCCCCCTCCGAAACCGCTGACAGTGCGGCGCGGGCTGCATAAACAGCCACGGGACGCGCCTCAGCATGCCAGGCCTCCAGGGCGGCAGCGGAGGTAAACACCGGCATCGCCGTGCGGCCATCGGGCGCCTTCAGTGTGACCAATGCCATATCAGCCTGCTTGTCTGCATGCAGCCCGTCGACGCCTTCGGCTTCCTGGGCAAGCTGGGCTACCACCGGAACAAAGACCCTGGCTGTGGCCAGCGAAGCAACTACCCCCGCTTCACCGCCGGTACCGTCCAGCAGGGCGCCAACTGCGGCGAGGTAAGCCGGATCGGCTGTGCCGTCGTCGTCCTCGAAATTGTGGATCCTGGCGTCCTCGCCCTGCAGGCTGCGACCGGCCCACGGCTGGCCTGCAGAGTCCGTGGCTCCCCCGGCGCCTGCCAAGGCAGCGGCGATGTGTCCAGGCAGCTCCCGCCGGCCCTGGCCTTGGTGCTCTTCGTGCGGCATCAGCGTCGGCCGGCTACATCCAGGGCTTCCGGCAGCGTGAACGCACCGGCGTAAAGGGCTTTGCCCACAATCGCGCCCTCGACACCCAGGGGCACCAGTTCACGCAGGACCCGCAGGTCCTCCAGGCTGGAAATTCCACCGGACGCCACCACGGGCTTGCCGGTCCGTTCCACCATCCGGCGCAACAGGTCCACGTTGGGGCCCTGCAGCGTACCGTCCTTGGTCACATCCGTCACCACATAGCGTGCACATCCGGCGTCCTCCAGGCGCGCCAGCACCTCCCAGAGGTCGCCGCCCTCCTTGGTCCAGCCGCGGCCCGCAAGGGTGGTTCCCCGGACATCCAGCCCGACGGCGATCTTGTCACCAAAGCGCTCAATGGCGCGCCGGGTCCACTCCGGGTTCTCCAGCGCCGCAGTACCGAGGTTGACGCGCTCAACGCCCAGCTCCAGGGCGCGTTCCAACGACTCGTCATCACGAAGGCCGCCGGACAACTCCACCTTGACGTTGAGCCGGGACACGACCTCGCTGATCAGCCCGGCGTTGTTTCCACGGCCGAACGCAGCATCGAGATCCACCATATGGACCCACTCGGCACCGGCGTTCTGCCAGTTAAGCGCTGCGTCAAGCGGCGTGCCGTAGCTGGTTTCCGATCCGGCCTCGCCCTGGAGGAGCCGGACTGCCTGGCCATCGACGATATCGACGGCGGGCAGGAGTTCCAAGACGTTTTGCTGCGACGTGGTCATGTGTGTCCTAGGAGTCGTTGGGACGCCGGGCCGGTTACTTGCCTGGCAGGGTGAGGAGATAGGCAGCCAGCAGCGACATGGCCGCCAGCACATAGAAGGAGAGGGATACCCACAACGGCTTCTTCTGCTGGTGGAAGGAAATTCCGCCGCCCACCAAAAGGCCTGCAAGACCCATCAACACAATGGACCACATGTCAGGCAGCGCCGCCCGCGGGAACCGTGGCGGCATCGGAGCCGGGCCTGCGCAGACTATCGACCCAGTTCCGCAGCAGGCGCGCCCCGGCATCGCCGGATTTTTCCGGGTGGAACTGCGTTGCGCAGAGCGGGCCGTTTTCCACCGCAGCGATAAAACGTGCACCGTGCTCGGACCACGTCACCTGGGGCGGAGTCATCCGCGGCTGGACGACGTCGAAGTTCCAGTCCTGGACGCCGTAGGAGTGGACGAAGTAGAAGCGTTCATTCTCCACGCCGGCAAAGAGCTTGGAGCCTTCCGGGACATCCACGGTGTTCCACCCCATGTGCGGCACCACGGGCGCGGGCAACAACTCGACCTTGCCAGGCCACTCTGCCATGCCTTCCGATTCGGTGCCGTGTTCCACACCGGCTTCGAAGAGCACCTGCAGGCCCACGCAGATCGCCAGGACAGGACGTCCACCGGCCACCCTGCGGCCGATCATCCGGATCCCGTCTACTGCCTTGAGCTCCCGCATGACCGTCTCAAAGGCGCCCACGCCGGGAACCAGGAGTCCGTCCGCGTTCAACACATCTTCAGGCTTGGCGCTGAGGATGACCTCGGCGCCTGCCCGTTCCAGGGCGCGTACGGCTGACCTGACATTGCCGGAACCGTAGTCCAGCACCGTCACGGTCGGCTTGCCTTCCGGCGACGCCGGCCTCACGGCGGCGGAAGCGTCCGTTACCGCCCCGTCCTTCAGGATCTGGCCGCTCACAATGCCCCCTTGGTGGATGGAATGCCTTCGACGCGCGGATCGGACTCGACAGCCGCCCGGAGCGCCCTGGCGAAGGCCTTGAACTGTGCCTCCACGATGTGGTGCGGGTCCCGGCCGGCAAGGACGTTCATGTGCAGGCAGATGCCGGCGTGCAGGGTAATGGCTTCAAAAACGTGCCGGGTCAGGGAACCCGTGAAGTGTCCACCGATCAAGTGGTACTCCTGGCCTGCGGGCTCACCTCCGTGAACCAGGTAGGGACGGCCGGACACATCCACCACTGCGTGGGCCAAGGCCTCGTCCAAGGGCACAGTCGCCTCACCGAACCTGCGAATGCCGGCCTTGTTGCCCAGCGCAGTGCGAAGCACTTCACCGAACGTGATGGCGACGTCCTCCACCGTGTGGTGCGCGTCGATATGGGTGTCCCCTGTTGCCTTGACGGTCATGTCGATCAGCGAATGCTTGCACAGAGCCGTGAGCATGTGGTCATAGAAGGGAACCGAGGTGCTGATGTCCGAGACACCCGAGCCATCCAGGTTGATTTCGACCAGGACGGAGGACTCACTGGTGGTGCGCTCCATGCGTGCAGTGCGGGCAGCGGACGGCGTAGCGCCGGTTTCGCTCATTGGGATGTCCTTCTACAACAAGTTTCGGGTGGGTTCTGGTAACAAGTTTAGTTGGCCGGCGGGCCGGCTCAGGCCAGCAGTGCTTCCAGCGCTTCCAGGAAGGCTGTGGTTTCCTTCTCGGTTCCCGCCGTGACGCGCAGGTGCCCCGGGATGCCGACATCACGAATGAGCACACCGGCATCCAGCAAGCCCTGCCAGATGGCAAGCGGGTTTTCCAGGCCGCCGAAGAAGACATAGTTGGAGTCCGACGCGGCCGGCTTCAAGCCCAGGCGAAGCAGTTCCGTGACAATCCGGTCGCGCTGGACTTTGATGTCCTCCACATCAGCCATGAGGGCTTCCCGGTGGTGCAGAGCGGCCAAGGCCGTGGCCTGGGTGACAGCCGAAAGGTGGTACGGCAGGCGTACCAGTCGAATGGCATCCGTTACCTCGGGAGCGGCTGCCATGTAGCCGATGCGGGCACCGGCCAGGGCGAAAGCCTTGCTCATGGTCCTGGAGACAATGAGGCGCTCCCGGCCAGGCAGGAGCGTCAGTGCACTGGGCGTGTTGTCGTGGGCGAACTCGTGATAGGCCTCGTCCACGATCACGATTGCCTGGCTGGCCTCACCGGCCTCGTATACCGCCTCCACGACATCCAGGCCAAGGCCGGTGCCCGTGGGATTGTTCGGGGAACACAGGAACACGATGTTGGCTTCGGTCTCGAGCACCTGGCGGGCCGCAGAAGCGGCATCCAGCCCATAGTTCTCTCCCCGGATACCGCTGATGTACTCGGTGTCCGTGCCGCTGGCCAGGAGGGGGTACATGGAATAGGTGGGCGGGAAGCTCAGTGCTTTGCGTCCCGGGCCGCCGAAAGCCTGCAGGATCTGCTGAAGGACCTCATTGGATCCGTTGGCCGCCCAGATGTTGTCAGCAGACAGGCCGTGCCCGAGGTACTCCGCCAAGGCTACCCGAAGCTCGGTGAACTCACGGTCCGGGTATCGGTTGAGGCTGGTCGCAGCCGCGGCGACGGCCTCGGTGATGGCTGCCTGCACGTCGGCCGGGACGCCATGGGTGTTCTCGTTGACGTTGAGCAGGACGGGGACGTCAAGCTGCGGTGCGCCGTAGGGGCTCAGTCCACGCAGGTTGGTCCGGAGGGGAAGGCGGTCAAGTCGCTCAAGCTGGTCACTCACCACCACAGTTTAAGGGGCCGCGGCGACCCGCCGGTAACTGTGACAGCTGGAAGCACCTCAGCCGGCGGGAACGAAGAGCTGCTGGCCCGGCTGGATGCGTCCGCCCGGGAGGTCGTTGAGCTGGATGATCTCGGCGATGACATCCCGCGGATCGCGGTCCGGGGCGGCGGCCCCGGCAATACCCCAGAGCGATTGGCCGGGCTGGACTGTCACGGAGACAGCCACGGGCGGCTGGAGCTGGGATGGGGAATCCGATGCCTTGGCCGGAGAGGTAATGAAACCGGCCAGGCTCAGGAGGGCTGCTGCCAACAGCATGGCCGGGATTCCGAAGAAGACAATCCTGCCGCGCCGGGTCAGCCGGATACGGGCCGGAACGGGGGTACTGCGGAAATCACTGAACGCGGTGACTGCGGACATGAGCTGAGCCCTTCTAAGCGATTGCCTGGGCCGGAAACCGGACAGGCTGCCAATTCTTGTGTCCCCCCGGCCCGAACCGATGTTCGAACGCAGCGTCCGGACATTCCATGCGAGCCAAGGATTTATAGAACACATATTCGAACCTTGCTATGACATTTTTAGCACTTATCAACGAACGATGTCGAGACTCGCTAGAACAAATGTTTGATAAACGCATGCGCCTGACCTACGTTTGACTGAAGGAACAAGCACTGTTCCAGTGGAACAGGAGGGTCTGACATTTTTCGGACCCCCATCCCCGGACACCTCCTTGTGGAGGCCGGGCGGAGCGGAAGGGCAATGGCGTACATGGCATCCAAGGCCAACGGCGGCGGGGCACCCCTGCGGAGCCAACAGCCCCAGAAAAGTCCCAAAAGCCTGACCGTCCGTCAGAAGAAGATCCTGGAAACCATCCAGCGGTCAGTCAATGACAACGGGTACCCGCCCAGCATGCGTGAGATCGGCGACACTGTCGGCCTGGCAAGCCTGTCCAGCGTCACGCACCAACTGTCCCAGCTGGAGAAACTCGGGTACCTTCGCCGGGACCCCAAGCGTCCAAGGGCAATGGAAGTCCTGATGCCCCTGACGCTTGACAGTGGCGCCGCGATTCCGGGCGTGGAAGCACCCGCAACCCTCCGCACCACCGGCGGGCTGGCCGTCACGGAACTCGCCAGCGCGAGCGACACCGCCATGGTTCCGTTGGTGGGCCGGATTGCTGCCGGCGGTCCGATCCTCGCTGACCAGACCGTAGAGGACGTCCTCGCACTTCCCCGGCAGCTGGTAGGCCACGGCGAGCTGTTCATGCTCAAGGTCGCCGGCGACTCCATGATCGATGCCGCGATCTGCGACGGCGACTGGGTAGTGGTGCGGCGCCAGAACGACGCCGTCAACGGAGACATCGTGGCGGCGCTGCTGGACGACGAAGCTACCGTGAAGACCTTCAGGCAACGCGACGGCCACACATGGCTGCTGCCGCAAAACACCCAGTACGAACCCATCCTTGGTGACCAGGCCACCATCATGGGCAAGGTCGTTTCAGTTCTCCGCTCGCTCTAGCTTCGGCGCTGCGCCCGCTGTGGCTTCAAGGCTGTTCCCGCTCCTGGAGCGTCAGCCCGTGGAGGCACTAAGCCTGCGCAGAACGCCCTGGACCACCTTGCTGTCCGTCGTCGCCCAGAACGGCGGGAGGGCAGCACGCAGGAACGCCCCATAGCGTTCCGTGGAAAGCCGCGGGTCCAGGACCGCGACGACCCCCTTGTCCCCTGTGGAACGGATCAGCCGACCGGCGCCCTGCGCCAAACGAACCGCGGCATGCGTGGCCGAGACGGCCATGAAGCCATTGCCGCCGGACTGTGCCACAGCCCGCGACCTTGCCGTCATCAGAGGATCGTCCGGACGGGGGAAAGGTATCCGGTCAATGACCACGAGCCGGCACGAGCCGCCGGGCACGTCTACCCCTTGCCACAGGGACATGGTCCCAAAAAGGCAGGTATCCGGTTCGTCGGCGAACTGCTTCACCAGCGCGGCCATTGTGGATTCACCCTGGCAGAGAATGGTGTCATCGAGTCGCAGGCGCATGGCGTCAGCTGCTTCCTCTGCCGCCCGCCGTGAAGAGAACAGGCACAGTGCTCCGCCGCCGGATGCCCGGATCAGGTCTTCCAGCTCATCGAGCGCTTCCGGGGAGGTTCCGCGCCCGGGCTTGGGCAGGTGCTGCGCGACGTAGAGCACACCCTGCTTTGGATAGTCGAAAGGCGATCCGACATCCAGGCCTGTCCAGCTTGGCGCCCCGTCGCCCACAAGTCCCAGTCCCCCGGCAGCCGGCTCAAATGCGGATCCGATGGCCAAGGTGGCGGAGGTAAGCACCACGGTGTGGCCTGCGAAAAGCCCTTCCCTGAGCCTTCCTGCCACACTGAGGGGAGCGATGTTGATCAGGGCGGGGGCGGTTTCATCCGGTTGGGAGTAACCCTGCTGCGGATCGAATGTACTGTTCCTGGAGAACCAGACGACTTCGCGGTTTTCCTTCGCAGCGAGCAGCCGCTCTGACAGTTCCAGGATGAGAAGAAGCCGTGACCGCGCGAGCTGCCTGCCGCCGTCGACCGCGTTCTGGCCCGACGAATCCGGCTTGAAGTCCGAGAGCGCGGCACGCGCAGCATCACGCAACTGGTCGATGCAGTCCAGTTGTTCATCGTTCAGGCCGTTCGGCAGCAAGCCGTTGGGAACTCCTGCAATTGCCAGGTCCAGCCTATCGGCCGCGGCGTTGAGGGCATCCACGGTAATCGCCGTGTGCTTCCGGGCACTGGATGCTGCGGCGTGCACCATGGCCACCGACAATTGGCCCGACACAGCACCGGTCACGCGGTCCTGGAGCTCATGGGCTTCATCCACCACCACGACGTCGTACTCGGGAAGGACAGCAAGCCCTTCAAAAGCGCTGACAGCAAGCATCGCATGGTTGGTTACCACGACGTCGGCTTCTGCAGCCCTGGCCCTGGCCTGTTCGCTGAAGCATTCTTCTGCCAGGGGGCATTTCTGCGCTCCCAGGCACTCCATGGACGTGACGGACACCTGCCTCCAGGCCCGGTCCGTGACGCCCGGCATCAATTCGTCCCTGTCACCGGTGGACGTGGTCTCCGCCCACTCCCTCAGGCGCACCACTTCCTTGCCCAACTGCGACGACGGCCCACCCACAGACGCCGCGAAGTGCGGGACACTGGTGTCCTCGCCCAGCGAAAAGAGCTGGCCTTCGGACGGTTCCTCGCTGGGAAAACCACCCTCGAGTTTCTGGAGGCAGACGTAGTTGGCCCTGCCCTTGACCAGCGCCACGTTCACGGGACGGTCCAGGGCAGGGCCAATGGTCTCCAGGAGCCGGGGAAGATCCCGGCCAACAATCTGTGTCTGCAGGGCCAGGGTGGCGGTGGACACGAGCGTGGGTTTGTTGCTGTCCATGGAATGCGCGATCAACGGAATCAGGTACGCCAGTGACTTACCCGTACCCGTCCCCGCCTGCACCAACAGATGTTCCCCGGACTCGATGGCACGGGTCACGTGCTTGGCCATTTCATGTTGCCCGGTACGGCTTTGGCCGCCCATCCCGGCAACAGCCTTTTCCAGCAACCCGAGGGTGAACTTCTCCCCCGGCGACTCGACGACGTCCGCCGCCACCTTTTCAACCATTGGTGACGAATGACTCCAGTTCAGCGGCCAGCCCTTCACGGACCATGGCCACCACGCGCGTGCCGTCTTCCTGGTGCTCAAGGCTCAGGATTTCCGCGTCCGAAGAGTGGAGCTTGCTGATCAGCTCGCCGCGGTTGTAGGGAATGAGCACGTCCAGCCGGACACCGGGCCGCGGGATGGCCTGGCTGATCGTTTCCAGCAGTTCCGCGATGCCCTGCCCTGTGCGGGTGGACACCACGGCATGACGGGGCTCTTTCTGCTTCAGACGCTCCACGACGAAGGGATCGGCGACATCCACCTTGTTAAGGACAATGATCTCCGGCACCTTGCGGGCGTCGACTTCCGTGAACACCGCCCGGACAGCAGCGATCTGCCCTTCCGGGTCCGGATGGGAAGCGTCCACCACATGGAGGATCAGGTCAGCATCGGCAACTTCCTCCAGCGTGGAGCGGAATGCCTCCACCAACTGGGTAGGCAGCGACCGGACGAAGCCCACAGTATCGGCCAGCGTGTAGCCGATTCCGTCGGGCGTCTGCGCCCTGCGGACCGTGGGGTCAAGGGTAGCGAACAGGGCGTTCTCCACCAGGACTCCCGCGTCAGTCAGCCGGTTCAGCAGGGACGACTTACCGGCATTGGTGTAGCCGGCAATCGCAACGGACGGAATGGCATGACGACGGCGGTTGGCCCGCTTGGTCTCGCGCGCAGGCTTCATCGCGGCGATCTCCCGACGCAACTTGGCCATCCGCGTACGGATGCGGCGGCGGTCGAGTTCGATCTTGGTTTCACCCGGACCACGTGAACCCATGCCGGCGCCGGCGCCGCCCACCTGGCCACCGGCCTGCCTGGACATCGACTCACCCCAGCCGCGAAGCCGCGGAAGCAGGTATTCCAGCTGTGCCAGTTCCACTTGGGCCTTGCCCTCGCGGCTCTTGGCATGCTGGGCGAAGATATCAAGGATCAGGGTGGTTCGGTCCACGACCTTGACTTTGACGATGTCCTCAAGGCCACGGCGCTGGGACGGGGACAACTCAGTGTCCACCACCACGGTGTCAGCGCCGGTGGCGGCAACAATGTCCTTGAGCTCCTGCGCCTTGCCGGAACCAAGGAACGTACCGGGATCCGGCTTCATGCGCCGCTGGACAAGCCCGTCCAGGACCTCGGACCCGGCCGTCTCCGCCAGGGCCGCGAGCTCACGGAGCGAGTTCTCCGCATCGGCCAGCGTTCCTTCGGTCCAGAGACCGGCGAGCACCACCCGTTCCAGGCGGAGTTGGCGGTATTCGACTTCGGTGACGTCTTCGAGTTCCGTGGAAAGGCCGGCAACACGGCGCAGTGCGCGACGTTCGGCCAGGTCTTCCTGCTCTCCGTCGTAGACGCTGTGCTCTTCATCAAGGGTGGAGATGGCCTGGGCCTTGCCGAACACGCCTTTGTCCTGGTTGTCCCCGGATGCCTGCGCGGGGACATCCTTGGAAAGAATCCGGTCGATGACGGCCTGGATCTGTTCAGGACTCATGTCCTGGGCGTCGGAATCGGATCCGGAATGGTTCTGGGTGGTCATGGTCTCCTTAGACTGTTCGGCTATTCCAGAATAATGCTGATTGCGTGCGCGTGGGGCAGTATTCGCGCTGGGCTGACGGGATTGGGCCAAAAGGGCCTCCTGTGATCTGAACAGGCAGCCGGGTTTCCCCGTGCGTGCTGTAACAAGCGGGTGCTTTTCATCAAGCGGGAGTCCGCTGCGGAGGACCATCCCGGCGCCGGGAAAATGCCAACTCATGGCAGCCTGCCGACGCGGTGACCGATTCCTGAATGGAGCGGTATCCGGGCGATGGCAAGTGCGGAAGAGGTGATCTTTTACTGAGCCCGCGGCACCGTATCCTTGATGGTAAGCGGTGGGCGGATGAGCCGGATGGATCCTGCCTGGCGGAATTGCCGGTGGCTGATGCTGTTCAACGCAGATGCGGTTGAAGCCAGATCAGCGACGGCGTGCGTCGCGGGCGGTGCCGGTGAGACGGCCGGTTACTCAAAGATCAAGAACATGCATTCAACACTATCATCCGGTGTCAAATTGGCCTTCTGTGCTTGCAGTTTCCCAAGCGGCCCCACGGGCAACTACGCTGGCAAATTATGGAGTCTGCACACTATTTCAGCGCCCAACCGGCCGGTCCCTTTGTCCGGAAGCCGCTCACGGTGGAACTGGCCGGAGCGACCCGCCACGTGCACACTTCATCCGGGATCTTCAGCCCCGACGGGATCGACAAAGGAACTGCAATACTGCTCGCAGAGGTTCCCCCGCCCTCCCCGCAGGGCAACCTGCTGGACATTGGGTGCGGGTGGGGCCCGATTGCCCTCACCATGGGGCTGATGGCGCCCTCTGCGCAGGTCCATGCCGTGGACGTCAACGAGAGATGCATCGTTCTGACCAACGAGAATGCGCAGTCGCTGGGCCTGCCGAATGTCAAGGCAAGCCTGCCGCATGAGGTGGATCCTGCCGTCGAGTTCGACACTATCTGGTCCAATCCGCCCATCCGCATCGGGAAAGCCGAACTCCACACCTTGCTGCTCACCTGGCTCCCCCGCCTGGCGCCAGGCGGCAGTGCATGGCTGGTGGTTCAGAAGAACCTTGGCTCAGACTCGCTGCAACGGTGGTTGGCCACGGAACTGGACAACACCTTCAGCGTCAGCCGGGAAAGCACGTCCAAGTCGTTCAGGATCCTCCGGGTCAGGAAAGCGTCCCGGTAGCAACGATCACAGCGGGGCCACTCAGTTCGACGTGTTCCCTGCCGTCTTCACCCGGGAAGAACTTGACTCCCACCACTCCCCCCGGAACGTTCACGTTCCAGGCGTTGGGTGCGGTGCTGCCCGCCCAATGCCGGATGGCGACGGCCGCAGCGCATGCACCTGTTCCACAGGACTGCGTCTCGCCCACGCCACGTTCGTGGACCCGCATGGTGATGGTTCCCACGCCATCGTGGACCAGGGGTTCTGCGGGGACAACGAACTCCACATTGGTCCCGTTGACGGGCTTGGGATCCACCACCGGCGCCTTGTACAGCTGGGTGGAGGTCAACTCGGCCATTTCCGCCAGCGCCACCACCGTGTGCGGATTACCCATGCTCACCGACAGCCCTGGCCTGGCAACCTCAAGTCCCTCGGCGCTGACCAAGGCATCCATGGCTTTGCTGGTGGCTTCGGCAGGGAAGATGAACTCCCAAGGGCCCATGTCCACGGCATAACCATGGTCGGTCCGTACAATCTTCTTGATGCCTCCGCGGGTTCCTATGGTGAGGACCTGGCCGGATGCCAGTTCCACCAGGCCCTCCTCAATCAGGAAATGAACGAAGACCCGGACGCCGTTGCCGCACATCTCCGACAGTGACCCGTCCCCGTTGCGGTAGTCCATGAACCACTCGGCGGCAGGATCCTGTGCCAAGAGTTCCCTGCCCTCCGGCAGGAACCTGGACGGAACGGCACGGATGAGCCCGTCGCCACCAATTCCCCGGTGCCTGTCGCACAACTGAGCGACTTGTTCCGGGGTGATCGTGTGGTTGTCAGCGGGATCTGCGATCAGGACGAAATCGTTGCCGGTTCCATGCCCCTTGGAGAATCGCAGGCCGGAGAGCTTGGCTGCGGGCTGGGAAGCAGTTGCAACCGTGGGCTGCTGGGCGGAAACTGCGGCAGATTGATCCATGAACCTAGGCTACCTGCACGGTGTGTACGGCCAGAAATCAGCCGTTCCCTGCCACTGCTGCAGCCTGGACGGCGAGGTCCGGCAGGTTCCAGTCCAACCAGGTGATCCGCGGATCCGCACGGAACCACGTCAGCTGCCGTTTGGCGAACTGCCTCGTAGCCACGATCGTTTCCTCTGCTGCCTGGTCAACGCCGGATGTGCCGTCCAGGACTTTCAGGAACTGCGAATACCCCAACGCGCGCGACGCCGTCTTGCCCTTGCGGAGTCCCGCCCGGTCCAGTCGCTCGACTTCTGCCTGCAATCCGGCATCCACCATGCGATGCACGCGGGTGGCCAACCGGCTGCGAAGCTCGTCCCGTTCCACGGACAGCCCAATCTGGACCGCCGGCTGGAAGTACTCCCGCTGGGGCATGAACGAACTGAACGGCCGGCCGGTGAGTTCGTGGACTTCCAACGCGCGGATGACACGCCGGGCGTCGGTGAGACGTGCAGCAGACACCGGGTCAACGCCCGCCAGCCGGGCCTGGAGGAACGCAAGGCCGTGGATGGTGAGCTGGTCCTCCAATTGCTTCCTCAGCACCGGGTTCGTTCCCGGAAATTCCAGCACGTCAAGGGCAGCGCGGATGTAGAGCCCTGAGCCGCCCACCAAAATCGCCCGTTTTCCCCTGGAATGGATGTCCCGGATGGCCGCGCGGCACTGATCCTGAAAGGCAGCCACGCTGGCTTCCTCCGTGACATCCATGATGTCCAGAAGGTGGTGCGGCACGCCTTCCCGCTCGGCCTCGGTGATCTTGGCCGTGCCGATGTCCATGCCGCGGTAGAACTGAAGCGCATCACCGTTGATGACCTCCCCGCCAAGAGCACGTGCAAGCTGGACTCCGAGGTCGGACTTGCCTGAACCCGTAGGCCCAACAATGGCGATCACGGGCGGATGGAGCGGCCGTGGGGTCGGTGGAGCCATGGAGTGTCCCCGCCGCCGCTCAGGCGCGGCGGGCAGGCAGCGACGGCATCCCGAGGGATACGCCCGTCTTCCCGGCACCGGCACCTGGGGCGGGCACCCCACACGTCTCCGCCTGGGCACGGTCCCACGCGTCTCCGGCGCGGGACCTCCGCAGGTGATACTCCGCCGGGCCTGCAGGGTCGGCAATGAGGTGGAAAGCTGCGGCTTCAGTGATGGTCACCGTCACGAAATCACCCGGACGGGGTGTCTCGGCTCCTTCCGGCACCGAAAAATGCACCAGGCGCTGGTCCTTGGACCGGCCCGACAGCCTGTGGGTCTCCCCAGCTTTCCGGCCGGACTGGGCAGTCACCAGAATCTCCACCTCCTGGCCGAGCTGCCTGGCGTTCTCCTCAGCAGCGATGCGGTCCTGAAGGGCCGTCAAGCGTTCGAAACGCTCCTGCACCACGGCCTTGGGCAGCTGGTCCGGAAGGTCGGCTGCCGGGGTTCCGGGACGCTTTGAGTACTGGAAGGTAAACGCCGAGGAGAACCGTGATTTCCCGACGACGTCCAGGGTCGCCTGGAAGTCTTCTTCGGTCTCTCCCGGGAACCCGACGATGATGTCGGTGGTAATGGCAGCGTTGGGGATGCGCTCCCGCACTTTGTCCAGGATGCCGAGGAACCGGCTGGACCGGTACGAGCGGCGCATGTCCTTGAGGACCTTGTCCGAGCCGGACTGCAGCGGCATGTGCAGTTGCGGCATCACGTTGTGCGTTTCCGCCATGGCGTCGATGACGTCGTCCGTGAAGGCAGCAGGGTGGGGGCTGGTGAAGCGAACGCGTTCCAGGCCTTGGATGTCGCCGCAGGCGCGGAGCAGTTTGGAGAATGCCTGGCGGTCGCCGAACTCCACCCCGTAGGAGTTGACGTTCTGGCCCAGGAGCGTGACTTCCACGGCGCCGTCGTCAACGAGGGCCTGGATCTCGGCCAGGATCTCGCCCGGTCGCCTGTCCTTCTCCTTGCCGCGGAGCGAGGGGACGATGCAGAACGTGCAGGTGTTGTTGCATCCTACTGAGATCGAAACCCAACCCGAGTAGACGGAGTCTCGCTTGGTGGGGAGTGTGGAAGGAAAGACATCCAGCGACTCCAGGATTTCCAGCTGGGCCTCGTTGTTGTGCCTCGCGCGGTTAAGCAGCGCCGGGAGGGCACCAACATTGTGCGTGCCAAACACTGCATCGACCCAGGGCGCCTTGCGGACGATCGTGTCCCGGTCCTTCTGTGCCAGGCAACCGCCTACCGCAATCTGCATGCCCGGGTTGGCAGCCTTCACCTGCCTCAGCTGGCCCAGGTTGCCGTAAAGCTTATTGTCCGCGTTTTCACGGACGGCGCAGGTATTGAAGACAACGACGTCGGCCAGCTCACCTTCAGCAGGGATGTAACCGGCTTCTTCCAGCAATCCGGCCATGCGCTCGGAATCGTGGACGTTCATCTGGCAACCGAACGTCCGGACCTGATAGGTACGCGGCCCGGATGAAGGCTGAACGGGTTCTGCTGCTGAAGGGGAAGGAATGGTCAAACTCACTACTCAAGGGTACCGGCTTCCGCCAGCACCTCTCCTACGATCCTGAACGCCATGGAGGGCGCGTATCCCTTGCGGGCCAGCATGGATGCCAACCTGCGCGTTTGCTTGTCCCGTTCTGCCCGGTCAGACAGATCCAGCCCCGGCCGCAGCTTGCGCTCCACCAGGTCCCTGGCGGCCGCTTCCTCGTCCTGGTCGGACACCTGGGCCAATGCGTCTTCTGCGTCCTCCGGCTCAATGCCTTTGTCTGCAAGCTCACGACGGAGTGCCCCCTTGGCCAACTTCCTGGTCTGGGAGCGGCTTCGGACCCACATCCGGGCAAACTCTGCATCATCAATCAGCTGGACTTCTTCGAAGCGGTCAAGGACTGCTTCCGCCACGTGCTCCGGGACATGACGTTCAGCCAGCTTCCGGGACAGCTGCAGCCGGCTGCGCGGCGCCATCGTCAACTGTCTCAGGACGATGGCGCGCGCGATGGACTCCGGGTCGGGCTCAGGATCACCGGCAACGGAGGAGTCCGGGTCCGGCCCACGCCTAGCCGTCAACGGCCTTCAGCTTGGGTGAATCTTCCTCAGGCTTGACGCCGACACCGAGCTTCTCCTTGATGAGGCGCTCAAGTTCCTGGGCGAGCTCCGGGTTATCCCGCAGGAAGCGACGGGAGTTCTCCATGCCCTGGCCCAGTTGATCGCCATCATAGGTGAACCAGGAACCGGATTTCTTGATGATGCCGTGCTCCACACCCATGTCAATGATGCCGCCCTCGCGGGAGATGCCCTGCCCGTAGATGATGTCGAACTCGGCCAGCTTGAAGGGAGGGGCCATCTTGTTCTTGACGATCTTGGCCTTGGTCCGGTTGCCGACAGAGTCAGCACCTTCCTTCAGCGTTTGGATGCGCCGGACGTCGATACGCACTGACGCGTAGAACTTCAAGGCCTTGCCACCGGTAGTTGTTTCCGGTGAACCGAAGAAGACACCGATCTTCTCGCGTAGCTGGTTGATGAAGATGGCCGTGGTCTTGGTTTGGCTCAGCCGGCCGGTGATCTTTCGCAGGGCCTGGCTCATGAGTCGTGCCTGGAGACCGACGTGGGAGTCGCCCATTTCGCCTTCGATTTCGGCGCGTGGAACCAGGGCTGCCACGGAGTCGATGACGATGATATCCAGGGAGCCGGAGCCGACCAGCATGTCCATGATCTCCAGCGCCTGTTCACCCGTATCCGGCTGGGACACCAGGAGCGCGTCCGTGTCCACCCCGAGCTTGGCGGCGTAGTCCGGGTCAAGCGCGTGTTCGGCGTCGATGAAGGCTGCGATGCCTCCATTTCGCTGTGCGTTAGCCACCGCGTGCAGGGCAACCGTGGTCTTACCAGAGGATTCAGGGCCGTAGATTTCCACGACGCGGCCGCGGGGAAGTCCGCCGATGCCCAGGGCGACATCCAAGGCGATGGATCCTGTGGGGATGACCTCGATCGGTGCGCGGGTGTCATCACCCAGCCGCATGATGGAGCCTTTACCGAACTGCTTGTCGATCTGGGCCAGCGCTGCCTCGAGCGCCTTCTCACGATCCGGGGTTGCCGCCATGGTTCACACCTCTGATGCTTTCTCGCTGTGGAGTGGCCTGAACGGCCGCTTTCCTGTCACCTCAGACGCTATTACTGCGCCCTGACATTTTTAGGTGCCGGTGTTGGCTATGTGGATAACAGCGGCCGCCGGATGCCTTGGAATGCGTCGTCCAGGATCAATTTTCCTCTGTGAGGAGCATATCCCCATCCGAACAGATATTCGAACAACGTCACGGCGTGTCACGGAACCGCCGCGTCACGGAACCGCCGTGCCGGCAATCCACGATCCCTTTGCCGGAACCAATGCCGATGGGCCGGCCTTCGCTAGCTCGCGGAGGGCTTGATGTCCCTCCCGAGCCGACGCTCCGGAGGAACGTCCTGGACATCGCAAAGTGCCAGCCAAACATCCCTGGGATCGAAACCGGCGGCGAGGGCATCCACCGCGGTCCGGCCGCCAACGCCCGCCAGCACCAGGGACGATGCAAGGACACGGGAGTAGCCGGCACCGAATTCATCGTCCATCAAACGCCAAAAGTCACTTGCCCTCACGGATAGAGTCTCTCATGCCCTGCGGACTCTAGAATGGTTGCCATGAGCAATCCCCACCAGAGCACGCAGGCGCCCGGCGTGCCGGGCGACGACGTTGATGACGCCCTCCAGCAGGTGGAACACCAGCTGAGCCTGCTCTGGCGCCGCGCGCGCTCGATCTCCCACCAGCTGTCCCGGCAGGTACACCCGGACATGGAACCGGCCGCCTATGGACTGCTGACCATCATCCGCAGGGAAGGTCCCATCCGCCTGACCGACCTTGCCTCTTGTATCGGTGTTGGCAAGCCTTCCGTCAGCCGCCAGATAGCTTTCCTCGAGAGCATCGGACTGGTCTACAAGGAGGCAGACCCCCAGGACGGGAGGGCACAGTCGATCCGCCTGACGGAAAAGGGCGAGGAAAAGATGCATCAGGTCCAGGACGCACGCCGACAGGTTTTCAGGGAACGGCTGGGCGAGTGGCCGCTGGAAGACGTCCAGGCCCTGGCAGAGTACATGGGGCGCCTGAACGCCGTCTATGGTGACGGCCTGATGAAGGACGCACCCTTCAAGGACAACGAGGCTGCCAATCCCGGGGACACCGCAGCCTGACCCGGGATACACCTGGAAGACCATCTGCCCAACCCCGCCACGCCCCGGGTGGGTCAGCCCCGACACCACACACAAAAAGGTCCCTGGCCTTGCGGCCAGGGACCTTTTGCATTGGTCTGGTGCGTGGACTCCTAGCGGGCTCCGGAGAGCATGCCCTGCGGGAAGTCGTCGGTGAGGTCAAGATCACGACCGTAGCGCTGCGAGAACTCCTGCGGCACGGTGTCCGGAACAGCAACACCTTCAGCAACTGCAACGCGGTCGCTGACCTCGCGCAGCATGCTGGACAGCGGAACGTCCAAGGCGGTGCAGATTGACGAAAGAAGCTCGGAGGAAGCTTCCTTCTGGCCGCGTTCAACCTCACTCAAGTATCCGAGCGAGACACGGGCGCTGTGCGATACCTCGCGAAGCGTGCGGCCCTGACGCTGGCGGACATCGCGCAGTACATCACCGATTTCGTGGCGTAGTACGACCATTTTGCGCTCCTTCTGTTCGCTCTGTGCCTGATCAGCCAAGCCCACATCCTTCCAGCGGACCACGCCGTTTACGGATACGGGCTGCTTTACCATCTGTATCGCCTTGCTCCCTCATTAGTTCCGGTCCGCTGGCTGGCGGGACCGGGTCGGTTTCTACATCCTAGGCGCCCCGGCCTTTCCGAAGCGACACAATGACACAACTATTGGCAATGAGTTTTTGTTCCCGGTTGCTTTACGCACGGTAACCAAGGCCCTCCAACGTATCGAGCAGCCGCGCCAGTGCGCTGCTGCAGGCTTGTTCCCTGATACTTTGCCTGTCCCCCGAAAATGCGTATTCAAACGCTTCCGCTCCTTCCGGTGCAGCCACTCCGATGAAGACCGTGCCCACCTTCTTGCCGTCGTGGGGTTCGGGTCCTGCCACGCCGGTCGTGGAAATTCCTATGTCAGCCCCGCAGGCCCGCCGGGCGCCCTCCGCCATGGCTGCCGCCACTCCCCCGTCCACGGAACCAACGGCATCGAGCAGCGTGCGGGACACTCCAAGGACATCGGCCTTGACGGAGTTCTGGTAGGCCACCACTCCGCCCTGCAGCATCCCGGATGCCCCTGGCGTGCCGGCCAGGGCCGCCGCGACCATGCCGGCTGTCAGCGACTCGGCCGTGGCAACCGTCAGGTGCTTTCCCAGGGCCAAGGCGACGGCCGCCGTCGCTGTTTGGGCAGCAGGCGGTTCCGCTCCCGGGAGGCCGCTCATGCGCGGCGTCCGGCAGCCCGGAGCTTGAGCGCCTGGACCACGTACTCCACTCCGGTCCACAACGTGATCGCCAACGCCAGCATCATGACGCAGAAGGCAACGATAACCAGCCATGGAGCCATGGCTTCCAAAGGCATGATGTAAAGGAAGATGGCAACGGTCTGGACCACGGTCTTCAGCTTCCCGCCGCGGGACGCCGGCATGACGCCGTAACGGATCACGAAGAAGCGCAGGGCGGTAATGCCCCACTCACGGGCAAGGATGAGGATGGTGACCCACCACGGGAGCTCGCCCAGGAAGGACAGCAGGACGAGTGCCGAGCCAATAAGCAGCTTGTCGGCGATGGGATCGGCGATCTTCCCGAAATTGGTGATGAGGCCACGCGCCCGGGCGATGTCGCCGTCGAGCTTGTCCGTGTAGATCGCCACCGCGAAGGCAACCACTGCCGCCCAGCGCCAGAGACCGTCCTGGCCGTTGTCGGCCAGCAGGAACCATACGAAAAACGGAACAAGGACGATGCGGAGCATCGTGAGGATGTTCGGCAGGTTCCAGACGTCGGAGCTGCTGGAAGTGGCGTTGTCACCCTCGGCTGTAGTCACTCCTCTAGGCTACCGTCTGACGGTGTCCCTCCTGAAAATCACCTGCCTGTGAGCGACCAGGCATCCTCACCGTCGTCATCGTCCTTGCGTCCGTCAGCGTCGTCGTAGTAGTCGATGGCCTGGGTCCGGTTGTCGAGGTCTGCGGCGACGACGTCCTCGGCATAACCGCCGACGCCGATGTTCGAGTTTGCGTTATCGCTGAGCGCCGCGGTGTGGGCATCCGGCGCGGCCGGCGCTTCCTGTCCCTTCATGGCGGCCAGGACCGCGGCAAGATCATCCGGCTTCACCAGGACGTCGCGGGCCTTGGAACCCTCGGAGGGTCCCACCACCCCGCGGGACTCCAGCAGGTCCATCAGGCGGCCTGCCTTCGCAAAACCGACGCGGAGCTTGCGCTGCAGCATGGAGGTTGAGCCGAACTGCGTAGTGACCACCAGTTCAGTGGCCTGGAGCAGGACCTCGAGGTCGTCACCAATGTCGTCGTCGATCTGCTTCTTGGGCGCGTCCGCAGCGACGTCGTCGCGGTAGACCGCCTGCAGCTGGCCTTTGACGTGCTCCACGACCTTATGGATTTCCGACTCGGAAACCCAGGCGCCCTGGACGCGCATGGCCTTGGAAGCGCCCATCGGCAGGAAGAGGGCGTCACCCTGGCCGATAAGCTTCTCGGCTCCCGGCTGGTCCAGCACAACCCGTGAGTCCGTGACGGACGAGGTGGCGAAGGCCATGCGGGAGGGCACGTTGGCCTTGATCAGGCCCGTCACGACGTCCACGGACGGACGCTGGGTTGCCAGCACCAGGTGGATGCCGGCGGCGCGGGCAAGCTGCGTGATGCGGACGATGGAATCTTCGACGTCGCGTGGGGCCACCATCATGAGGTCGGCGAGTTCGTCCACGATCACCAGGAGATATGGATAGGGCTTGATGACCCGCTTGGAGTCGACCGGTGGCGTGACCTTGCCGGCCCGGACGGCCTTGTTGAAGTCGTCAATGTGCTTGTAGCCGTAGTTGGCGAGGTCGTCGTAGCGGGCATCCATCTCCCGAACCACCCATTGGAGCGCCTCGGCGGCTTTCTTGGGGTTGGTGATGATGGGAGTGATGAGGTGCGGAACGCCCTCGTACGCCGTGAGTTCAACCCGCTTGGGGTCCACCATGACCATGCGGACTTCGTCAGGCGTGGCCCGCATCAGCAGGGAGGTGATCATCGAGTTCACGAAACTCGACTTACCGGCGCCCGTGGCACCTGCCACCAGGAGGTGGGGCATCTTGGCGAGGTTGGCCACCACGTAGCCGCCCTCGACGTCCTTGCCCACGCCCATGACCATCGGATGGTCCGTACGGCGGGCGTTCTGGCTCCGGAGGACGTCGCCCAGCGAGACGGTTTCGCGGTCCGTGTTGGGGATCTCGATGCCGATCGCAGACTTGCCCGGGATGGGGCTCAGGATGCGGACATCGCTTGAAGCGACGGCGTAGGAGATGTTCTTGGACAGTGCCGTGACACGTTCGACCTTGGTGCCGGGCGACAACTCGATCTCGTAGCGCGTGACCGTAGGACCTCGGCTGAAGCCCGTCACGGTGGCGTCGACGTTGAACTGCGTCAAGGTGTCCGTCAGCGCGGCCACGACGGCGTCGTTGGCCTCGGTGCGCTCCTTGGGAATGGACCCGGGTGTCAGGAAGTCGGAGGCGGGCAGGGTGTACGTGACATCGCCGGCCAACGACAGCTGTTCTGTCCGCTGCGGGATCGGGGTGGGCGGAGGCGGCGGCGTGGCAGGCCTGGCAGGCACCTGGGCTGCCGGCTGGGCCACAGTGTCCGGCGTGAGCACCGGAATCGCTTCCGTGGGATTGTCCAGGCCGGGAGCGGCTGCAAGGCCCTGGGCGGCCTTGATCTTCCCGACGGCGATCTCGGCCTGCGTAGGCCGGCGCACGCCGGGCGGGACGCGGGGCGCGGACGCGGCAGAGGACTCGTCGTCGTCCACCAAGGCATGCTCAAAGGCTTCGTCGCCAACATAGCCTTCCAGCCCTGCTTCGGTCTCCCCGTCCTTGCCGAAGAGCCGCATGCGCTTCTTTTTGCGGGACTTGGCCGCCGGTTCATCCCCGTACAGATAGCTGCGGTCATGGGCGTCGGCACGGGCTTCCTCGAGATCCACTCCCATGAGGTGCTCGTAGGCGGCGCGGATGCGGGACGGGATGGCACCGAACGGGGTCGCCGTCACGATCAGCAGGGACACGAAAGCCAAAAGGCTGTACAGCAGAACCGGAACGGCCGCGTGGATGGCTGCAAGGGGCGAGGCGGCCAGGAAACCGAGCATGCCACCTGCGCGGCGCAAGCCATCGAAGCCTTCAGACACCGTGGGCTGTCCACCAATGATGTGAGCCAGTCCCGATCCTGCGAGGGTCATGATCATGAAGCCAATGCCAACGCGGTTGTTGCCGCGCCCATCCTGCGGCTTTCGGAAGAGGCGGAAGGCGCAGACAAAGAGCATGAGCGGCAGCAGCAGCGTCATCCAGCCGAAGGTGCCGTTGACCACGCTGTAGACGATGTCGGGAAGCCATCCGGTCAGGCCCCACCAGGCGAAGGTGGCAATGGCGATGCCCAGCACAAGGTTGAAGAGGGCGGCGCCGTCCCTGCGGTCCGCTGGGTCGAGGTCGCTGACATCATGGCCGATCCGGCGGACGCCGGCTCCGACGACGTGGCCCACGCCCTGCCAGGCACCGGACACCATGCGCAACGGCAGCGGAGCCTGGACATCGGCTGTTTGCCTGGCGCGGGGAGAGCTGCCCCTGCCGCCCTTTGCTGCCGACGCACTTTTGGATGCAGCGGTGCCCCGGCCCGAGGTGCCGGATTTACTGCTTGAGCTGCCTCGTGGCGTGGATGAAGTACGGGTCGCCATATCTGCCACGCTACCCCAAGGGGGCCTGAAACCAGCGGATTTCAGGCCCCCTTGGGGTATGCATGTTGCCGGAGCGCTAAGCCTCCAGCACGACGGGGATGATCATGGGCCGCCGGCGGAGTTTCCGGTTCACCCAGGTTCCGATGACCCTCCGCACCACTTGTTGCAACTGGTGGTTGGTGTGGTCCGTGTGGTTGAGGACGGCTTCTTCCAACGCCGCGTTGATCTTGGGGATGATTTCGTCGAAGACGGCGTCATCCTCCGCTACGCCCCGGGCATGGATTTCCGGGCCGGAAACAATCTTCCCGGTAGTGCGGTTGATCACCGTGATCACCGAGATGAAGCCCTCGTCGCCCAGGATGCGCCGGTCCTTGAGGTCCGCGTCGGTGATTTCGCCCACGCTGGAGCCATCCACATAGACAAAGCCAACTTCCACCTGGCCAACGATCCTGGCCTTGTGGTCCTTGAGGTCGATCACGCTGCCGTTGTCGCTAAGGATGATTCCTTCAGACGCCACTCCCGATTCCCGGGCGATATTGCCGTTGGCTATCAGGTGACGCGTTTCACCGTGAACCGGCATGGCATTGATCGGCTTCAGGATGTTGTAGCAGTACAGCAGCTCACCGGCCGCTGCGTGGCCGGAAACGTGGACCTTGGCCGTGCCTTTGTGAATGACCTCGGCGCCGAGCTTGAGAAGGCCGTTAATGATGCGGAAGACGGCGTTCTCGTTGCCCGGGATGAGGCTGGACGCCAGGATGACGGTGTCACCCGGGCCCACCACCACCCGGTGGTCTCCGTTGGCCATCCGTGACAGGGCAGCCATGGGTTCGCCCTGCGAACCTGTGGACATCAGGACAACACGGTCGTCGGGCAGGTCATCGATGTTCTTGATGTCCACCAGGATGCCGTCGGGAACGTCCAGGTAGCCAAGCTTCGCGGCGATGGCCATGTTGCGCACCATGGAACGGCCCACGAAAGCTACGTAACGGCCGTGCTTGGACGCTGCGTCGAGGACCTGCTGGACCCGGTGGACGTGAGAGGAGAAGGAAGCGACGATCAGGCGCTTTTTGGCCGTGGCGAACAACCGGTCCAGTGTGGGACCGATTTCCTTTTCGGCCGTGGTGAAACCCGGGACATCGGCGTTGGTGGAGTCCGCCATGAAGAGGTCCACGCCCTCTTCTCCGAGGCGGGCAAAGTGCCGGAGGTCGGTAATGCGGCCGTCCAGTGGCAACTGGTCCATTTTGAAGTCGCCGGTGTGGAGGACTGTCCCGCCCTCCGTCCGGATGAAGACAGCCAGGGCGTCCGGTATGGAGTGGTTGACGGCCACGAATTCACATTCGAACGGACCGAACTGTTCCACCTGGCCCTCGGTGACGGTCAGCGTGTAGGGCTTGATCCGGTGTTCCTGCAGCTTGGCTTCAACAAGCGCCAGGGTCAGCTGGGAGCCGATCAGGGGAATGTCCTGCTTGAGGCGCAGCAAATACGGTACTGCGCCGATGTGGTCTTCGTGGCCGTGGGTCAGCACGACACCGACCACATCGTCCAGGCGGTCTTCGATATAGGAGAAATCGGGCAGGATGAGGTCGACGCCCGGCTGCGTTTCCTCAGGGAAAAGCACGCCGCAGTCAACAACCAGCAGCTTGCCGCCGATCTCGAAGACCGCCATGTTGCGGCCGATCTCCCCCAGCCCGCCGAGCGGAACGATCCGCAGGGTTCCGTTCGGCAGTTTGGGGGGCGTAACCAGGCCGGGAAGGGCGGTTTGGGTCATATTATGCTTCTTTCCGGCAGGCTGTCCTAGACGTTGAAGTCCATCCCAGCTTCTGCCAAATCCCCGCGGATCATGGTGATCTCGGCCTCGTCCGGCTCCACGAGGGGCAAACGGACAACCGAGTTGGGCAGGACTCCCTGCCACTTGAGAATCTGCTTGGCGGCTACGGCGCCCTGGACCCGGGTCATGGTTGCACGCACCACGGGCTCCAGCTCAAAGTTGATGGTCCTCGCCGTGGCGAGGTCGCTGGCGTTCACGGCGTCGATGAGCTCGCGGAAGCGCCTGGTGGCCACATGGGTGGTGACGCCAACCAGGCCAACGGCACCGAGTGCCATCCACTGGAGGGTCAGTCCGTCGTCTCCCGAGTAGAAGAGCAGGTCCGTTTCGGCCATGACCCGGGTGGCGGCGGCAAAGTCCGCCTTGGCGTCCTTCACGGCCACGATGTTCTGGTGCCTGGCCAGCCTGATCATGGTTTCGGGCGCAATCTGGATGGACGAACGGCCCGGAATGTCATACAGCATGACCGGCAGGTCCGTGGCAGACGCCACTGTTTCGAAGTGCGCCTGAACGCCTGCCTGGCTCGGCTTGTTGTAGTACGGGGTGACGATCAGGAGACCGTCGACGCCGACCTCCGCCGCACGCTGCGAAAGGTGCACCGAGTGCGCGGTGTCGTTGGTGCCGGTTCCGGCGATGATGGCGGCCTTTCCGCCGACGGCTTCCTTGACCGCGCGGAACATGCCGACGTTTTCCTCGTCAGTGAGGGTGGACGTCTCTCCCGTGGTTCCGGTGACCACGAGGCCGTCGCAGCCATCTGCCACAAGCTTTTCCGCCAATGCCGCGGCCTGGTCGTAGTCGACCTTGCCGTCCTCGCTGAACGGGGTGACCATTGCGGTCAGCAGGGTACCAAGTGCAGGAACAGAGGCGCGGGAGTCAGACATAAGAAAAACGTTACCTTGTGACGGGCGTGTTACGGGAATGGGACTCCCGTGATGGCCATCATCAGGCCGGGCGCCGGAACCTTGAGGGTGCCTCCCCACAGTAGTGCGCCACGGCCCGCTCCTTCAGCTGCTCCGCCCATGCAACAAGCTTCTGCGACGCCCGGACGTACTCGAACAGCTCCAGCGGCGTCAGGGCATCGAGGTCTGTTTCGGCCAGGCGGCGGGCCAGTTCAGCCCCAGGCGCCTGCTCTGAAAGCACTGCGCCTTCCCTGCGCCACTGGACGTCTTCCGGCGGTTCTCCCGCAACCAACTGCCGGAAGAGGAAGTCGACCACGCCGGGGCTCATGGCCTTCATGGGCCCGCTGAGACCTTCCAGCGCCTTCGGGTCATCGTTCATGCAGCCATGGTATTCGAACATATATTCGAAGACAAGGAGGAGGGCGGAAGGGGGGCACAGGCTTGCCAGGCTATGCCGCACAGCCGCCACCCAGCACTGCGTGAGAACATCTGAGCATGACTTCACAAGAGACTGCGCCGCCGAACCGGAGGGTCTCTGGAGGTGGGGGTGCCGCACCCCGCCTCACGGGCATTGACGCGGCCCGGGGCGTTGCCTTGCTGGGCATGATGGCCACGCACCTGATGCCGACGTTCGGCCCCTCGCCCGGATGGGAGCCCACCTGGATCGGTCTGACGTTCTCCGGGAGATCGGCGGCCCTGTTTGCTGTGCTGGCAGGCGTGGGACTGGCCCTGGGCACGGGAAAGCAGGACCCCCGGCACGGAAGCAGCCTCCGGGCCGCCCGCGGAGGCGTCGCGATGCGCGCGCTGGTGATTGCCGTCGTCGGGCTTTCCCTGGGCGGGCTCGAAGTGAACATCGCCATCATCCTGGTCCACTACGCGCTGTTGTTCCTGTGCATCCTTCCGTTCCTGGGGTTGCGCGCCAAGGCACTTTGGTGGTGGGCGCTCGGCTGGATCCTGGTGGCACCTTTCCTTGCCTATCTGGTCCGGCCCCTCCTGCTGGACGCGACCCCGCCCCTGCAACTGGGCCACAACCCCATGGGCGAAGACCTTCAGACCCCTGGCCGCCTGCTGGCCGACCTGTTCTTTACCGGGTACTACCCTGTCTTCCAGTGGATTGGCTACCTGCTGCTCGGCCTGGCTGCAGGACGCATGGCCCTGGCCACGGCAAGGGCGCGGTGGCTGCTGCTGGGAGGTGGCGTTGCCGTGGCAGTCGTGGCAAAAACGGCAGGGTTCCTGGCCATGGAACAGTGGGGCGGCAGGCCGGCGCTCGAGGCGATCCCTGGAACCCGCGGGTATCCGCTGGAGAGCATGCTGCAGGTCAACCTGACCGGGCTGAGGCAGGTGGACTCATGGTGGTGGCTCGCCACGGCGGCACCCCATGCAGGCACCACCCTGGACTTGCTGCACACCGGCGGGGTGGCAGCGGCAGTCATCGGGTTGTTCCTGATCCTTGGTTCCCTGGCAGAGCGCCTCAACGTCAACTTCCTGCTGGTGCTGAGCGGTCCGGGGGCGATGACGCTGACGCTGTACTCCCTGCACGTGTGGATCGTGTCCGGCTTCCATGAGCAGCCCCTGCCGGCAGGATGGACTGCCGAGGGCATGTACTGGGCCCAGGCCTTGGGAGCGGTGGCCATCGGCATGACCTTTGCGCTGCTCAGGCGGCGCGGGCCCCTTGAATGGCTCGCCCACCAGGCCGCAAGCCTGGGCAGTTACCGCCCGGCGGTCGGCTGAGCCCGGAAGAGCTTGACGGCGTCGCGCATGGAGGCCCGTGCCCTCTTGCGGTCCCCGGAAGCGTCATAGGCACAGCTGAGCCGGAACCACGAGCGCCAGTCTTCAGGGGCGGCTTCGGCTTCTGCCCGGTACTTTTCGAATTCCGCATCGGCTGCAGCCCTGACGATGCGGCCTCCGGGCGTGCGTGGCAGGTTGTCCACCGGCAGGCCTCCCTCCGACTCCAGCACCTTCGCCATTTGTTCGGTGCGGGCACCGAACAGCAACTCGCGGATGAGCGCCCACGCGCCGATGATGGGCAGGACCAAGTAGGCAGCACCGATGCCCTTGGCCATCAGGTTGGGGTCGCCCAGCAACAGCAGCGACCGCTGCAGCGACACCACCAGGTACAGCACCAGCAGCAAGGTGATGGCGCCGACCCAGATCTTGGTCCGGTTGCGCTTCAGGGTCTCCCAGGCCGTGGCCATGCTAGAGCCCCAGGTCCAGGTAGCCGTCCAAACCGACCGTCAGGCCAGGGTGGGACGCGACCTTGCGCAGGCCAAGCAGGACGCCGGGCATGAAGGACGCCCGGTCGAAGGAGTCGTGGCGCAGGGTGAACTGTTCACCGGGTCCCCCGAGCAGCACTTCCTGGTGTGCCACCAGTCCACGGAGCCGGACACTGTGGACGCGGACGCCGTCAACATCGCAGCCCCGGGCTCCGTCCAGGGCGGTCTCCGTGGCGTCGGGGCTGGCGGGGACTCCTGCGTCCTTCCGGGCCTCTGCGATCAGCTGCGCCGTGCGCACTGCGGTTCCCGACGGCGCATCCACCTTGTTGGGGTGGTGCAGCTCAATGATTTCCACGGATTCGAAGTATTGGGAGGCCTTGGCAGCGAAGGCAGAAGCAAGGACCGATCCAAGCGCGAAGTTGGGTGCAATCAGGACGCCGGTGTCCGGCTTCTGCTCCAGGAGGCCGGCCAGGGAGGCAAGCTTCCGGGCGTCCCAGCCAGTGGTTCCCACCACGGCGTGGATGCCGTGCTCCACGGCGAACCGGACGTTGGTCTCCGTGGTGTCCGGAACGGTGAGGTCGACAATGTACCGCGCACCTGCATCGAGCAGCGTTTCCAGGGAATCGCCCCGGCCCAGGGAGGCCACGAGCTTCATGTCTTCGGCCGCTTCCACGGCTTTGACGGCTTCGATCCCCATGCGCCCGTGGGCGCCCAGCACTGCTACGGCAAGTTGTTCGGTCATGCCGTTAACCCTACCGCCGGGCCGGGTTCGGGACGGAACCGTTACTCCCCTGCGCCCACCCATTCGACGGTGCCGTCGCTGAAGAACTGTTCCTTCCAGATCGGGACCCGGGCCTTGATCCGGTCCACCAGTTCCGAGCAGACGGCGAACGCCTGTCCGCGGTGTGCAGCAGCCACGGCGCACACCAGCGCAGGATCGCCGATCTCCAGCATGCCGATCCTGTGGGCGGCCCAGATCCGGACCGGCCGTTCTGCTTCGCCCGAGTGCTCGGCGACCAGTTCGGCCACGACCTCGGACATCACAGCGTGCGCTGTGGGGTGCGCGCTGTAGCTCAGCCGGTCCACTGCCTTGCCGGAGTCGTGGTTGCGGACCACGCCGCTGAAGCTGACCACGGCCCCCGACGTATCCGACTCGACGGCGGCAATCGCCTGGTCCACGGAGATGGGCTCAGCGCTGAGGACGGCGCTGACCACTTCAAAATTAGTTTCAGTGCCCATGGCTTCCTTCCAATTGGTCACAAAGATGTCCGATCACGGGATCCAGGACGGCCAGCCCATCCATGACGCCTTTGGGCGACCCCGGAAGATTGATGATAAAAGTCCTGCCGGCCGCACCTGCGTGGCCACGGCTCAACATCGCCATGGGAGTTTTGGCCGCTCCGGCACGGCGGATGCCTTCCATGATGCCCGGAATTTCCCGGTCCAGTAGCGGCAGCGTCATTTCCGGCGTGCGGTCGTCAGGGCTGAGGCCGGTGCCTCCGCTGGTGATCACGACGGCGGGCTGCTGGGTCAGGAGCGCACGCAGCGCGGCTCCGACGGGCTCGCCATCGGGCACCACCATGGCAGGAAACGTCTCGAAGCCGTGCTCCCTCAGCCAGTCCACGATGACCGGCCCGGTGTCGTCGGCATAAATGCCCGCGGCGGCACGCGTCGAGGCAATGACCACCCCTGCCCTGCGGGGGCTGTGTCCCTGGGGTTCACACGCGCTCATTGCCCGGTACCTTCAGACCCGGCGTGTGCGTCCTTGGCTTGGCGGGTCCAGTCCCCGCTCTTGCCGCCGCTCTTGGCAAGCACCTGGATGTCCGTCAGGACAGCGTGCTTGTCCACGGCCTTGATCATGTCGTACACGCTCAGCGCCGCGACCGAAGCAGCCGTCAGCGCCTCCATCTCGACGCCGGTGACTCCCCTGGTCTTGACAGTCGCCAGAATGCCCACTGAATCGGTCCCCAGTTCGAAGTCGATGGTCACTTTGGACAGAGGCAGCGGGTGGCAGAGCGGGATAAGCTCCGGGGTCTTTTTGGCCGCCATGATCCCGGCTACACGGGCGACGGCGAGCGCGTCGCCTTTGGGCAGTTCGCCCGCTCCGAGGAGGGCCAGGACGTCGGGGGTGCTGTGGACTGTGGCAGTGGCGGTGGCTTCACGCGTGGTGACGGCTTTGTCGGAGACATCAACCATCTGCGCCGTGCCGTCGTGCCGGAGGTGGGTGAGGCCGCCGTGGTGGCTGGGGTTGTGGTTCACAGCATCCATACTTCCACTTCCGCGCCTTCCGGCAGTTCCGTGACGTGGGCAGGGATGTGCACCAGTGCATTGGAAGTGGCCAACGCATGGACCAGGTGCGAACCCGGTCCGCCGATCAACCGGACCGTGCCGCCGCCGTCCAGGTATCCCCTGCGCACCTGGTGTTTGCCGGCGGGCGACGTGAGTGGTTCGGCAAGGCAAGCGCGCAGTACGGGCCGCGCCGCCGGCGAGCCATGGACGCTGCCAAGGGCGGGGCGGAGGAACATCTCGAAGGACACGAGGCAGCTGACGGGGTTTCCGGGAAAACCAAGGAAAGGTGTCCCGTGGAAACGGCCGATTCCCTGTGGGCCGCCGGGCTGCATCGCCACGGGGACAAACTCCACGGCGTGGCCGTCCATGGCCTGGCGCACTACCTCGTAGGCCCCTTTGCTGACACCGCCGGTGGTGACGATCAGGTCCACCTGTGCTGCATGTTCTTCCAGGACGGCCAGCAGCTTCCGGGGATCGTCGTCGGCGATCCCCGCGCGCAGGACATGGAGTCCGGCCTGGCGCATGGATGCTTCCAGCAGCGTGCTGTTGGAGTCGTAGATCTTTCCCACGGCGAGGGCCCGGCCCGGTTCCACCACTTCGTCGCCGGTAGTGAGCAGGAGGACGCGCAGGGGCCGGCGGACTTCTACGGTGGCCAGGCCCAGCGCAGCCAGGAGCCCCAGTTGGCCGGGGCCCAGCCGCGTACCTGCGGGAAGGGCCAGCGCGCCGGCAGGGATGTCGCTTCCCGCCTGCCTGATGTAGGTGCCCGGCGCGGTGGCGGGCAGGGCGACCATCGCGTCATCCTGGCCGGCCGGCGGGAAGGAATCGGGCTCGGCGGCCTCGATGGGGACCACGGCGTCAGCACCTTCGGGGATCATGGCCCCGGTCATGATCGGGGCCGCACTTCCGCGTTCCAGGGGTGCCGGCGCCGCCCCGGCGGGGACCGGGTCCGCCACCCTGAGCTCCGCGCCGCCGTCGGGCAGGTCTGATGAGTTGACGGCAAAGCCGTCCATTTGCGAGTTGGCAAAAGGCGGCAGGTCAAGGGGTGCGTAGAGGTCGACGGCGAGTACCCGGCCCAGTGCGTCCAGCAACGGAAGGTGCTCCCCGGCCGGGTGCCCGGCCCCTGTAGTCAGCAGTTCCGCCACTGCTGCCTGGTGGGCAGCAACAGATCTGGGCACGGGCATCCTCCTGTGGTGACTGTCGGTTCCCGGAGTCTACCCGGACGTGGGAGCGGAGAGCCTCATGTGACCTTGATAGTGACGGTGTGGTACCCCGTTGCGCCGTCGGGGGCGACGCGGGCACGCTCTTCCACCTGCGGCCGGCCTGACGCGTCCGTCGCGCGGACCTGCACCTCGTAGTCGCCGGGTGTGAGGTCAACGGCGTGCTGCCACTGGTACCACGTATCCGCGGAGATTCCCGGCGCCAGTGCCGCTTCCTGCCAAGGCCCCCTGTTGACGCGCATTTCCACACGCTCGATGCCCCGGTGCTGCGCCCAGGCCACGCCACCAAACTGCACCGTTCCGGCCCTGACGGAACGGCCGCTGCGGGGAACGTCGATGCGCGACTGCGTCTTGACAGGGCCACGCTCACTCCAGCCGCGTGTGCTCCAGTAAGCCTTCTCATCCGCGAAACGGGTGACCTTGAGCTCCGTCAACCACTTGGTCGCGGACACAAAACCGTAGAGTCCCGGAACAACCATCCGAACGGGAAAGCCGTGTTCAAGCGGCAAGGGTTCGCCATTCATGCCAACCGCCAGGAGTGCATCCCGGCCGTCCGTGAGGGCCTCCAGCGGAGTGCTGGCCGTCCAGCCGTCGTTGCTGGTGGACAGGACCATATCCGCAGCGGACGTGGGACGCGCCATGGCCAGCAGTTCGCGGACCGGCCAGCCCAACCACAGCGCGTTGCCGATCAGGTCGCCGCCCACTTCGTTGGAAACGCAGGCGATGGTGATGTGGCGCTCTGTCATGGGCTTGGACAGCAGGGCCGCAAAGTCGAGTTCGAGGTCCTGCTCCACCAGGCCGGTGACTTTGAGCTTCCAGGTCGATGGATCAATGGCCGGCACCGCAAGGGCAGTGTCAATACGGTAGAAATCCCGGTTCGGGGTAACAAGGGGGCTGATTCCGTCGATCGGCAGGGCGGCCCCGTCCGGAACGGCCTGGGGTGGCGTAGACGGCTGTGGCAGGACCATGGAACCCCGGAAGCCGGATACCACTGAGGCGGCGCGCGTTACCACGGCGGTGGCGGCACCGGCCACGGCCGCTCCCAGCGAGGTGAGGGCTAGGGCATTGAGGAACCGCCGTCGGGCCAGCGGAGCAGGCTCCTGGTCCGTGGGCTGCCTGTCCTCCCTTGACCCCGGCGGACGGGCCGGCACCCATTCGGCGAGTTTCCGCACCAGCATCCGCAGGACAACCATGGTGGTGACAGCGGCAATCACCGGGGCCACAGCGGCCTGGGGAACAGCCTGGGCGCGCGTGAGGACGGCAGCAAGGCCTGCAGCGCCCGCCACTGCCGAAAGTGCCAGTCCCAGCCCTGCCCTGCGCCGCTCCATGAGTCCGGCGAGTGCAGCAAGCCCTGCCGCGACCAGGACGATGCACACCACCAGCACCAGCTTGTCGGCGGTCCCGAACCACTGGATGGCCAGATCCTTTGCCCAGGGCGGGACAGCGTCGATGACCACACCACCCAGCGCCGTCACGGGTGAAACGAGCGGGCTGAGCAGTCCTGCCACCAACTCGCCTGCGGCAATACCTATGGCGCCCGCGGCGACACCCGCGGCTGCCGCCCAGCGTCCGGGCATCCTCATCTCTTGTCTCCTTGGTCCGCCTTGGCTGCCGGATCCTGCGGGTAGGCATGCCCCGCTGCCGGGCTGCCGTTGGCCCCGCCCGCCGGAAGGGACAGCGCAAACCGGCATCCGCCGTCGATGTTTTCCACCTGAACTGTGCCCCCGTGGGCGTGGACGATTCCTGCCACCATGCTCAGGCCGATTCCAGCGCCACTGTACGAGCCTCCCCGATCCCCGGGGTTTCCCCTGGCGGGGTCCTTTTGCCAGCCGGTCTCAAACAAATGGGGCAGGTCTTCCCCGGCGATGCCACCGCAGTGGTCCTCCACGGCGACCACCGCGTTACCGCCTTCCGGTCCCACCGTGACGCGCACCTTTGCGGGCGGCCTGCTGTAGAGGACGGCGTTGAGGATGATGTTCCGTACGGCCCGGGCGATGCTCGGGCCGTCGGCCACGGCCATGCACTGCCGGTCTCCCCCGCCCACCAAGGTGATGCCGCGCTGGTCGGCCAGGGGTGCAAGGTCGGAAAGCGCATCACTCACCACGTCGTAGAGATCCAGCGGTTCGGTGCGGAGCCTCAGGCTACCGGCCTGGATTTTGGACAATTCCAGCAGGTCGTTCACCATCACGGTCATCTGTTCGGTTTGTCCGATGATCTTCCGGTAGCCGACGGCGACGTCGGGGACCATGCCGTCCTCCAGCGCCTCCGCCATGGCCCTGATGCTTGCCAGTGGTGTCCGCAGATCGTGCGAGATCCACGAGACGAGCTCGCGGCGTGCCGTTTCCATGGCGGCTTCGCGTTCGCGGGACTCGGCAAGGCTGCGGCTGCTCGCTTCCAGTTCCTTGGCGAGTTCGGCAAGCTCCGACGTCATGGCCGGACCGGCGTTCCTGCCGTGGGATGCACCGTCTGCTGCACTGCCACCGGTATGGACATTCCCCAGCGTCTCACCGCGGCCCAGCCTGCGGGCGGCGTCCACCAGCCGGGCGGCGTTCCGTGACACCCCGGCGCCCAGCATGAGTGCCAGCACCACCGCCACCGCGGAGGCGATGGCGAGGATGTACCACATGACTTCGAGGTCGCGGGCGGAAATGAACATGGCGTTGAAGGCACTCACCATGCCGGTGACCAGCACGGCGACGGTGGCCACCACCACCAGGCAGATCTGGGCGAGTACCGAAGCCCCGCGCAGGACCCGAAGCAACAGCAGCGTCAGGGCACCGATCAGGATGGCCCAAAAAAGGATCCACGCCAGGATGGTGGCCAGGTCAGTGCCCTCCATGCCCGGCTCCCTCCGTGTCGAACCGGTAGCCCACACCCCATACCGTTTTCAACAGGACCGGTTTGGTGGGGTTGTCTTCGATCTTCTCCCGAAGCCTGCGGACGTGGACGGTCACTGTGGACAAGTCGCCGAAATCCCAACCCCATACAGCCTTGATGAGCTGCTCCCGGCTGAAGACCTGGTTGGGCCGCCGCAACAGGAATGCCAGCAGGTCGAACTCGCGCACCGTCAGCGACAACTGCTTTCCGTGGTGGGTCACGGTCCGCGACGCCGGGTTGAGATCGAACCCGGCCAGTTCCACACGCGGTTCAGGGCTGAACTCCCTGATGCTGCGGCGCAGGACCGATTTGACCCGCAGCACGAGTTCACGCGGCGAGAAAGGCTTGGTGAGGTAGTCGTCGGCGCCTACCTCGAGGCCCAGGATCCTGTCGTCCTCCGTCCCGAGGGCAGTGACCATGATGACGGGGACGCTCATCGCGGCGCGCAACCGGCGGCAAACTTCCACACCGTCAAGGCCCGGCAGCATCCGGTCGAGGATCACCAAGTCCGGTTCCCTCTCTGCCGCCAGCTTCAGGGCCGTAAATCCGTCGCCGGCCATATCCACTTGGAAGCCGGCGCCCACCAGGTAGTCCCGGACGACGTCCGCGATCACCTGTTCGTCCTCGACGAGCAGGATCCGGCGGTTCCCGGGTTCGGTGGCAGCAGCGGCAGCTTGGGTGGTCACGCTTTCAGCATAGGTTTGCCGGACGGTGCGGGCACCTGCATCGGCAGCCCAGGAGGCAAGCGTATGGATTCCGTAAGAAGTGGCACGTCCGCTGAGTGGACCGCAGTGTTGCCGATATCACTACCACGGCGTACGTGCCGTAGCCTTAATCCATGAACGTTCAGCTTGGAATGCCCACGATCCCCGCTGTGGGCGATGCGGGCAGCGGGCCGGTTCCGCCGCCTCGTCCGGCTGGTACGCCGGCAGGACTTTGGGACCGGCACGGCCGCCGCGCCACGGACATGCGCCTGTCACTCACGGACAAATGCAACCTGCGCTGCACGTACTGCATGCCCGCCGAGGGGCTGGAGTGGCTCTCGAAGCAGGCCGTGATGACCAAGGACGAGATCATCCGGATCGTGCGCATCGGCGTCAACTCCCTGGGGGTACGCGAACTCCGCCTTACCGGAGGCGAACCCCTGGTCCGCGCCGACCTGGTGGATATCATCGCCGGCATCCGCCGGGAGCATCCTGACCTTCCCATGTCCATGACCACCAACGGTGTGGGACTGGACAAGAAGGCGGCCGCCCTCAAGGCCGCCGGACTCAACAGGATCAACGTCTCCTTGGATTCACTGCACGAGGAAACCTTCACCCAGCTCACCCGGAGGCCATTCCTGGACCGGGTCCTCGCCGGAGTGGACGCTGCCTGGGCCGCCGGGCTCGGTCCCGTCAAACTGAATGCCGTCCTGATGCGCGGCATCAACGACGCCGAGGCACCGTCCCTGCTGGCATGGGCCTTGGATCGTGGTTACGAGCTACGCTTCATCGAGCAAATGCCCCTGGACGCCGATCACGGCTGGACCCGGCGGAACATGATTACCGCTGCCGAAATCCGGGACCTGCTGTCGGCGGACTTCGACCTCGCACCGGATCCCCGCGAACGCGATGGCGCGCCGGCTGAACGCTTCGAAGTACGACGCCGCAGCGACCGCCCGGAAGGCAGCGCACGCCCGGCGCCCGGCACGGTCCTGGGCACGGTGGGCATTATCGCTTCGGTCACCGAGCCGTTCTGCTCCGACTGCCGCCGAACCCGCATCACCGCGGAG
Organism: Paenarthrobacter sp. NCHU4564; assembly: GCF_052156435.1. Taxonomy (NCBI): domain Bacteria; kingdom Bacillati; phylum Actinomycetota; class Actinomycetes; order Micrococcales; family Micrococcaceae; genus Paenarthrobacter; species Paenarthrobacter sp. NCHU4564. The sequence continues at coordinate 72,801 of NZ_JBQLIS010000012.1, forward strand.
GGCAAAATCATGAGCTGCCTTTTCTCCAGGGAAGAATTCGACCTCCTGGGACTCCTGCGCAGCGGCGCTTCGGACCAGCAGCTCGCCGGGCGCTGGCAGGATGCGATGTGGGTCAAGCCGAAGGCCCACGGGATGGACCACACCGGTCTTGGCGCTGCCGACTTCGTGCAGCCGGACCGCAGCATGAGCGCAATCGGAGGCTGACCCAATGCTTGTCCGTTACTTCGCTGCCGCGCGCGCAGCGGCCGGAGTCGAAGAGGAAACCTACCATCTCCCGGCAGGCAGCAGCCTGGAGGCTTTGCTGGAAGCGGCCCTCGCCGTCGAGCGTCCCACTCCGCCGGAAGGCACTCCTGAGCTGTCGAGGATCGTGGCCCGCAGCAGCTTCCTTCGCAATGAGGTGGCTGTCCGCGACCGCTCAGTGCCGCTGGATGCCGGGGATGTCATCGATGTCCTGCCACCCTTTGCCGGCGGCTGATCTTCAAGCCTTCCTGAACACACTCTTCAGCAGAGGAGCAAAACCTGCCCGGCCTTGCAGGCGCAGCTCAACGGTGTGCACCAGGACATCGTCCTCCACCCTGAAGGAGTGCCGGGCCACCCCGTCTGCCGTACGGCGGTCAAAGGTCAGTGTTCCGGAGGTCCACAGCCCCCGGACCGGCGCGGTTGGCGGGTGGCCCAGGCTGTCAACGTAATACCAGAGGGCACCTCCGTGTAAAGCATCCACGGTGAACATCCCGTGCCCCTCCAGGTGCGTGCCGTCGGGTTCACGGTGCCTGTAGCTCTGGACCACGGCATGACCGCCGGCGGCCGGCGTGAAGGCGACTTCGGCGTCAGTCGTATGGGCGGGCCCCCAGGGGGACTGTGCGATCTCTGTGACGCCCCGCCAGCGCCCCAGGAAGGGTTGGAGCAAACCGGCCGCGCGGCCGGTATGTGGCTGGTCCATGGCGACTCCAAGGCAACTGGGCAAACACATCAGGGCAGCATGATCGTGTGATCATGCTGCCCTGATGATGTCCGGGAGTCCAGAGTCCCGGACGGAGTTTCAGAGTCCGAACGTCTCGTTTTCCTCGAACGGGCCCACCACTGTGATGGTGCGCGGAGCCGAAGCCAGCTCGCGGGCAAGCTCCTGCACATCCTCTACCGTGACGGCCTTGATGCGGGCCAGGGTCTCGTCAATGTCCTGGAACTCTCCGGAGACAAGTTCCGCCCGGCCCAGGCGCGACATACGGGAGCCGGTGTCCTCCAAGGACAGGACGATGCCACCGCTGAGCTGCCCCACGGCTTTGCGCAGTTCCTCCCCCGTGATGCCGTCGCGGGCCAGCTTGTCCAACTCGACGCCCAGGAGGTCAAGCACCTGGCGCACCTTGGACGGCGTGCACCCCGCGTACATGCCAAAGTATCCGGCGTCCGCATAGGCTGCCGTGAAGGAGTAGGTGGAGTACACCAGCCCACGCTTTTCCCGGATTTCCTGGAACAGCCTGGACGACATGCCGCCGCCCAGCACGGCATTGAGCACGCTCATGACGAAGCGGCGCTCATCCGTTGCCACGATCGTGGGACAACCCATGATGATGTTCGCCTGCTCCACCGGCCGCTTGACCACGTGGAGGCCCGCGGTGCCTGTGATCACGGCGCGGTCCGTGGCCCGGCGCTGTACCGGAGCAGCATCAGGATCGAGATTCCATCCCGCTGCTTCCAGTGATTCCTGCACCAGTCGGCAGACGACATCGTGGTCCAGGCCGCCGGCCGCAGTAATGACAAGCTCCTCGGGCCGGTAGTAGCGCTGGTAATGTGCCCACACGGAATCCCGGGGCACGGCCTTGATGGCGGCGGGTGTCCCGCCGATCGGACGCGCCAGGGGGTGGCGGCCAAGGACGGCTTCCACGAACTTCTCATGCGCCACATCCGTGGGGTCGTCGCTGTCCATGGCGATTTCCTCGAGGATGACGTCGCGTTCCTGTTCCAGTTCGGCCGGGTCCAACACGGCTCCGGTGATCATGTCCGCTATGACATCGATCGCCATCGGCAGGTCGGTGTCGAGGACACGCGCGAAATAGCAGGTGCTCTCCTTGGCGGTCGCGGCGTTGGACTCCCCGCCGACTTCATCGAACGCCGAAGCTATCTCCAAGGCGGTCCGCCGCTTGGTTCCCTTAAAGAGCAGATGTTCTAGGAAGTGCGTGGAACCGTGCTGTCCTTCGGCTTCGTCGCGGGACCCTACTGCCACCCAGAATCCGATGGTGGCAGAACGCTGGCCCGGCATGGCCTCGGTCAGGACACGCACACCTCCCGGCAACACGGAACGGCGCACAATGGAACCGCCGTCGGCGCCATGGATCAGGTCACCGCCGGGAAGGGTCTGCTCCAAGGGCAAGGGTACGACAGTCATCTAGTCCTTTCGGGTTAAGGGCGGCGGGGCCGGTGGACTTTCACATCCACCAGCCCCGCCGGGTACTTCTGACAGACTACTCTGCCGAAGCCTCTGCGGCTTCTGCCGGAGCTTCCTCGGAAGCGCCCTCTTCCTCGGCCACAACCGGAGAGAGGGACAGCTTGCCGCGGTCGTCAATCTTGGTGATCTCGACCTGGACCTTCTGGCCCACGGAGACGACGTCATCGACATTGTCCACGCGCTTGCCGTTGGCCAGCTTGCGGAGTTCGGAGATGTGCAGCAGGCCGTCCTTGCCCGGGGTGAGGGACACGAAAGCGCCGAACGTGGTGGTCTTGACGACCGTACCCAGGTAGCGCTCACCGACTTCCGGTACCTGCGGGTTCGCGATGGCGTTGATGGCGGACCGTGCGGCGTCGGCCGACGGGCCGTCGGTGGCACCGATGTAGACCGTGCCGTCGTCCTCGATCGAGATGTCCGCGCCCGTGTCTTCCTGGATCTGGTTGATCATCTTGCCCTTGGGGCCAATGACCTCGCCGATCTTGTCCACGGGGATCTTCACGGCGATGACGCGCGGAGCGAACTCGGAGAGCTCGTCCGGGGTGTCGATCGCTGCGTTGATGACCTCGAGGATGTGGAGGCGGGCCTCGCGGGCCTGCTTCAGGGCAGCGGCCAGGACCGAAGCCGGAATGCCGTCAAGCTTGGTGTCCAGCTGGATGGCAGTGACGAACTCGGAGGTACCGGCAACCTTGAAGTCCATGTCGCCGAAGGCGTCTTCGGCACCAAGGATGTCAGTCAGGGCCGCGTAGCGGGTCTGGCCGTCGACCTGGTCGGATACCAGGCCCATGGCGATACCGGCAACGGCAGCCTTCAGCGGAACACCGGCGTTGAGCATGGACAGCGTGGAAGCACAGACCGAGCCCATGGAGGTGGAGCCGTTGGAGCCGAGGGCTTCGGATACCTGGCGGATGGCGTACGGGAATTCCTCGCGGCTCGGCAGGACCGGAACCAGGGCACGCTCAGCGAGGGCACCGTGGCCGATTTCGCGGCGCTTCGGGGAACCGACACGGCCGGTCTCACCGGTGGAGTACGGCGGGAAGTTGTAGTTGTGCATGTAACGCTTGCGCGTGACCGGCGACAGGGAATCGATCTGCTGCTCCATCTTGAGCATGTTCAGCGTGGTGACGCCCATGATCTGGGTTTCACCGCGCTCGAAGATGGCAGAACCGTGAACGCGCGGAAGAACCTCGACCTCGGCGGTCAGCTGGCGGATGTCCGTCAGGCCACGGCCGTCGATGCGGATCTGGTCCTTGAGGATGCGCTGGCGGACAACATGCTTGGTGACGGAGCGGAACGCTGCGGAGAGTTCCTTCTCGCGGCCTTCGAAATCTCCGGCGAGGGCGCCAAGGACCTCGTCCTTGAGTGCGTCGGAAGCGTTGTCGCGCTCCTGCTTGTCGGCGATCTGGAAGACAGCAGCAAGCTTGTCTGCAGCAGCAGCCTCGACAGCGGCGTAAGCGTCGTCCTGGTAGTCAAGGAAGACCGGGAACTCGACGGTGGGCTTTGCAGCGCGGGAGGCCAGGTCCGACTGTGCCTCGCACAGGGCGCGGATGAACGGCTTGGCGGCCTCGAGCCCCTCGGACACAACCTCTTCGGTGGGAGCGGTGGCGCCCTGTTCCTTGATGAGGTTCCAGGAGTTGTCCGTGGCTTCGGCTTCGACCATCATGATCGCGACGTCGTCGCCTGCGACACGGCCGGCAACCACCATGTTGAACACGGCGTTCTCCAGCTGGGAATGCTTGGGGAACGCAACCCACTGGGAGCCCTGCTCGTCGGCGATGAGGGCGACGCGGACGCCACCGATCGGGCCGGAGAACGGGAGGCCGGAGAGCTGGGTGGACATGGACGAGGCGTTGATCGCAACGACGTCGTACAGTTCGTCCGGGTTGATGGCCAGGACCGTGACGACGATCTGGACTTCGTTGCGCAGGCCCTTGACGAAGGCCGGACGCAGCGGGCGGTCCATGAGGCGGCAGGCCAGGATGGCTTCCGTGGAAGGACGGCCTTCACGGCGGAAGAACGAGCCCGGGATACGGCCGGCAGCGTACATGCGCTCCTCGACGTCCACGGTCAGGGGGAAGAAATCGAAGCCTTCGCGCGGCTGCTTGCCGGCAGTGGTGGCGGAAAGAAGAGCGGTGTCGTCGTCGATGTAGACCATCGAGGCACCGGCGGCCTGCTTGGCAAGGCGGCCGGTTTCAAAGCGGATCACGCGCTTGCCAAAGCGGCCGTTGTCGATGATGGCTTCGGAGAACTGGATTTCGGGACCCTCCATGAGAGTCACCTCCGTTTCTGTTGAGCGGAAGTCCGCCGCATCAACCCAGGCCCCTTCTTCATTACTGGCCTGTACGACACCCGGTCATCGATCGAGATCCACGGGCGCGCCGTCCGTTGACGGCCTTCCCGGGAACCACTACCGAGGACCGCGAATGCGCGATGCGGTTGATTCCTGTTTTTAGTTGTTGTGAAGAAAGCGGCCCGCTCCGTGAAGGACCGGGCCGCCCAGGCAGACTAGCGGCGCAGGCCGAGACGCTCGATGAGCGAACGGTAGCGGGCGATGTCAGTGTCCTTCAGGTAGGAAAGCATGCGCTTGCGGCGACCAACCAGGGCGAGCAGGCCGCGCTGGGTGTGGAAGTCGTGCTTGTGCTGCTTCATGTGCTCAGTCAGATCCTTGATCCGCTGGGTCAGGACGGCAACCTGGACCTCGGGCGAACCGGTGTCGCCTTCGGACGTTGCGTATTCCTTGATGATGGACTGCTTTACAGCGGCGTCAAGTGCCACGTGAACTCCTAGAGTTGTGCCGTGCTTCCCGGATCAGCGCTTCACTGCCGGGTTGCTTCCGGTGCGTCACCGCACACAAAAACAGGTCCAGCTGCCACGGACTGCGGCCGGAACCACTGATCAGTTTACCGGGAGGCCGGCATTGTTGTCGAAAAGGCACCTGCTGCGGTCCTGCCGCGGGTGAGGGGACAAGCACGACGGCGGCCTGCCGCCTACCGTCCGGACAGCAATTCGTGCGCCTGGGCTACGTCCAGGCACATCTGCTCCACCAGGGCTTCCGGGCCCCGATAGGCCACCATTCCCCGCAGTCGTTGGGTGAATTCCACGGCCACAGTCTGGCCGTACAGGTTGAAGTCGTCCACGACCTCCCCTTCCGGGCGGTCGATCACATGCGCCTCCACTTGCCGGCTCACGCCATCGAAGGTGGGATTGGATCCGACGGAGATGGCAGCAGGCCAACGCGTTCCGGCCTGGTCGACAAGCCAGCCCGCATAGATTCCATCAGCCGGCACATATCCTGTGGAGTCGTGCGACAAGTTGGCCGTGGGAAACCCGAGGTCGCGTCCCCGGGCTGCGCCATGGACCACTTCACCGCGCATCCGGTGCGGACGGCCGAGGATCGCGGCAGCGGTCACGACGTCGCCCTCGGACAACGCTTCCCTGACCCAGGTGGACGAACAGCGGCGGTCTTCATCGCCGTCGTGGTGGACGGGGAAGCCGCCCGCGCCGTATTCGTTGACGACCTGGACACCGAAGCCCAATTGGTCACCGAGCTCCTGCATCGTGGCAACGTCACCCGAGTTGCCCGCACCGAACCGGAGATCGTGGCCAACCACCACGTGGCCTGCCTGCAGGGCATCAAGCAGGATCTGCTGGACGAATTCCAACGGGGTCATGGCGGCCAGGTCCAGGGTGTACTTCATGACAAGGACTGCATCCACGCCGGCGTGTCCCAAGGCGTCGATCTTGTCCTGCAGGCCCATGATCAACTCCGGTGCCGATTCGGGCCGGTGGACCTGGGCAGGGTGTGGTTCAAAGGTCACAGCGACGGACGGAATACCTTGGCGCCTGGCCGTATCCGTCAGGAGGGCAAGCACATGCTGGTGGCCACGATGGACGCCGTCGAAGTTTCCGATGGTGACCGCTGTGGGACCAAAGTCCCGCGGGACCTCGGTGGGATCGTTCCAGATGTGGACCATCAACCTCGCCTTTTTACTGCAGATAAGTGTTCTGCCCGGCAGCCTCCGGGCCCCGGAACATTCTAAGGTTACCCGCTCCGCAGGACGCTCAGGACGGCCTGCGGCGGTTCAGCCACAGAAGCCCCAGGACGGGAAGCACCAGCGGAACAAACCCGTAACCGCGTCCGAAAAGGGACCACACCGTGTCATGCGGGAAGGCAACCGGGTCGAAAAGGCTGACGGCACCCACCACCAGCACGCCAACCAGTTCCACCAGGACAGCCGCCAGGGAGATCCTGAACCACGTGCGTCCCGGCTTGGCCAGGGAAACGGTAGCCACAATGTAGACCACGGCGGCGAATGCCGACAGGACATGGGCCAGCGGGGCCTCGTTGAATTTGGTGGCGATCTGGTACCCGGCCCTGGCCGTAGCCGACAAGGCAAACACCGCATAAACGGCAATCAGCAGCCGTCCCGGCCCGGTGTTGCGGGTGTCCTTGGCAGCCACCTGCTTCCCGCTGCCGGTGCGGTCGGTCTCGGTTCCAGTCACGTCGTTTTCTTCCTTCACGTCAGTACCAGATCTGGTTCATGCGGGCGGCCATGACAAGGGCGGTGACGCCCACCGCTGCCAGGACGAAGTTGCTCCACCGTGTTTTCTCCAGGATGGACCAGTACACGGCGCCCAGGGGAATCATGAGTGCCGTCACCAGGTAGCCCCAGAATTCCCACGGCTCGCCGGCCATCTCTTCGCCCAGGGCGACGCGGACGATCGAGCCCACCAGGTACACCAGCAGTGCGGCTTCCACCGCAAGGACGGACAGGATGGTGATGTCGTTCGGCGCCTTCTTCAGCACACCTGCCACGATGCACACGATCGAGGAGACCAATCCAATGATGAGGATTGAGTAGAAGTATCCGTCCATGCCTAGTTTTCCTGCCCTGCTGCCGGGGCGAAGACCAAAACCGGTTTGGCGAAGCTTCCGGCGTCGGCCAGCAGCGCAACCAGCTCGCCCGACGGCGCAAAGGCTGCGGCCGGATTCTCCGCGGTGGCTGCTCCGGGAGTACCGGACGCAGGCCCGGCAGCGATCCGTCGGCCGAAGGAAATTTCCGTGGCCTCATGGTCGGTCAACTCGCGGTTGGGCATCAGGGAACGCGCTGCGGCAGACATCTCCAGGACCTGGAGCTCGCGGGCGAGTTCATCCAGGGTCCTGGCCTGGTCGATCGAGTACGGGCCTACCTGGGTGCGCCGCAGGGCGGTCAAGTGGCCGCCCACGCCCAAGGCAGCCCCCAGGTCCCTGGCGAGGGCCCTGATATACGTGCCCGAGGAGCATTCAACGGTGACGTCCACGTCCACTGTCCTGCCGCCGTCGTTCCTGGCGACACCATGCATATCGAAACGGTGGATGGTTACGGGACGGGCCGCGAGCTTGACCTCTTCTCCCGAGCGGACGCGCGCATAGGACCGTTCGCCGTTGACTTTGATGGCGCTGACGCTGCTGGGAACCTGCTGGATGGGGCCTTTCAGGGCCTCGATCCCGAGTGCGATATCGGCGTTGCTGACGCCCGCGGCGCTGCGCGCTTCCGTCACGTCGCCCTCGGCGTCGTCCGTAATGGTGCTTTCGCCAAGCCGAATGGTGGCCGTGTAGGTCTTGGAGGTGCCGACGATGTAGGTCAGCAACCTGGTGGCCTTATTGATGCCCAGCACCAGAACACCGGTTGCCATGGGGTCGAGCGTCCCCGCATGGCCGACTTTCCGGGTGCCGGCCAGCCGCCGCATCCGGCCAACCACATCGTGGCTGGTCCATCCCTGCGGTTTGTCAACGATCACCAGTCCAGAAAGCACGCTTATCAGTATATCGGTGGCTAGGATGGCTCCCATGCCCCACCTTGCCGAGCACGTCCGCGACGTCCCCGTGAACCAGATCCGCGAGATCACCGAGGCCGCCTGGAATACCCCGGACGCGATCGTCCTGAGCATCGGCGAACCGGGGTTCCCGCTCCCCCGGCACGTCCTGGACGCAGGGATGGCCTGCCTTGACCGGGACGAAACCAACTACACTCCCAACGCCGGCCTCCCGGCCCTGCGCGAGGCTTTTGCGGCCAGGTTCCGCGAGCAACAGCACCTGGACATCGGACCTGAGCGCGTCTACGTGGTGGACGGAGCGCAGCAGGGCCTCCACTTCGCCATGAGCCTGCTCCTCTCCCCCGGCGATGAAATCCTGATACCCGATCCCGGCTACCCCACGTTCGCGATGACGGGCAGGCTGCTGCACGCTGTACCGGTCCGCTATCCCCTCTACCCCCACCATGGCTTCCAGCCGCACATCGAGGACATCGAGGCCCTCATCACGCCTGCAACCAAGGTGCTGGTGGTGAACTCGCCGTCCAACCCACTCGGGGCCGTCATCCAGGAGGACACCGTGCGGCAGTTGGTGGAACTCGCGGTGCGGCATGATCTCTGGATCATCTCCGACGAATGCTATGAGGCTTTCACCTTCGATGTGCCCCATGTCAGCCCCGCCCGCTTCGACAGCGACGTGCCGGGCAAGGCCCGCGTCTTCACATCCCTGACGCTGTCCAAGACCTACGGGCTGACCGGGCTGAGGATCGGAGCCCTGGTTTGCCCGCCGGGACTGGAAACGACCATGAACAATGTCATGGAGGCGATCGTTTCCTGCGTCGCATCACCCTCGCAGTACGCCGCCCTGGCGGCACTGACAGGCCCCCAGGATTACGTGGCCACGGCGCGCGGCCACTACCGAGGCAATCGTGATGCGGCCTCCCGCGTTTTGGAAGCGAAAGGGATTCCGTTCCTTGGCGCACAGGGTGCGTTCTACCTTTGGGCGGATCTGTCCCACGTCAGCCAGGGCAACATCCGGGCCTGGGTCCGGTCCTTCCTGGCGGATTCAGGCGTCGCTTTCGCTCCCGGCACGGCGTTCGGCCCGATCGGCGAGGGCTGGATACGGATTGCCCTCTGCGGGGAGCAAAAAGACCTGCTCGACGGCGTCAGCCGGCTGCCTGCCCGGGTTTAGGCCCCGTTGGGCGCACGGGAGCGGCAGTCGTCGTCGTGCGTCAGTAGCGGGTGCGGGCGGCGTTGTTCCGCCACGTCTCAAACGGCGTGTCGGCCATGGGCAGCGGCGCATGGTCCACCGGAAGCAGCCCGGGCCGTTGCCCGGCGAAGTACTCGTAGAAGACAGCATCGTCAAAACCTGCACGGGCGGCACCGTGCCTGTCCGCCGCGTACCAGACCCTTCCGATGCGTGCCCACAGGGTGGCCGCAAGGCACAAGGGGCATGGCTCGCAACTGGCGTACAGCACCGAACCACTGAGGTCGAAGCTGCGCGTGCCGGCTGCGGCACGCCGGATGGCGACCACCTCGGCGTGGGCGGTGGGATCGTTGTCCCGGGTGACCCGGTTGACTCCTTCATGGACCGTGCCATCCGGGGTGACCACTACCGCACCAAACGGGCCGCCGCCGTCGGAAACGTTGTCCACGGCCAGCCTGATGGCGTGCTTGAGGTACTCGTCGCGTTGCTGCTCGTTGTGCTCGGACATGCCACGATCCTAACGGGTCCGTAAACGGCAAAGATGCCCCCGGGACGGCATCCCGGGGGCATCTTTTGAACCAACGCCGAACGGCTAGGAACGGTGGGCGTCCTCGTCGAGGTCGTCATCGTCAGAGAGGTCGATGTCCTCTTCGTCGAAGTCGTCCTCGTCGATGTCCTGGGACGAATCACTCTTGTACGGGTCGGCCTCGCCCGCGTGCTTGGCGCCGGCTGCCAAGGCGGCGACCTCGGCATCGCGGCGCTTTGCCTCGCGCAACAGTTCTTCGAGGTTCGAGGCGTTGACCGGAATCTGGTCTGCCACGAACTCAAGGGTGGGCGTCAGGCGGACGGTGATGTTCCGGCCCACCTCCTGGCGCAGGACACCCTTGGCCTTCTCCAAGGCCTTGGCGGCGTCAGCGTGGGCGGTGTCGTCGCCGAATACGGTGTAGTAGACGGTGGCGTGCTGAAGGTCGTTGGTGACGCGGGCGTCAGTGATGGTGATGGACTCGACGCGCGGGTCCTTGACCCTCCGCCCGAGGGCTTCGGCCACCACTACCTTGATCCGCTGTGCCAGCTTGGCAGCGCGTGCCGGATCAGCCATGGTTTCCTCCTGGAATGGGATTGGGGGTGCGGAACGGGTCCGCCGGAATTTCCCGACGGACCCGTTCCAAACGGAGCCTAGACGCGCGGCTTCTCGCGCATCTCGAAGGTTTCGATGATGTCACCTTCGGCGATGTCGTTGTACGAACCAAGACCGATACCACATTCGAAGTCGGTGCGGACTTCGGTGGCGTCGTCCTTGAACCGCTTGAGGGTCTCGACGGTGAGGTTCTCACCGATGACCTTGCCGTCGCGGCTGACACGGGCCTTGGTGTTACGGCGGATGATGCCGGTACGGACGATCGAGCCGGCGATGTTGCCGAACTTGGACGAACGGAAGACTTCGCGGACCTCGGCGGTACCAAGCTGGACTTCCTCGTACTCCGGCTTGAGCATGCCCTTGAGGGCCATCTCAATGTCATCGATTGCTGCGTAGATGACGGAGTAGAAGCGCATGTCCACGCCTTCGCGGTCGGCCAGTTCGGCCACGCGCTCGGCAGGCTTGACGTTGAAGCCGATGATGATGGCGTTGTCCACCGTTGCCAGGTTGACGTCGTTCTGCGTGATGGCACCCACACCGCGGTGGATGACACGGAGCTGAACGTCGTCGTCTCCGACGTCGATCTTGAGCAAGGCGTCCTCGAGGGCTTCGACGGCACCGGACACGTCACCCTTGAGGATGAGGTTGAGGGTGTCGATCTTGCCTTCGGCAACGGCCTGGTCGAAGTCTTCCAGGCTGATCCGCTTGCGGCGCTTGGCCAGGGCGGCGTTGCGGTCTGCTGCTTCACGCTTCTCAGCGATCTGGCGGGCTGTACGCTCGTCCGGCGTCACCAGGAAGGTGTCACCTGCACGGGGCACGTTGGACAGGCCGAGGACCTGGACCGGACGGGACGGCAGGGCGACATCCAGTGCCTCGCCGTTCTCGTCGAACATGGCACGGACACGGCCGTGGGCCGTACCGGCAACGATCGTGTCGCCGACAGCGAGAGTACCGGACTGCACCAGGACCGTTGCGACCGCACCGCGGCCCTTGTCCAGGTTCGCTTCGATGGCGATGCCTCGAGCGTCCTTGTCCGGGTTGGCGCGCAGGTCCAGTGCCGCGTCCGCGGTCAGGAGGACTGCCTCGATGAGCTCGTCGATGTTCAGGTTCTGGCGGGCAGAAACCTCGACGAACATGGTGTCGCCACCGTATTCCTCGGGAACCAGGCCGTACTCGGTCAGCTGGCCCTTGACCTTGTCAGGGTTGGCGCCTTCCTTATCGATCTTGTTCACGGCGACCACGATCGGCACATCGGCCGCCTGGGCGTGGTTGAGCGCTTCAACGGTTTGCGGCATGACGCCGTCGTCGGCTGCAACCACCAGGATCGCGATGTCCGTGACCTTCGCACCACGGGCACGCATGGCGGTGAACGCCTCGTGGCCCGGGGTGTCGATGAAGGTGATGTCGCGGGGCGAACCCTCGTGGATGTGGCTGATCTGGTAAGCACCGATGTGCTGCGTGATGCCGCCGTGCTCGCCTGCCACAACGTTGGAGTTGCGGATGGCGTCAAGCAGGCGGGTCTTACCGTGGTCGACGTGGCCCATGACCGTGACAACCGGTGCACGCGGCTCCAGGACGTCGTCGCCTTCGGCATCCAGTTCGCCCTGGAGGTCGATGTCGAACGAATCGAGAAGTTCGCGCTCTTCGTCTTCGGGGGAAACGACCTGCAGCTTGTAGCCCAATTCGGCGCCAAGCAGGGCAAAGGTGTCCTCATCGAGGGACTGCGTTGCCGTTGCCATCTCACCGAGGTGGAACAGGACGGTAACGAGCGAGGCGGGGTTCGCATCGATCTTCTCGGCGAAGTCCGTGATGGAGGAGCCACGACGGAGACGGATGATGGTCTCGCCGTCGCCGCGGGGCACGGTTACGCCGCCCAGCGACGGAGCACTCATCTGCTCCAGTTCCTGGCGCTTTGCGCGCTTGGACTTGCGCTGCTTGCCACGGCCGGCGCCGCCCTTGCCGAACGCACCCTGGGTGCCACCGCGACCGCGGCCACCCTTGCCGAAGCCACCGCCGGCGGGAGCTCCGCCACCAGTGCCACCACCGGGTGCGCCACCGGGACGACCGGGACCTCCCGGACGACCCGGACCACCGGGACGGCCTGCGCCGGCAGGTGCCGGGCGCTCAGTACGGTTGGGCATCATGCCCGGAGTAGGACGGGGACCACCGGGGCGCGGTGCACCCGGACGCGGGGCACCGGGGCGCGGTGCACCCGGACGGGGACCACCGGAACCTGCTGCGGGACGGGGACCGCCCGAACCGGCTGCAGGACGCGGGCCACCGGCACCGGCTGCAGGACGCGGACCACCCGGACGCTCACCTTCGTTGCGGCCACCCGGACGGGGCATGCCCTGCGACGTGGCGAACGGGTTGTTGCCCGGACGCGGCGGACGTTCGTTGTCTCCGCCACGACCCCGGGGCATGCCCTGGGAGGTAGCAAAGGGGTTGTTGCCCGGACGCGGACCGCCCGGACGGGGAGCCTGTCCACCGGGACGGGCCGAAGAAGGAGCATCGGCCTTGGGACCGGGGCGGGCGCCGGGCTTGGCCGGCGCCGGAGTTGACGCCGCCGGTGCAGCGGGGGCCGGAGCCGACGGAGCTGCCTGTGCTGCGGGAGCAGCAGGAGCCGGCGCTGCCGGTGCCTTGGGGGCAGCCGGACCGGGTGCAGGTGCTGCCGGGCGTGATGCTGAGGGGGCGGACGGAGCCTTGGGGGCTGCCGTAGGAGCAGCAGACTTGGCAGCGCCTGCCGACGGGTAGGCGTCGCGAAGCTTCTTCACGACGGGGGCCTCAATGGTGGAAGAGGCGGAGCGAACGAATTCGCCCAATTCCTGCAGTTTGGTGACTGCATCTTTGGAAGTAATACCGAGCTCTTTGGCGAGCTCATGTACGCGGACCTTGGCCACTTTTCTCCTGTCTCGGTCCGCACCGAGCCAGGCACGAACCGTCTACTTCTTACTGCGGACCCCTGCCGTACGCACGGCGGAAAGGCCCTTTGCAGAGCGCAACAAAGTTGTCATCGTTACGCACTCATCGCTGGGAACTCATCGGGTTTCCATCAGATTTCTGACCCGCTTTCAGGTTTGGACGGTTTTCCTGCGGAAGCCGGAACCTCCGCAAGTGGCACACCCGGCATCAGGTAGCGTTCCACGGCGCCCGTTTCGGATGCGCCCGCGAGGGCCCTTCCGAAAGCTCGCCGCTTGACCGCCAATGCCAAGCACTTTTCGCTGGGGTGCAGCCACGCACCCCTGCCGGCCATCCGGCGTCGAACATCGACGAGGACTGCGGAAGATCCGCCGCCCTGGGCGACCAGCCGGACAAGCTCGGACCGGAATCCTTGCTTCCGGCATCCGATGCAGGTGCGGACAGGCCCTTGGCCACGTTCAAGCTGTTCAGCCACGACGTGTCCTACCTGCCTCACACTGTTGGCACCCGAGAGCCCCGGCCCTGCAGAAGCAGTAGGGGCACGCCCGGGCGCGCGGATACCGGACGAAAGCCCGGTTCCATCCATTCTAGCCCCCCGCTCCCGGAGTCCCGAAACCGCCGCCGTGCGAGCGCGGCGCGCAGCACCGCACCAGGACGCCGGCTGCTACTCCTGGCTGCCCTTTCCTGCTGCGGCGTCGGAGACGATATCGATGCGCCAACCGGTCAGCTTCGCCGCCAGCCGGGCATTCTGCCCTTCCTTGCCAATGGCCAAGGACAGTTGGTAGTCGGGAACCACGACACGCGCGGACCTGGTGGCCTCGTCGGTGATGGTGACCGAATTCACCCTCGAGGGCGACAGCGAGTTGGCGATGAACGTCGCCGGGTCCTCGCTGAAGTCGACGATGTCGATCTTTTCGTCGTTGAGCTCGTTCATGACAGCACGCACGCGCGAGCCCATTTCACCGATGCAGGCGCCTTTGGCGTTGACGCCGGGAGCGTTGGCCTTGACGGCGATCTTGGTGCGGTGGCCTGCTTCACGGGCCAGCGCAACGATCTCCACGGAACGGTCCGCGATTTCCGGAACTTCCATTTCGAACAGCTTGCGGACCAGGCCGGGGTGCGAACGGGACAACGTGATGGAAGGTCCCTTGGCGCCACGGTGGACATCCACCACGAAGGCGCGGAGCCTGCTGCCGTGAAGGTACTTCTCGCCGGGGACCTGCTCGGGCGGCGGGAGAAGCGCCTCAACGGCGCCCAGGTTGACCTGGATCATGTGCGGGTTGTTGCCCTGCTGGATCATGCCGGCCACGAGTTCGCCTTCGCGTCCCTTGAATTCTCCCAGGACGTTGTCGTCCTCCACGTCCCGCAGGCGTTGCAGGATGATCTGACGCGCGGTGCTGGCGGCGATCCGGCCGAAACCGGCCGGAGTGTCCTCGAACTCGCCCACGGCCTCGCCGTCGTCGTCAAGCTCAGTGGCCCAGATGGTCACGTGTCCGCTCTTGCGGTCGAGTTCGGCACGGGCCTTCTCGAAGGCGCCGGGCGTCTTGTGGTACGCCACCAGGAGGGCTTGCTCGATGGTGGGGATCAAGAGGTCCAGCGGGATTTCACGCTCGCGCTCCAGGAGCCTCAGTGCGCTCATGTCAATATCCATTAGGCCTCCTCGGAAGGTCCATTGTTGTCGTCTGCCAGCACTGCCTCATCGAGGTGGCTGAATTCAATCTCGACTTTTCCGTGGCGGATCCTGTCGAAAGGAATGGTCATGGGGTCGCCCTGTTTGGGCTTCATGCCCTTCTTGACCTCGTGTTCGGGAATGATCGTCACGGCGTCGTCCTGCACCGAGGCGATCCGCCCCATGACGTTCTCGCCCTGGATAACGTTCACCTTGACCATCCGACCGCGGGCGCGGTGCCAGTGGCGTGGCTCCGTCAGGGGCCGGCCCACGCCGGGAGATGACACCTCGAGGTCGTAGGGACGGCCGTCGTCGTGGGGATCGTTGTCCAGAATATCGGAAAGGGATCGAGAGACGTCGGCGATGGCGTCCAGGCTTACCCCGCCGGTTTCCTCCTGGGGCAGGTCCACGACGACGTGGACGGTGCGGTGGGAGCCGGCGACGTGGATGGAAACATCCTCGAGGTAGAGCCTGTTGGCGAGGACGGCCGGTTCGAGCAGCGCCTTGAGCCTGCTCTCTTCCGGGTTGTGGATGGTGGCCGTTGAGTTGGATCCAGTACGGTCTGTTGAAGTCGTGGCTTCCGAGTCACTCACGCTGCCCGCCGCCTCCCGATAGATGTTGTTGTGACTACTAGCCTAGCGATTTTCGGGACCACATGGTGCACGCAGTTCCAGCCGCGCATGACACCATGGTGTGTTGTGAACGGGCAGACAAAGGAAAAACGGCAGGCACCGGAGTGGGGACGGCTCCTGCTTGTTGGCCTGGTGGCCCTGCTCGTTGCCGGCACCGGAATAGTGCTTATTCCGCGCGATTCCGGCGTTCCCGACGACGTTTCCTTCACGGAGGCCGCGCGCCGGGGCGCCCTGGACAGCACACTGGAACTGCGCAGCTCGTCCCTTGCCCTGCAGGACGCAGGCTCCCTCCCCGCCCCGGCGGCCGGCAGCCAAGGGATTGTGACATTACTGACAACCCATGCCCGTGCCCTGCAGTCGCCGGCTACTTCCCCGCCCAGTGGCACCGTGTCCACCGGTGCGGCTGCTCCTTCCAGGGCCGCTTTCGTCGCCGGACTGTCGGCAAGCGGGCACCAACGGCTGCGGGACGCCCGCGAAGCTGACGGCGGTATCGCACGGCTGCTGGCCGCCGTGGGAACGTCGCAACTGCTGGCCGCAGAGGAACTGGCGACAGCCTGGCAAGTTCCCGCGCCTGGTCCGGTACCCAACCAGGGCGAAAGCACGACGGCGGCCGGCCCGGTTTCGTGCCCTTCGGTCAGTCCCACGAGCGAACCCGGTTCGGCCACTACCGATGCAGCCTTGGCAGCTGCAGTACGGTCCGGGCAGGAGGCCGTGTACGTGTACCAGGTTGCGCTTAAGCGGATCGAGGCCGGTTCCGCGGACTCCGCGGCCGCGGCCCTGGCGGCCCATGAACAGCTCCTGCACCAGGCAGAAACACTGACCCGCGCCAATTGCGGGGACGTCCCGGCACCGGAAGCCGGCTACCGCCTCCCCGCGCAATTTGCGCAGTCCCCGGCTGCAGCCCTTGGCGCCCTCGAAGCCGCCAGCCTGCCCCGGTTCGGCGACCTGGTCGCCCTGTCCACCGGCGGAACCCGCGATTGGGCCATCAGCGGCCTGCTGGCAACCGGCCGCCGAAGCGCCCTCTGGGGCGCTCCGTTACCTCCCCTCCCCGGTTTGACGCTCGACGCCGGTAACTTGCCTCCGCTGCCGACGCCAAGCGACAGCAACGCCGGCTGATTCCTGCCGGCCAACCCGCGGTCTCCTGCTGGACCAGCGGGTTCACTGCCGTTAATACGTCGCCGCCGGGGCACGCAGGGATACGCTGATCGCGTGAGCCTTCCTGCCATGATTCCGATTCCGGGCGACCTGCACGCCCGGTACAACCGCCACTCCGCGGGCCGGGACTGGCTGGCCAGCCTGCCCGGGCTTCTTCGGGACGCCCTGGACCTTTGGAATCTCTCCGTGGACCTTGCCCCGGGTGCGGAGCCGTGGAACGGCCATGGCGCTTTGGTGGTTCCCGTCGTACAGGAGGGACGGAGGGCTGCCCTCAAGATCGCCTATCCCCATGATGAGGCGGTGGTCGAGCGGCATGCCCTGACCCTCTGGGACGGGAACGGCGCCGTACGGCTCCTGGCCGCCCACGGTCCCAGCTGCTCCATGCTGCTGGAACGCCTTGATGCCACACGGTGGCTCCAGGACATTCCCTTGGACGAAGCCGCGGAGATCTGGGGCGGCATCATGCGCCGTCTCTCCATCCGTCCGGACGAGCGGCCGGAATGGCGTGAGTTGGAGCACGTGGCGGCCACCGCCGAACGCTGGAGCGACGAACTTCCGGCAGAGTGGGAACGCCTGGACCGGCCATTCCCGAGGTGGCTGTTGGAAGCGGCATTGGAGGTGTGCCAGACCCGCGGAGCAGTCGGCCGCCGATCCGGAACCGACGTCCTGGTGCACACTGACCTTCACTTCATGAACATCCTGGCCATCGATGGCCCGGAGGCCGGCCAGCGGGGCGGGTACCTCGCCATCGATCCGCAACCACAGATCGGTGAAGCGGAATTCGCGGTCGCTCCCGTCCTGTGGAACCGGATCAGGGATCTGCCCGCGGGCGATCCGGCCGCCGGGCTCCAGGAACGGTGCGTGGCCTTCAGCCGGGCTGCAGGCCTGGACGCCGAAGCCGCCCGCGAATGGAGCCTGTTGCGGGAGACAGCCAACGCACTCTGGTATGCGGCGAAGCCTGCACATTCCGGCCACCTTGCCCGCTCGCTGTGGGTGGCCAGCACCCTGGCCGGGAAGACCCTCGACGGGCTGCCGGCGGTCCGCGACCTTCCTGACCCTGGTGACGGCGTCAGTTGATCCAACGCGCGGCCTGCGCCGCGGAGCAGGTCACTGGAACGAGTCGTTCCAGACATCGACGCCGAGCTTGATGATCAGCGCAGCCACCACGATCAGGAACACGATCCGCACAAACCCGCTTCCCCGGGCAACCGCCGTCCGCGCACCAAGGTAACCACCGGCCATGTTGGCCAGCCCCAGGACCAGGCCAACACCCCAGAGCAGGCTCCCGTGTGGCAGGAAGAACAGCAGGGCACCTGCGTTGGTGGCCATGTTGACGATCTTGGCTTTGGCGCTGGCCTCCAGGAAGGCGTAGCCCATGGCAGAGACCAGGGCGATGACCAGGAACGACCCCGTGCCAGGGCCGATCAACCCGTCATAGAAGCCGATGACCGCTCCGATGAGGCAGGCCACAACGTAATGCTTGTGGCCATCATGCCGGAGTGCGGTCAGCTCTCCCGCACTGGGGCGGAGCGCAGTAAAAACTGCGACCGCGACGAGGGCGACCACGATGATCGGCTTGAAAACGCTCGCGGGCAACGACGCTGCCAGGATGGCTCCGCCGAAGCTGCCGGCCAAGGCTATCACCGCCATGGGGACAGCAGTTTTCAAGTCGGGCCCCACCCGGCGGTAATAGGTGGCGGCACTCGTGGCCGTGCCGAAGATGGAGCCCATCTTGTTGGTGGCCAAAGCCTGGACGGGCGTGATCCCCGGCACCAGCAACAGGGCGGGGAGCTGGATCAGTCCCCCGCCTCCCACCACGGCATCCACCCATCCGGCAGCAAATCCAGCCACCACGATCAGGATGATGGTGGTGAGCTGGATCGACTCGAAGCCGGAGATCAACGGCTACGGACAGCGTTGACCACGTAGTCGACTGCCTTGTCCACTGCAACGTTCTCGGCGTCGCCGCTGCGGCGGTCCTTGATCTCCACGACGCCGTCAACCAGGCCTCGGCCCACGGCGAGGATAGTGGGTACGCCCACCAGCTCGGCGTCGCCGAACTTTACGCCAGGGGAAACCTTGGGCCGGTCGTCGTAGATGACATCCAGGCCGGCTGCTTCGAGTTCGGCGGAGAGCTTCCCGGCAGCTTCGAAGATTTCGTCACCGCGGCCGACCGCCACTACATGGACGTCAGCCGGCGCGACAGAGCGCGGCCAGACCAGGCCACGGTCATCGTGGTTGGCTTCAGCCAAGGCAGCAACAGCACGCGTCACGCCCACACCGTAGGACCCCATGGTAACCACTACCTGCTTGCCGTTCTGGTCCAGGACCTTGAGGTCGAGGGCTTCGGCATACTTGCGGCCCAACTGGAAGATGTGGCCCATTTCGATGCCCCGGGCGGTTTCCAGCGGACCCGACCCGTCCGGAGAGGGATCCCCGGCACGGACCTCGGTGCACTCAATGACACCGTCCCACGTGAAGTCGCGGCCTGCCACGAGTCCAAAGACGTGCTTGCCCTCGATGTTGGCGCCGGTGACCCAGGCGGTGCCGGACACCACGCGCGGATCCACCAGGAACAGCAGTTTGGAAGAACCTTCAAGGCCCAGGACGGCCTGGTCCAGGGACAGGCCGGGACCGATGTATCCCTTGACGAGCCAGGGCAGCTTCCTGAGGTCTTCCTCGTTGGCGGCTTCCAGGCCGACTTCGCCGCCGATCGGCAGGAAGGCCCCGATGTTCGCCTCGACGCGCTTGAGGTCGACCGCCCGGTCACCGGGAACGCCGATCACCACGATCTGGCGCTCACCCGTGGGCAGCGTCACGGCGAGGACGACGTTCTTGAGGGTGTCCGCGGCCGTCCAGGCGCCGCCGTCGGCTTCGCTGCGTGGCGCCAGCTGGTTGGCAGCGTCCACCAGCGTCTCGATGGTGGGCGTGTTCGGTGTATCCAGGACCTCGGCCGCCGGCGCGGTGGTGAAGTCGATGTCCTCGGGAACCACCGTGGTCACTGCCTCGACGTTGGCTGCGTAACCGCCGGCAGAGCGCACAAACGTGTCCTCCCCGATTTCCGTGGGGAACAGGAATTCCTCGCTCTTGGAACCCCCCATGGCACCGGCGGTTGCCGTGACGGGCACTACTTCCAGGCCGAGCCGTTCGAAGATCTTGAGGTAAGCGGCGCGGTGGGCGGCGTAGCTTGCGTCCAGGCCGGCGTCGTCGACGTCGAACGAGTAGGAATCCTTCATGATGAATTCACGGCCGCGGAGCAGGCCTGCGCGGGGACGGGCTTCATCGCGGTACTTGTTCTGGATCTGGTACAGGCTCAGAGGAAGGTCCTTGTAGGACGAGTAGAGGTCCTTGACCAACAGGGTGAACATTTCCTCGTGGGTCGGAGCAAGCAGGTAGTCGGCGCCCTTGCGGTCCTGCAGGCGGAAGAGGCCTTCGCCGTATTCGGTCCAGCGGTTGGTTGCCTCGTACGGTTCGCGCGGAAGGAGTGCCGGGAAGTGGACTTCCTGGGCCCCGATGGCCGACATTTCCTGGCGGATGATCTCTTCGACCTTGCGGAGCACGCTCAGGCCCAGCGGCAGCCACGTATAGATGCCCGGCGCCGCACGGCGAATGTAACCGGCCCGGACCAGCAGCTTGTGGCTGGCAACCTCGGCGTCGACGGGATCTTCACGCAGGGTGCGCAGGAACAACTGGGAAAGGCGAAGGACCACGGGGTTTTATCCGTTTCTCTGGCAGATGTGGCAAAAACAACTGTCTACTAATCTACCGGTTGGCAGCACACCCGTTGGAACGCCGACGACCCGTGGACACCCCGGCACAGAAGAGCCACGCCGCCGCGTCCGGAAGCCCCTGGCCGATATCGGCTGGTCATCCTGCGATGGCGTGGCTCAGCGGCCGGCCGGCCGCAGACTCTGTCCTGGGACTAGATCGCCGTTCCCTCCAACGGAACGGGATCGCCTGCAACTGGGAGGCAATGGTCACTGCCGAGTTTCCGGGCGGTGCGGCTGCTCAACGCATCCGGCAAGGTCAACGTCATGATTCCCCCTGTCACCACCCGGCACCCCAACGGCACGGTTAGGGAAGAATCTATGTGATGGCCGACACGTTTTCAAGAATGTGGGCCCCGCTGCCTGCTTGACCTGGCAGGAACGCAGGAATACCGTGAATTCATCATCTGGTGAATTATCGGCGGAGGGCATCATGACCCAGGCGATAGAGGCTGCGGGGCTCCACATCTCCCGCGGACGGACCAAAATCCTGCGCGGCCTTGACTTCACGGTGGAGACCGGCCGCGTGACAGGCCTGCTGGGACCTTCCGGCAGCGGAAAGACCACGCTCATGCGCGGGATCGTAGGGGTCCAGCGCATCACCAAAGGCGCATTGACGGTCTTTGGCCGTCCGGCAGGCAGCGCACCGCTCAGGCACGACGTCGGCTACGTCACCCAGGGTGCCAGCGTCTACGGCGACCTCAGCGTCGAGGCCAACGTCCGCTACTTCGGCGCCATGCATGGCAGGTCGGCGACGGACGCGGCCTCGGCGATTGCCGCCGTCGGGCTTAAGGACCATGCCCGTCAAAAGGCAGGTGACCTCTCCGGCGGACAGTTCAGCCGCGTTTCCCTCGCCTGTGCGCTGGTAGCGCAGCCCAGGTTGCTGGTGCTGGATGAGCCGACGGTGGGTCTCGACCCTGTCCTTCGCGCCGAACTGTGGGAGCGCTTCACTGCCATGGCGGCGGCAGGAACCACGTTGCTGGTCTCCAGCCACGTCATGGAAGAAGCCGCCCATTGCTCCTCCTTGCTGCTCCTGCGCGACGGACTGCTCCTTGCCCAGCTGACGCCGAAGGAACTGGCCGAACGCGGACGAAGCAGCGACCTCGAACGGGCATTCCTCACCATCATCAGGGACGCGGGGCGCGAGGACTCTCCGGCACACCGGGTGGCATCATGAACCCGCGCATGACCCTGGCAACTGCCCGCCGCGTCCTGGGACAGCTCCGGCATGACCGCCGCAGCATTGGGCTGATCCTCGTAGTCCCGGCACTGCTGCTGGCCGCCGTCTACTTTCTCTTCGAGAACGAGTCCCTCCCGCCGGGCATCCCCAGGACGTTCGACCGTGTGGGCCTGATGATGCTGGCCATTTTCCCGTTCGTGGTGATGTTCCTGGTCACCTCCATCGCCATGCTGAGGGAGCGCACCTCCGGCACACTGGAACGCCTCCTGACCACGCCCATCCACAAAGCCGACCTCCTCTTCGGCTACGCCATCGCATTCTCCATCATGGCCGCGCTGCAGTCGCTCGTGGCCACTGCGGTGGCGTACTGGATCTTCGAACTGGATATCCAAGGGAGCCCCGGCTACGTGGTGATGATCGCCGTCATCAATGCCGTGCTGGGCGTGGCCTTGGGCCTGCTCTGTTCGGCCTTCGCCCGTACGGAATTCCAGGCCGTCCAGTTCATGCCCGTCGTGGTGGTTCCGCAGATCCTCCTGTGCGGGCTGTTTGTGGCCAGGGACCGGATGAACGATGTCCTTGAGGCAATCTCCGGGGTGCTACCGCTGACGTTCTCCGTGGATGCCCTGCGGGAAATAGCCGGAAACACCGAGCCAACGGACACCATGTGGCAGGACACGATGGTGATGGGCGGGATCGTGGTGGTTGTCCTGGTCCTTAGCTCCTTGACGCTCCGCAGGCGGACTTCATGAGCCTGCAGCCACTGCGGAGAGGACGCAGGAACCGGAGCGGGCACTCCCGTGACGCCATCCTGGCCGCAGCACGGAAACTCTTCGCCGAGCAGGGGTTCGAGGGCACCAGCCTGAGGCAGGTCGCACGGGAAGCCGGAGTGGACCCCGCCATGGTGCACCACTTTTTCCAAGGCAAGGACGACGTCTTCGCCGCCAGTGTGGAGCTTCCTGTAGACCCTGCGGAGGTACTGGCCGGGATCGAAAACCTCGACCCTGAAGAACGGGGCGAAGCCCTGGTCCGTGCCGTCCTGCGACTCTGGGAAGGTCCTTCGCAGCACGCACTGGTGGCCTTCGCCCGGGGCACCATTGGTTCGAAAGCCAAAACGGCCCTGCTCCGGGAAATGGTGGCCCGGGCCATCCTGACCCGGATCGCGGCCGGCCTGGAAGGTTCCGCCCAAGAGGTCCGGATGCGCGGCAACCTGGTGGGCTCGCAAATGGTGGGACTGATGCTGGCGCGCTACGTGATCCGGCTCGAACCCCTGGCCTCGGCCTCCCGGGACGACGTGGCGAGGTATCTCGCCCCCACCATCCAGCGGTACCTCACGGGAGATATGGGCATCCCCGACCAGTAGGGGACAGCCGGCGCCCGAACACGTCAGAACAAAACAGTCGCGAAGGTGCCCACCTGCTTGAAGCCCACGCGTTCGTAGGTCGCCCTGGCTTTGGCGTTGTAGTCGTTGACGTACAGGCTGGTGACGGGCGCGTAGGTGCGGGACAGGTTCACGACGGCGGCCATGTAGCCGGCGCTCTGGTGGTGTCCCCGCATGTCGGGATTCATCCACACACCCTGCACCTGGGTGACCTGGGGGGTGACTGCGCCAAGCTCGGCTTTGAAGACCACGGTCCCGTCGGCATCGATATGGACCAGGGAATGTCCCTGCCGGATCAACCCCGCCACGCGGCGGCTGTAGAAGTCCTGCCCGCCCAAAAAGGGCGAGTAGCCCACTTCTTCCTCGAACATGGCCGCGCAGGCAGGCAGGATCCGCTCGAAGTCGGCCATGGTGCCAAAGGTCAGCCTCGGATCAGCAGCGATCTCCGGAGTGCCTTCAAGGGCAAGGAGTGGCTGGCTCGCGCGGACCTCGTGGGCAAAATGGCCCAACTGTTCAAAGCGCGCGTAGAGTGCCAGGACAGTCTCCGCCGGGCCGAAGATGGAAGCGTAGCGCTTGCCTGACTGGTGGGCCGCCTCGGCGAGGAACCCGGCCAGGGACGCGTCCAGTTGGACAGGCACCAGGTTGGCACCGGCCCAGCAGGCACCCAGCAGGGTCTGGTCATCGAACAATCCGTAGATACTTGCGCCACCGCTGGTGGGCGCAGCCGTCCCCACGCTGTCCAGATGCGCCAGGATGAAGACGTTTGCTACCGGATCCTCGTTCGCAAGCGCGCGAAGGGCCAGGGTGTCGGCACTGCCGAGCACCCTGACGCCCAGGCCAGTCCCGTTACGAGACGCTAACCACGGGGCTACCCTTGACAGCATCTTCGCCATCGGCCTCCCCCATCTCTTCGGCGATCCGCATCGCCTCTTCGATCAGTGTCTCAACAATTTGGCTTTCGGGCACGGTCTTGATGACCTCGCCCTTCACGAAGATCTGCCCCTTGCCGTTGCCGGAGGCGACGCCGAGGTCGGCCTCGCGGGCTTCGCCGGGTCCGTTGACCACGCAGCCCATGACGGCCACGCGAAGGGGAATTTCCATGCCTTCGAGTCCGGCGGTGACCTGCTCGGCCAGCGTGTAGACGTCTACCTGGGCGCGGCCGCACGAGGGGCAGGAAACAATTTCCAGCTTGCGCGGGCGCAGGTTCAGGGACTGCAGGATCTGGTTGCCCACCTTGATCTCCTCCACCGGCGGCGCCGACAGGGAAACACGGATGGTGTCGCCGATGCCCCGTGAGAGCAAGGCGCCGAATGCCGTTGCCGACTTGATGGTCCCCTGGAACGCCGGACCAGCCTCGGTGACGCCGAGGTGCAGCGGCCAGTCGCCCTTCTCGGCAAGCATCTCGTAAGCAGCGACCATCACCACGGGGTCGTTGTGCTTTACGGAGATCTTGAAGTCGTGGAAGCCATGTTCTTCGAACAGCGAGGCTTCCCAAACGGCGGACTCCACCAGGGCCTCGGGCGTGGCTTTGCCGTACTTCTTCAGGATGCCCGGCTCCAGCGAGCCGGCATTGACGCCGATGCGGATGGACGTGCCGTGGTCCTTGGCGGCAGCGGCGATTTCCTTGACCTGGTCATCGAACTTGCGGATGTTCCCGGGGTTGACGCGGACGGCAGCGCATCCGGCCTCGATGGCGGCAAAGACGTATTTAGGCTGGAAGTGGATGTCTGCGATCACCGGGATCTGGGACTTCCGGGCGATGATCGGCAGGGCCTCGGCGTCGTCCGCCGACGGACACGCAACACGGACAATGTCACAACCGGACGCCGTCAGCTCAGCGATCTGCTGCAGTGTGGCGTTGATGTCCGTGGTGGGCGTGGTGGTCATCGACTGCACGCTGATGGGGTAATCGGAACCAACTCCCACGGACCCAACCTTGATCTGCCGCGTTTTACGACGCGGGGCAAGAACAGGTGGCGGGGCTGCTGGCATTCCCAGGCTGACCGAGGTCACTGTGGACTCCTTGGGTTGGGGTGGTACGTGGTGGTGGGGGTTGCCCGGTTCAGGACGTGTGCGAAGCCAGGAGCCCAATGATGGGCGACCATTCGGTAGTCCGGATGCCGGCGATCGTTCCGGCGTCGGCGAACGGGTCCTGCTTCAGGAGGTCGTTGAGTTCGGCTTCGTCGGCGGACTTGAAGATCAGCAGCGCACCGGCGCCGTCTCCGTAGGGACCGCTGGCCAGCAGCTTGCCCTCCTCTGCGAGGTCGGCCAACCAGGCACGGTGGGCAGGGCGGGCTTCATCGCGGAGGGCGCCGGAATCGGCGGCGTATACGTACTCAACAGCGAAAACAGTCATGGTGATAGCCTATCCCGCCGGCCGGCGTGGTTTGATACGGCAGTGACGCACCGCATGGCGTCCCCACTAGCCAAAGATGTTCACGGGCTTGACGATGTCGGCGTAGATCAGCAGCGCGCCCATGGCCATCAGCAGCGCCGCCACAACGTAGGTGGCCGGGAGCAGCTTGGCGATGTCGAACGCTCCGGGGTCCGGTTTGCCGCGCCACAGGGCAACGCGGCGCCGAACGGCTTCATAGAGCGCCCCTGCCACATGGCCGCCATCCAGTGGCAGCAGGGGGATGAGGTTGAAAATGGCAAGCGCAAAGTTGAGGCCTGCCAACAGTCCCACCAGCGCCCCGGCGCGCGCCTGCAGCGGAACCTGTTCCATCGCGGCTACTTCGCCGGCCACGCGGCCCACGCCCACCACGCTGATGGGACCGTTGGGATCGCGCGGCTCCTCGCTGAAAGCCGCTTGTGCAACCCCCGCCACGCGGGCAGGGAGGTTAAGGATGACGCCCGAAATCTGCTTGATGTTCTCCCCCGCCATGGGCAGGACAGACGACGCCGGTTGGGGCACCAAAGCGCTTTGGGCACCGATTCCCAGGAAGCCGACCTCCTGGTACTTCAGCACTCCGTTGGCATCCTGCTCAGGGCGGCCATCCGGGCCCGCGACAGGCCGGGACGTCAGGACCGGGGTGACGGTGGTGGACACCGGTTGCCCGTCCCGTTCCACCGTGATGGGCACTTCCCTGCCAGCCGAGGAGCGGATCCACCCGGTCAGCTCCTCCCAACTGGTCACCGCCTTGCCGTCAAAGGAGGTGATGGTGTCGTTGGGCTGCA
Source organism: Paenarthrobacter sp. NCHU4564 (assembly GCF_052156435.1). NCBI lineage: Bacteria > Bacillati > Actinomycetota > Actinomycetes > Micrococcales > Micrococcaceae > Paenarthrobacter > Paenarthrobacter sp. NCHU4564. The sequence goes on from NZ_JBQLIS010000012.1 coordinate 99,256, forward strand.
GTCCGGCCGCCGCGGCGGGCGTTGGTCTGCAATCGGCGGAATCGGGGTCAACCGTTTCGCCCTCTGCAACCTGGCACTTGGAGACATCGGCGATGGTGGTGGTTGCCGTGGCCACGCCAAACCCCATGAGAAGCACCGCCGTCAGCACCAGGCCGATCAGGAGGTTCATGGCGGGCCCGCCGAGCATGATGATGATCTTCTTCCAGACCGGCAGTTTGTAGAACACCCGGTTTTCATCACCCGGCCCTACCTCTTCGTGGGCCACCGAGCGGGCCTCCGAAGCCAGTGTCTGGAACATGCCCGTGCTGGACGGGCGTACGCCGCCGTCGTCCTTATTGGGCGGGTACATGCCGATCATGGAGACGTAACCGCCCAGCGGCAGCGCCTTGAACCCGTACTCCGTTTCGCCCTTTTTCCGGGACCACAGCGTGGGGCCGAAGCCAATCATGTACTTGGTGACCCGCACCTTGAACAGCTTGGCGGGGACCAGATGGCCCACCTCATGCAAGGCGATGGACACGGCAACGCCGATGGCGACGAAGACGACTCCAAGGATGAAAAGTAGGACGGGACTCATGCCGGTGGGACTGCTTCCGTGGGGTTGGGGATCTACTGGGCGCTGCTGGCTAAACGATCGTGGGTGCGGGCACGTGCCCACCTCTCAGCATCCAGTACGGATTCCACCGTTAGCTCCAAGGAGCCTGAATGTTCGCTGAGGACCGATTCCACCGTGTCCACAATGTCCGTGAAGCGGATGCGCCCGGCGTGGAAAGCCTGGACAGCTTCCTCGTTGGCGGCGTTGAAGACGGCCGGGTAGGTGCTGCCTTGCTTGGCCGCGTCCTTGGCCAAATCCACCGCCGGGAAGGCTGCCGAATCCAAGGGTTCGAACGTCCAGCTGGTGGCCTGTGACCAGTCGCACGGCGTAGCGGCCCGCGGCACGCGGTCCGGCCAGCCCAGGCCCAGCGCTATGGGAAGGCGCATGTCCGGTGGTGATGCCTGGGCGATGATGGACCCATCCACGAACTGGACCATGGAATGGACCACCGACTGGGGATGGACCACGACGTCGATCCTGTCCAGCGGGACGTCGAAAAGCAGGTGCGCTTCGATGACCTCCAGCCCCTTGTTCACCAGGCTGGCGGAGTTGGTGGTAACCATCAGGCCCATGTCCCAGGTGGGGTGGGCCAGCGCTTCCTGCGGCGTGACGGCGTGGAGCTGCTCCCGCGAGCGCCCCCGGAAAGGGCCGCCGGAGGCCGTCAGGATCAGTTTTTCCACTTCCTGGGCCGCCCCTGAGCGAAGGCACTGGGCGATGGCCGAATGTTCGGAGTCCACGGGTACGATTTGGCCCGGACGGGCCGCCGCCTTTACCAGGGCGCCGCCGACGATCAACGACTCCTTGTTGGCCAGCGCCAGGGTGGCGCCGGAGGCGAGCGCGGCCAACGTGGGAGCCAGGCCTATGGACCCTGTGATGCCGTTGAGGACAACATCACACGGAACAGCGGCGATACGGGTCGAGGCGTCCGGGCCGGAGAAGATTTCGGGTGAATACGGTGCAGCCCCTGCTTGCTCCACGGCCGCATCCAGCAGCCGGCGCAGCTTGTCCGTATCACCCTGGGCGATGCCAATCGCCTGGGCCCGGGTATGGACGGCCTGCTGGGCCAGGAGTTCCAGGTTTCCGCCTCCGGCGCTGAGGGCCACTGTTTCGAAGCGGTCCGGGGCTGCATTGACGACGTCGATCGCCTGCGTGCCGATGGAACCAGTGGACCCTAGGATGGTGATCTTGCGCGGCTGCATTGCTTAAGTATCCCAGCCTCCCCTGCCGCGCGTAACGTGGACTGCGTGGAGTGGCTCGCATGGTTCGACGCGCGGGACTACGAATTTGCCCGCCAGGTGCTGCAGCGCGGCACAGCAGCGCTCTTCTTTGTGGCCTTTCTCTCCTCCTTGAACCAATTCCCTGCGCTGCTGGGCGAACGCGGCCTCCTTCCCGTTCCCGGGTTCCTGGACCTCGCCCGCCGGTTGGGTCGGCCCAGTGTGTTCCTGTGGCGCTACTCCGATTCCCTGCTCCGGGCAGTCTGCTGGGCGGGCATCACGGTGTCCTTGCTGCTGGTTTTTGGCCTGCCCCAAACCGGGCCGCCCTGGGTACCCATGCTCGCTTTCCTGGCGCTGTGGATCCTCTACATGTCGATCGTGAATGTCGGCCAGACCTTCTACGGCTTCGGGTGGGAGTCCCTCCTGCTCGAAGCTGGGTTCACCGTGGCGTTCCTTGGCTCCGACCGAACCGCTCCCCCTGCCACCATCCTGATCCTTATTGTGTGGCTGGTCTTCAGGCTGGAGTTCGGAGCAGGAATGATCAAGATCCGCGGCGGCCGGGAGTGGAGGGACATGACGGCCATGTTCTACCACCACGAGACACAACCCATGCCCGGCCCCCTGAGCCGTCAGGCCCATCTCCTTCCCCGCCCCCTCCACAAGGTGGAAGTCATCGGCAACCACTTCGCTCAACTGGTGGTTCCCTTCTTCCTGTTCGCTCCCCAGCCGTTGGCCGCCTCCGCCGCGGCGATCATCATTGTGACCCAGCTGTGGCTGGTGGCCACCGGGAATTTTGCCTGGCTCAACTGGGCCGCCATCGTTCTCGCCTTCGCTGCAGTCAGCGACCCCGTGGCGCACGCAGTGTTTCCTGTGATCCCGCTGGATTGGCACCCGGGTGCGGAGTCCCCGGTGTGGTGGACCGGCGTCGTACTGGCCGTTACCGTGCTGCTGCTGGTTCTCAGCTACCGCCCCTTGCTGAACCTCTTCTCGCGACAGCAGCTCATGAACGCCAGCTTCAACAAGTGGCGGCTGGTGAATGCCTATGGGGCCTTCGGGACGGTGACCAAGCAGCGGATCGAGATCGTGGTGGAGGGCACCATGGCCAAGGACCCCGATGCGCCGGATGAGAGCTGGCTGGAGTACGGCTTCAAGGGCAAACCCGGCGATCCCCGGCGTGTGCCCAGCCAGTGGGCACCGTACCACCTCCGCCTCGACTGGCTGATGTGGTTCCTGCCCCTGAGGACCGTCCACGAGGACTGGTTCTACGCGTTCCTCAACAAACTCCTGCAGGCGGACCCGCCAACGCTGCGGCTGCTCCGCCATGACCCGTTCGACGGCGACAAGCCCCGTTGGGTGCGTGCGCGCAGCTATCTTTACCGGTTCGCCAGCCGCGCAGAGTTCCGGGAGACCGGTAACCGCTGGGTTCGCGTTCCCTTGTACGACGCCGTGCCGCCGTTGTCCCTGACGTCGCGTCGGCGGCGCTTGCTGTAGCCGGCAGACGGCCTACAGGGCCGCGGCAGCCAACTCCGGATTTTCCCCGGCAGCGGCCCGCTTGGTGCTGCTCCGTTTTCCGGGAGCCGCGGCGGATGCCGTCACATGCGCCTTGCGTTCCACGGATTCTGCGGCAATGTACAGGCCCTCGCGGTTCAGGTGCCGCGAATAGCTGGAATCCAAGTAGAGGGTGGGGAACGAGTCCTCGCTGTTCATCTCGGCCGCTTTGGCGAGAAGTGCGCTGTACAAGTAGTCCTTCACGGCGCCGGCACCTGCACCACCGCCGTAGACGTACGCCACCTCCGTGGTGGCACCGACAACGGCAAGAACACGGCCAAATTGCTCGGCGACTTCCTTGGCGAAGAACATCGTTTCCTCGTCCACGAACCCCATGACCCGCTCGTAAAAGTTGCGCTTCAGGGGCGACGGTCCTGCGTGCAGGTATTCGGAGAGCTGCTTCCGGGAAGTAAATCCGGACTGGAAACCACGGTCCCGCATGGCCTTCAGGGCATCGGTCAGGACGGTGCCATAGCCTTTCTTGAAGGTCGTTGAGGCATCGGCGTTGAACTGGCCCGCAGTGAACACCGGGAAATTGACGGTGCCCTCGCCGACGTCGATGCCGATCGTGTGCTGGGCAGCCAGGACGTCGCTGGAGGTGATCCCTTCCAGGGCCAGCCCCCTCCTCCTGACATCGGACAGCATGGCATCCATCAGGGGTGCGCCTTGCGCGGTGATGGCATACTGCGCGGATGCACCCTCGGGGATGACCTGGACATCCATGAACCGAAGCTTCACGGTCACCGGGGTTTCGAAGTTGTGGATGGTGGCGGTGTGGACGCCGTTCATGAATTCACCGGCGTAGCTGGTCCGGTGCGAGAGGTACTCATTGATGGGCAAGGCGAGTGCCACCCGGGCGCGGACGCTCAAGGCTTCATCCGCCGGCGGAAGGGATCCGTTGTCGCGGACGTGGTCCTGCAGGGCTTTGGCGGCAAAAGCACCCATGACCAGGATCTTGCTTAATTCCTGTTCGGCTTTGCTCCTGTGGCCTATGACGTCGAACTCTTCGAAAGCCCCGGGCGCGCTCAGGGCCCTGACTCCGAACAACCTGCGGTACTGGTCCCCGATCAGCGGAGAGGAAAAGCTCACGTCCAGTTCATTGCAGAAGTCGCCTGCCATGCGCGCCGGAGCTTCGCGGTCCGGCGTCGGAAGCGCATTGGAGCGGGTGACCAGCGCCACCCCACTGGGAAGGTCGATCACGTCGGCTTCCGCCGGGCCGGTTGCGAGGGTGCCGCGGATCAGTCCCTTGACGTAGCCGTTTCCGACGTCGATGCCTCCGGTGAGGTTTGTTGAAATGGTCATGCATCATCCTTTCGATCTGTGTGCGGAGGTGGCGCAGCGGGTCATCGACGCAGGCGGGTGAAAAGTTCGTTGACATCGACCTCCCCGCCGGGCGCTTCCTGCGGTCCGGGCGACGGCGGTTCCGCGGGTTTGGCGTTGGGCGCAGAAGGGCCCTCCACCTCGGCACGGACCGGAAGCTGCACCACGGGCCTGTTCACGATGTCCACGTACCCGTGCCGCTCGATGCTCTCCCGGATCAGCGTCCGCATGGACAGCGATTGGTTGTCCTGCAACTCCATCCACGCCACCACAGCTTCATCTGCCCGGGGCACGTTCAAGCGGTATCTGTGGGGCGGCAGCTTCGCGGACCCCTGGTTCTGCGGATCAGGCACCTGGTTCTCCTTCCCTGGCGTTCCCGCGCAACCGTACGCGGGATGAGACCATCCACCGGACTGTTCACAGCCCGCTGTTGGTCATTTCTGGCCAGGCGCGGACCGCTCACCACCCATGAGTGGCCGGTGCACACCGATCATGACGGAGACAGCAGCATTTTCAGCCGCGGCGCCAGCCTGCTCCGAGCTGCCCGCTGCGCGGAGCTGCGGTCGATTCCCGGACCACAAGGTGCGTAGCCAACTCCACGCGCCGGGAATCCAGTTCCTCGCCGCGGACCTGGCGCAGGATGAAGCTGAGCGCCGAACGCCCCATCTCCTGGAGGGGCTGGGAAACCGACGTCAGGGGCGGGACGGATTCCGCAGCCTGGTGCGTGCCGTCAAAGCCGACCAGGCTCATCTCCTCCGGTATTCGGATGTTCTGCCTGCGCGCTTCGGCGAGGACTCCCAGCGCAATACTGTCGCTGGCGGCAAAGATCGCCGTGGGCGGGTCTTCCAGCCCCAGCAACGCCTTCATGGCACTGACGCCGTTTTCCGGACGGAAGGCTCCAGCCGATATGTATTCGTGGTCCACGGTGATGCCTTCCGCCATGAGCGCAGCCATGTATCCGTGGAGCCGGGCCTGGCTGCACTCGGCGGTGGAAGGACCGCCGATGTAGGCAATGCGCCGGTGACCCAGTTCCAGCAGGTGTGTGGCGGCAGCCTTCCCGCCTGCCCAGTTACTGGCGCCGACGCTGAACACGTCCAGGGCGGGAGGGTTGAGGGGGTCGATGACCACTATCGGGATACTGCGCCGCTGGAAGGCTTTGAGTTGGGCCGAATCGAACGCAGATGTCACCACGATCATGCCGCTGCGGCCTTCGTCGATCATGCGCTGCGCCCGCTCTTCGGGGCTTGGTGGCGAGCCGGCCTGCCGGCTGGTCACAGAAAGAATCACTTCGATATCGGCCAGGGACGCCTGCTCCAGCACGCCATTGAGGACTTCGACGGCGTAAGCGGAGTTGAGCGAGTCGAAGACTGCCTCTACCGTTTTGGCCGCCGGCAGGCTTCTTCTCTGCAGCGGTGACCTGTAGCCGGTCTTCTCCAGTGCGGCAAGGACCCGGGTGCGGGTTGCCTCCGCCACGTCCTCACGCCCGTTGACCACTTTGGAGACGGTCGGCGTGGAGACGCCTGCCTCCTTGGCTACCGCAGCCAGCGTCAACTTTGACGGGCGGGTTTCTGTTGTCATGGCCCCCACTTTCGAAATATTTCTGTTCACTCATCATGCGGCGATGCCATTTGCTTTGGCAAGTGGCGGTGCCGCTTGTGTCAGTTGGAGGCTTGACGCATCCCGGAATGGGCTTTAGTTTATACCGTGACCTAAATCACCGGAGCGAAATTTTTCGAAATTCTTTGCTCTCGCACTCTGTTCATGCGATTACCCATGGAGAAGCAATGAAGCAATTCCAGTCCTCCCGGCGTTCCTTCCTGGCCCTTGCTGCCCTGACTCCCTTCGCAGCCGTGGCCACCACGGCGTGCGGCACGTCCGGGCCGGGAGGTGGCGGCGCGGGCGGTGGTGCCAGCATGTGGTTCCTGACCGGTGAGCCGAACCAGACCACCATGCAGAAGGCGGTCGATGCCTTCGGCTCCGCGAACCCCGACCACAAGATCACGGTCACGTACTTCCAGAACGATGCCTACAAGACCAAGATCAAGACCGCGATCGGCGCCGGACAGGCTCCCACCATCGTGTACGGCTGGGGCGGTGGCGGATTGAAAACTTATGCCGAAGCCAACCAGGTGGAAGACCTCACGGCCTGGTTCAACGAGAACCCCGACCTGAAGAACAAGTTCTTCCCGTCGTCCTTCGGAGCAGCTACGGTCAACGGCAAGATTTATGCGCTGCCCAACCAGTACGTCGCTCCGATCGTGTTGTTCTACAACAAGGAACTCTTCGATAAGGCCGGGGTCCAGCCGCCCAAGACCTGGGACGACATCATGTCGCTGGTGAAAACCTTCAACGACATGGGTGTGGCGCCGTTCTCCCTCGGTGGACAATCACGGTGGACCTCCATGATGTGGCTTGAGTATCTCCTGGACCGCATCGGCGGGGCCGAAGTCTTCAATGCCATCTTCGAGGGCAAGCCGGACGCCTGGATGCATCCCGCCGTCATTGAGACCGGAACCAAGATCCAGGAACTTGTCTCCGCAGATGGGTTCATCAAGGGTTTCTCCTCCATCACCGCCGATTCCAAGGCCGACCAGGCCCTGCTGTTCACCGGCAAGGCCGCCATGATGCTCCATGGGTCCTGGACCTATGGCGCCATGAAGAAGGAGGGACAGAACTTTGTCCAGGACGGCAAGCTCGGGTTCGTGCAGTTCCCGACCGTTGCCGGAGGCAAGGGCGATCCGAAGAGCGGCGTGGGAAACCCCGCCCAGTACATGTCCATCTCCTCCAAGGCCAGTGACAAGGAGAAGGAAACGGCCAAGAAGTTCTTCAAGGACGGCATCCTCACCGATACCGTCATCGATGCCTACATCAATTCCGGATCCGTGCCGATCGTCAACGGCATCGAAGACAAGCTGGACTCCTCCCCGGACAAGGACTTCCTGACCTTTGTCTACGACCTCGCCAAGAACGCACCGACGTTCCAGCAGTCGTGGGACCAGGCCCTGAGCCCCACTGCGGCCGAGGCGCTCCTGAACAACATCGACCAGCTTTTCCTGAAGTCGATCACGCCGCAACAGTTCGCCCAGAACATGAACGCAACCCTGGGCAAATGAGCGCCGCAACGCAAGCGCGGCCCGCCGCTCCTCCGCGCCAGACCACCAAAGCCACACCGGGCCGTTCCTCCTTGGCCTGGCTGACCGTCCCGGCACTGCTGTTCTTCGTGATCTTCGCCGTCGTCCCCCTGGTGGGAGTCCTGCTGTTGAGCTTTGCCAACTGGGACGGCATTGGAGCCATCGGAGCAGCAGGAACGGACAACTGGATCTCGGTTCTTGGCGACCCCGAGTTGTACAACGCCCTGGGGCTGACCTTCCTGATCATGATCATGTCCTGGTTGGTGCAGACTCCGATCAGCCTGTTGCTGGGCGTTTTCACCGCCGGGAGCCAGAAGTACCGGGCAGCACTGGCCGTCCTTTACTTCCTGCCGCTCCTGTTGTCATCGGCTGCCGTTGCGATCGCATACAAGGCCCTCCTTGATCCGAACTTCGGCCTGGCCATGGGCCTCGGCCTGCCCTTCCTGGCACAGGACTGGCTGGGGGTTCCCCAGCTGGCCCTGGGTTTGGTGATCTTCGTGATTGCCTGGCAGTTCGTTCCGTTCCATACGCTCATCTACCAAGGTGGGGTCCGGCAGATTCCCAAGTCCCTGTATGAAGCAGCACAGATCGATGGGGCGGGAACCATCAAGCAGTTCTTCCACATCACGCTCCCGCAGTTGAAATACACCATCATCACTTCCTCCACGCTGATGGTCGTGGGATCGCTGACCTACTTCGACCTCATCTTCGTCCTGACCGGCGGAGGGCCGGGCAACTTTACCCGGATCCTCGCCCTGGACATGTACCTGCGTGGCTTCCGGGCCAACCTCATGGGGCCGGCCAGTGTCATCGCGGTCATTCTGGTGGTCATCGGCCTTGTCCTGGCCTTGTTCCTCCAGCGCCTTGGAGGCAAGGACAAGCAGGGCAGCCAATTGGAAGGAATGTAGGGTGAGCACCGTACTGACAAACCAGCAGGAGACCCCCAGGACGGGAGCTGCAAGCAAGCCCCCGGCACAGCGTCAAGGCCTGGGCACGCGCCTGCGCCGCCTCAACATACCGGGTGGCCTGGGTGGATGGATCTGGTTAGCCGTGATCATCATTCCGGTCTACTACATCGTCATCACCAGCCTGAAGACCTCCGAAGGCTACTTTGGCCAGAACCCCCTGGCACCGCCTCTGGCGCCCACCCTTGAGAACTACCAGTTGGTGCTCGAGTCGAACTTTGCCGCCTACTTCATGAACAGCGTCATGGTCACGTTGGGGGCAGTGGTCCCTACCGTCCTGATCTCGTTCATGGCAGCCTTCGCGATTGTCCGCGGCGGAGGCAGGTTCCTCAAGCTGGTCAACGGCATGTTCCTGATGGGGCTCGCCATTCCGTTGCAGGCAACGATCATTCCCATCTACCTGATGATCATCCGCCTGAACCTGTACGACAGCCTGCTGGCGATCATGCTTCCATCCATCGCCTTCGCCATCCCGCTGACGGTGCTGATCCTGTCCAACTTCATCCGGGACGTACCCAACGAACTCTTCGAATCCATGCGGCTGGACGGGTGCAGTGAATGGCAAACCATGTGGCGCCTTGCCCTGCCTCTCACCCGGCCGGCAATCGTCACGGTGTCCATCTACAACGGCCTGCACGTGTGGAACGGATTCCTGTTGCCGCTGGTCTTGACCCAAAGTCCCGACCTCCGCGTCCTCCCCTTGGCCCTGTGGTCCTTCCAAGGTGAGTACAGCGTCAACATACCGGCCGTCCTGGCCTCGGTGGTCCTGAGCACCCTGCCCATCCTGGTCCTGTACGTGGTAGGACGCCGCCAACTGCTCAGCGGCTTGACCGCCGGATTCAGCAAGTAGAAAGGAATCACAGATGACGGAACAGAAACCACTCCGCGTAGGCATGGTGGGCTATGCGTTCATGGGGGCTGCGCACTCCCACGCCTGGCGGACCGCACCACGGTTCTTCGACTTGCCTCTCGCTCCGCAGTTGACCGCGGTTGCCGGCCGCAACGAGGAAGGGGTCCGGGCTGCTGCCGCCAAGTACGGGTGGGACTCCGTGGAAACGGACTGGCGCGCACTGGTCGAACGGGACGACATCGACCTGATCGACATCTGCACCCCTGGCAACACCCACGCCGACATCGCCATCGCCGCCCTCGAAGCCGGCAAGCACGTACTCTGCGAGAAACCCCTCGCCAACTCCGTGGAGGAGGCGGAGAAGATGACTGCCGTGGCGGAGGCCGCAGCGGAGCGTGGCGTACTGTCCATGTGCGGCTTCAGCTACCGGCGCACCCCTGCGCTGGCGTTGGCCAAGCGCATGGTGGAGGATGGGCGGCTGGGCGACATCCGCCACGTGCGGGCCCAATACCTCCAGGACTGGCTTTCCGACGCAGACGCACCATTGACGTGGCGCTTGGACAAGTCGAAGTCCGGGTCAGGTTCCCTGGGTGACATCGGCGCGCACAGCATCGATGCTGCCCAGTGGATCACCGGACGGACCATCACGGGTGTCTCTGCGCTGTTGGAGACGTTCGTCACCGAGCGTCCCCTGGCCGGCGACTTCGTGGGACTGGGCGGCCACGGGGGTTCGGATGGTCCCAAGGGCCCGGTAACTGTGGATGATGCCGCTTTGTTCACCGCGCGCTTCAGCGGAAACCACGACGCCGGCACGGACCAACAGGCGGACGGCACCTCCGGTGGGGACGCCACGGGCCCGATCGGCATCTTCGAAGCAACCAGGTTCGCCCTGGGCCGCAAGAATGCAATGCGCCTGGAACTCAACGGCACCAAGGGCTCCCTGGCGTTCGATTTCGAGGACATGAACTCCCTCCAGTTCTACGACGCTTCCCTGGAGCCGGACGCCGGGTTCCGCAAGATCATGGTCACCGAACCGTCCCACCCCTACACCGCCAACTGGTGGCCTACGGGGCACGGGCTGGGCTATGAGCACGGATTCACCCATCAGGTGGTGGACCTTGTGAATGCCATACACGCTGGCGAGCAGCCCTCGCCGTCGTTCGCTGATGCGTTGCAGGTCCAGAAGGTGCTGGCCGCCGTCGAAGCAAGCGCCGGCAACGCCAGCCGTTGGCAGACCGTCGAGAAGGAGACACCATGAGCCGACCCATCACCCTCTTTACCGGCCAATGGGCCGACCTCCCCTTCGAGGAGGTGGCCCGCCTGGCCGGCGAATGGGGTTTCGACGGATTGGAAATCGCTTGTTGGGGCGATCACCTGGATCCCCAGCGCGTCGTGGAAGACGACGCCTACCTCCAGGGCAAGCTCGACATCCTCGAGAAGCACCAGCTGTCCGTCCAAGCCATTGCCAACCATCTCACCGGCCAAGCGGTGTGCGATGACCCCATCGATGAACGGCACCGTGACATCCTGTCCCCCGAGGTCTGGGGCGACGGCAAGGCTGAAGGAGTCCGGGAGCGGGCGGCCGAGGCCATGAAAACCACCGCCCGCGCCGCTGCCCGCCTGGGGGTCAAGACGGTGACAGGCTTTACGGGCTCCTCCATCTGGAAGTGCGTGGCCATGTTCCCCCCGGCTTCGGAGGACATGATCGAGCGGGGCTACCAGGACTTCGCCGACCGCTGGAACCCGATCATGGATGTCTTTGACCAGGTGGGCGTCCGTTTCGCCTTGGAGGTCCACCCGTCCGAGATCGCCTACGACTACTGGACTGCCAAGCGCACCCTGGAAGCCATCGGCCACCGTGAGGGCTTCGGGTTGAACTTCGACCCCTCACACTTCATCTGGCAGGACCTGGACCCCGTGATGTTCCTTCAGGACTTCGCGGACAGGATTTTCCACGTCCATGTGAAGGAATCGGTCCGTCAACTCAACGGTCGCAACGGCCGCCTTGGCTCCCACTTGCCGTGGGCCGATCCTCGGCGCGGCTGGGACTTTGTCACCGCGGGCCACGGCGACGTGGTGTGGGAACCCATCTTCCGCACGCTCAACGCCATCGGCTACGACGGACCCACAAGCATCGAATGGGAAGACGCAGGCATGGACCGCCTGGTGGGCGCCCCGGAGGCCCTTGCCATGGTCCGCAACCTCGCCTCCATCCAGCCACCGGCCGCTGCGTTCGACGCCGCTTTCGCCACACGATAAAACCCCTTGACGGATACGCCCCGAAACGAAGGAAACCATGACAACCAACAACAAGAGCGCGCTGGTGGTGCGCGGCGGCTGGGACGGACACCAGCCGGTGGAAGCCACCGAACTCTTCATCCCGTACCTCAAAGCCCAGGGGTTCGAGGTACGGGTCGAAGAGTCCCCCAAGATCTACGCCGATCCCGACTACATGGCCACGGTTGACCTGATCGTGCAGTGCATGACGATGTCCACCATCGAGAAGGACGAATTCGCAGGGCTGCGGACAGCCGTGGAGAACGGCACCGGGTTGGCCGGCTGGCACGGCGGCATCGCCGATTCGTACCGCAACAACTCCGATTACCTTCACCTGATCGGCGGCCAGTTCGCTTGCCACCCGGGCAAACACCCGGATGAACTGATCGGTGAGCAGTCGGACAACTACGTCCCCTACACCGTGAACATGCTTCCCGCCGCCGCGGACCACCCCATCACCGCAGGCCTGGAGGACTTCGACCTGGTCACCGAACAGTACTGGGTCCTCGCCGACGACTACATCGACGTCCTGGCCACCACCACGCAGAAGGTGCGCGAATGGGACCCCTGGAACCGGGAAGTCACGTCGCCTGCCATCTGGACCCGGCAGTGGGGCAAAGGCAGGATCTTCGTCTGCACGCCCGGCCATCGTGTGGAAGTCCTGGAGGACTCCAATGTCCGCACCATCATTGAAAGGGGCATGCTGTGGGCAACCCGCTGAACACAACCCGGCGCATGAATGTCGGAATCATCGGCTGCGGCAAGATCGTGGAGCAGTACCTCACCAACTTCCGCCGCCTGGAGTCGGTCAACCTGGTGGCTGTTGCCGACCTCGACCACGCGCGTGCGCAGGCGGTCGCGGACTCCTATGAAGGCGTCCGTGCTGTGACCGTGGACGAGTTGCTGGCCGCCGGCGACGTCGATCTGGTCCTCAACCTCACCATCCCGGCGGCACACGCCGAAATCGCGCTCAGAGCCATCGGCGAAGGCAAGGCGGTGTACGGAGAGAAGCCACTGGCTGCCACCACCGAGGAGGCACGGCAGGTGCTTGCAGCCGCGAAGGCTGCGGGTGTGACCGTGGGCTGCGCACCGGACACCGTGCTGGGGACGGGTATCCAGACCGCCCGCAAGGCGATCGACGACGGCTTGATCGGAGCACCGATCTCGGCCACCGCCACCATGGCCACTCCCGGGCATGAACGCTGGCATCCGAACCCGGACTTTTATTACCAGCCCGGAGGCGGACCACTGCTGGATATGGGACCCTACTACGTATCAGCCCTCGTGACCCTGCTGGGGCCGGTGGTTTCGGTGGTGGGCGCAGCGAGCCACACCCGGAATGAACGGACCATCGGTTCCGGCCCCCGCGAGGGCCAAAAAGTTCCGGTGGACATCGACTCCCACGTCACCGGCGTGCTGGTGCATGCCTCGGGTGCGCTGTCCACGCTGTTCATGAGCTTCGATGCGGTCCAGACCAAGAGCCCCAACATCGAAATCCATGGTGAGAAGGGCTCACTGGTGGTGCCGGATCCCAACCACTTCGACGGGAACGTGCAGCTGTTTGCCCTGGGAGCAGCCGATTGGGAGACACTGCCCGTCTCAGCCGGCTACGTGGATTCAGGCCGTGGATTCGGAATTGCCGACCTTGCCGCCACACCCCCAGGGCAGGAGCCGAGGGCCGGTGGGGAACTTGCCTTCCACGCCTTGGAGGTCATGGAATCCGTTCTGGAAAGCGCCAAGACCGGACAGGCCGTGGCCATCACGAGCACCGCCCCGCGCCCTGCCGCGGTTCCTCTCACGGAACTTGCGGCGCCCGTGCGCGCCTAGCACCCCAAAAACCCCGCCGAGATGGCATTTGATGACAATGTTTGCTCAAAGCATTGGCATCAAATGCCATCTCGCGGGTGGTTAACGGGCGCGGCGGAGGACTGACTGGGCGTGCTTGAGAATGGGGCCGTCGATCATTTTCCCCTTGTACTGGAAGACTCCGGTGCCGGCAGTTGATGCGGCCTCCAACAACTCCGTCGCCGCGGTAACGGCCTGTGGGGTGGGTGCGTAGGCTTCCCGTACGGCAGCCACCTGCGAAGGATGGATGCAGGCCTTTGCTCCGAATCCGCTGGCCACGGCGTCCCGGGACTCTGCACCGAGCCCCTCAAGATCCGGGATGTTTACGTACACTGCGTCAATGGCTTCCTTGCCTGCGGCCTTCGCGGCAAGCAGCACAGCGGACCGCGAGTGGAGCGCCACGGCACGGTAGCCGCCGTCGTCGTTCCTGCTGGAAAGGCCGCCCAAGGACGCGAGCAAGTCCTCCGCTCCCCACATCAACGCCACGACGTTCGGCTCGGCGGCGATGGACACCGCGTTGACGACGCCGACGGCCGTTTCGCAGAGAGCGATCACGCGATAGCCATCCAGGGCCTTCAGCTGCGCAGCACCCTCCGCCTTGGCCAGCATGACGGTCCGGTAGGGAGTTTCCGCCAGGCACTCAAGGTCCAGCCGGAAATCCTCCGTGCCCACCGGGTTCACGCGGACGATGGTGGTGTCCGGATCCAAGTGGGCGCCGGCATCCGCCAGTTGCTCAACGATCGCCCGGCGTGCCAGCTCCTTCCCAGCCGGGGCCACGGCGTCTTCGAGATCCAGGATGACGGCGTCGGCACGGTCAGCGGCCTTGCCGAAGCGCTCGGGACGGTCTGCCGGGCAAAACAGGAGGGCAGGGCCCATGGTGAAGGGAAAGACGTCGGGAGAGGGCATGGACTTCCTTGCTGCTGCGCGTTCTACTGTGCGGTATCGGACGATTGGGCGTTGTGCGCTTCCTTGGTCCACATCAGGCAGGTCCTGGTGGCCAGTGCCACCACCTCGCCGTTCTGGTTGCGTCCCGTGTGCTGCATGGTCACCAGCCCCTGCCCGGGACGCGAGGACGATAGCCGCTTGCCGGTGATCACCGTTTCCGTGTACAGCGTATCGCCGTGAAAGAGCGGATGCGGGAACGTGACATCCGTGAGCCCCAACTGAGCCACGATGGTGCCCTGGGTCAGCTGGGTCACTGACTGGCCCACCATGGTGGAGAGAGTGAACATCGAGTTCATGAGCCGCTGGCCAAAAGGCTGCCCCGCGCTCCAGGCCGCATCCAGATGCAGCGCCTGCGAATTCATGGTGAGGGTGGTGAACAGGACGTTGTCAGTCTCAGTCACCGTCCTGCCCGGCTTGTGGGCGTACACCACGCCTTCTTCCAGTTCGTCGTAATACAGCCCCCGTTGCTCCACAACCCGGCTCATACAGTCAGTTCCTGGTCTTCTTCGAACAACTCAGCACCCGTGGCAGCCAAGACATCCTCCAGGGTCACGTTCGGCGCCAACTCACGGAGCACCAACCGCGGTTCGCCCTGGTCCTTGACGACGTCGATCACCGCGAGGTCCGTAATGATGCGGTCCACGCATCCCTTCCCGGTCAAGGGCAGTGAACACTCCCTGACAATCTTGGGCCGTCCGTTGCGGTCCACGTGCTCCATCATGACGATCACCTTCTTGGCACCGAACACCAGATCCATGGCCCCGCCCATACCCTTGACCATCTTGCCCGGGACCATCCAGTTGGCCAGGTCTCCATTGGCCGCTACTTCCATGGCGCCCAAGACAGCGACATCCACATGGCCGCCGCGGATCATTCCGAAAGATGTCGCGGAGTCGAAAAAAGCAGCACCGGCGTTGGTGGTGACAGTCTCCTTCCCGGCGTTAATGAGGTCAGGATCCACCTTGTCCTCGGCCGGATATGGGCCGACACCCAGGATCCCGTTCTCCGAGTGCAGGATCACCTCCACACCGTCCGGGATGTAATTGGGGATGAGCGTGGGCATTCCGATACCGAGGTTCACATACTGGCCGTTGACCAGTTCCCTGGCTACGCGGGCGGCCAGTTCGTTGCGGGTCCAGCCCTTGGCTTCGTGATGTTCGACGTCGGCACGCCGGTATTCGTGCCGCACGGCTTCCGGACGGGGCGGCACGTCATGATAGGTGTTCGATTCCATGGCTAGGCTCCTCCCGCCTGTTGCTCCCCCGCACCCGGGAGTGACACCGTCCGTTTCTCGATCCGTTTCTCCGCGGACGGCGCCAGCACCACCCGGTGGACGAAGATGCCCGGCGTATGGATGTGCTCCGGGTCAAGCTCACCCGGTTCCACCAGCTCCTCGACTTCGGCGATGGTGGTTCTGGCTGCAGCGGCGCACAACGGGTTGAAATTCATGGCCGCCGCATGGAAAACGAGGTTCCCATGCCGGTCCCCCTTCCAGGCGTGGACCAGGCCAAAGTCGGGAGTGAGCGCCTCCTCAAGCACATAGTCCGCCTCATTGAACGTGCGTACCTCCTTCGGCGCAGAGGCCAGCGCAACGTTCCCGTCGGCGTCGTACTTTTGCGGAAGTCCGCCTTCGGAGACCTGGGTCCCCACGCCGGCTTTGGTGTAAAAGGCGGGAATTCCAGCGCCGCCGGCGCGCAGCTTTTCGGCAAGTGTTCCTTGCGGGGTGAGGACCACTTCAAGTTCCCCGGCGAGGTACTGACGGGCGAATTCCTTGTTCTCGCCCACGTAGGAGCTGATGGTGCGGCGGATGCGGCCATCCTTGAGGAGAATCCCGAGGCCCCAGTCGTCCACGCCGCAGTTGTTGCTCACGGTTTCCAGGTCCGTGGTGCCTTGGCTGTGAAGGGCATTTATCAGGGAGACCGGTATGCCGCATAAGCCGAACCCACCCACGGCGAGCGAGGCACCGTCCGGGATGTCCTTCACCGCTTCCGCGGCGCTGGCAACAACCTTGTCAATCATCGGTGATCCTTCCCCTGCGGTTACAGACCCAACTCGCGGGCGATGAGCATCAGCTGGACCTCCGTGGTGCCCTCCCCGACCTCAAGGATCTTGGAGTCCCGGTAATGCCGGGCCACGGTGAATTCGTTGATGAAGCCATAGCCGCCAAATACCTGGGTGGCATCCCGCGCGTTGTCCATGGCTGCCTCGCCTGCGACCATCTTAGCGATGGCCGCTTCGGTCTTGAACGGCTTGCCCGCCAGCATCCGGGCGGCAGCGTCGTAGTAGGCAAGGCGTGCGGTGTGGGCCCGGGCCTGCATGCGCGCGATCTTGAACTGGATGGCCTGGTACTTGGCGATGTTCTGCCCGAACGCGCTGCGTTCCTTGGCATACTTCACCGAGAGGTCCACGCAGCCCTGGGCTGCCCCGGTAGCAAGCGCGGCAATGGCGATGCGGCCCTCGTCCAAAATGGAGAGGAAGTTGGCGTAGCCGCGGCCGCGCTCACCCAGCAGGTTGGCTTCCGGGACGCGGACGTTGTCCAGTGTCAGCGGATGGGTGTCGGAGGCGTTCCAGCCCACCTTGTTGTACGGCTTCTCCGCCTTGAAACCGGCGGTGTCCGTGGGAACCAGGATGGTGGAGATCTCCTTCTTAACGGTCCCGTCCGGGCGTTCTTCCTTTCCGGTGACCGCCGTGACCGTTACCAGCCTGGTGATGTCCGTGCCGGAGTTGGTGATGAACTCCTTGTTGCCGTTGATGACCCATTCGCCATCTTCCACATGGGCGTGGGTCTTGGTACCACCGGCGTCCGAGCCTGCTTCCCTCTCGGTCAGTCCGAAGCCTGCGAGCGCCTGGCCTGACGCCAACTGCGGAAGCCACTGTTGTTTCTGCTCGTCAGTGCCGAAGCGGTAGACAGGCATGGCCCCCAGCGATACACCGGCTTCGAGGGTGATGGCGACGGACTGGTCCACCCGGCCCAGTTGTTCCAGGGCCAGGGCGAGGGCGAAGTAGTCCCCGCCCATGCCTCCGTACTCCTCGGGGAAGGGCAATCCGAACAGGCCCATCTCCCCCATCTGCTTCACTACCTCGTACGGGAAGCTGTGCTCTTCGTCGTGCTTGGCTGATACGGGAGCCACAACGTCGTCCGCGAATTCGCGGACGGAGTCGCTAAGGTCCTGGTATTCATCCGAAAGGTCGAACGTGCTCATGGCTGGACTTCCTTGTCTGTGGTGGCGTCTGCAACGTGAATGGTGGCCAGGACCTGGTCGGCTTTGACGAGGTCGCCGGTTTTGATGGTCAGGCGAACGGTTCCCGCAACGGTCGCCGCCAACTGGTGTTCCATCTTCATGGCTTCGACGGCCAGCAGTACCTGGCCCTCTTCCACGGGGTCCCCGTCCGCCACGGAGACGGAGACCACCGTTCCCGGCATCGGCGAGCGCACTTCGGGATCGGCTGCGCCTTCCTGGCGTGCGATCCCGGCCAGTATCCGCTTGAGGCGTTCGGCGCGATCCAGGATCCCGAGGCGGCAGGACCACCCGTCGTTGCCCAGGTGCAGGACGCCGGTTTCCTGGCCCACGGCAAAGGTGGCGGGAACGCCGTCGATCTCCAGGACCAGCCGCCCTCCGTCCACGGAGGTCACCGCAACGGGTGCGGCCTCCTGCCTGACGTCCGGTCCGCCGTCGACGACTACCCTCAAACCGTCCTGCTGGTCAGTCACCGCGACGGTCGCCATGCTGCCGTCGGGAAGGCCAAACGTCGTTGTCCATGCAGCCGGCGCCCCTACGCGCCAAGAGTCGGGCGCAGCCCACGCGTCTCCGGCATGCCTGAAACCTTGCCGCTGCAACCACAGGAATACCGCCGCCGCCGTCAGTTCGTTAGCTCCGACGTGCCTGAACGCCATGCCCTGCAGCTTGCGCTCGATCAGCCCCGTGTCCAGATGACCGGCCCGGACGTCGGGGTCGTTGACCAGCAGGCGCAGGTACTCCACGTTGGTATCGAGCCCGAGCAGGGTGTAGTCCGCCAGGGCGGCATCCAGTGTGTCCAGGGCCGTTCGCCGGTCCGGGCCCCAGGCGATGACCTTGGCGAGCATGGGGTCGTAGTCCCCGGTAACCTGCAGGCCTGGCAGAAGCGCTGAATCGATCCGGACGTTGTCGCCGCCGCCGCCTGCTTCGTCGAGGGCGACAACCCGTCCCATGGAGGGCATGAAATTCCGTTCGGGCACCTCCGCGTAAACGCGCGCCTCCACCGCGTGGCCATTAAGCACGACGTCGGACTGCGCCAGCGTGAGCACCTCACCGGCCGCGATGCGCACCTGCCATTCCACGAGGTCGACGCCTGTCACCATTTCGGTGACAGGGTGTTCCACTTGCAGGCGGGTGTTCATCTCCATGAAGAAGAACTCGTCGGGGTGTTCATCGGAGACCAGGAATTCCACAGTTCCGGCGCCACTGTAGTTCACCGATCGTGCGGCGTTGCAGGCCGCCTGCCCAATTTCGGCCCGCCGTGCTTCTCCGTCAGGAAGCGAGGCGAAGAGCGCTGATGGTGCTTCCTCGATGACTTTTTGGTGGCGGCGCTGGAGTGAGCACTCACGCTCGCCGAGATGGATGACGTTTCCATGGTTGTCGGCCAGGATCTGGACCTCGATGTGCCGGGGTGAGCGCACCAGCCGTTCCAGGAAGAGCGTGTCATCGCCGAAAGCGGCGGCGGCAACGCGACGGGCCGTTTTCACCGTGGCGGGGAGGTCTTCCGGGTTCTCCACGACGTGCATGCCCTTGCCCCCGCCTCCTGCTGAGGGCTTGATGAGGAGCGGGAATCCGACGCCCGGGGCTGCTTCGATCAGGTCCTCGTCAGTCAGGCCGGGCTTCGCGATTCCGGGGGTACAGGGCACGCCGTAGCCCATCACGTGGTTCTTGGAGCGGATCTTGTCGCCCATGATGTCCAGCGCTTCAATACCCGGACCGATGAACGTGATCCCTGCCTTGTCCAGGGCCCTGGCGAAGTCAGCGTTTTCGGACAGGAAACCATATCCGGGATGGACGGCCTCGGCACCTGTCCGGCGGCAGGCGTCGATGATCGCCTCGATTTTGAGGTAGCTGTCGCCGGGCGCTGTTCCGCCGATCGCTACTGCGGTGTCCGCGAGCGCCACGTGCTTGGCGTGCTTGTCCGCGTCTGAATAGACGGCGACGGAACGGATGCCGAGGTCTTTCAGCGTAGCGATGACCCTGCAGGCTATCTCACCGCGGTTGGCCACGAGGACAGTCGCGAAAGGCCGCCTGGTGGATTGCTGCAAAGGGATTGTTGTGGTTGCCGGCACGGTCATGGTCACATCCTGAAGAGGCCGAAGGAGGTCGCGGGCAGTTGCCGGCGGGAAACGACATCGAGGGCCATGCCCAGGACGCGGCGGGTGTCCGCGGGATCGATGATTCCGTCGTCCCACAACCGTGCTGTTGAGTAGTAGGGGCTCCCCTGGTCCTCGTATTGCTGCCGGATCGGTGCTTTGAAGGCTTCCTCGTCTTCGGCGGACCAGTCCTCCCCTGCCGCGGCCAGCTGGTCCCGTTTCACAGTTGCCAGGACACTCGATGCCTGGTTGCCGCCCATGACCGAGATGCGGGCCGCCGGCCACATCCACAGGAACCGCGGCGAGTAGGCGCGGCCGCACATGGAGTAGTTCCCCGCACCAAAACTGCCGCCAATGACCACCGTGAGTTTGGGGACCCGCGCGGTCGCCACGGCAGTGACCATCTTGGCGCCGTTCTTGGCGATGCCGCCCTGTTCATAGTCCTTGCCGACCATGAAGCCGGACAGGTTCTGCAGGAAGACCAGCGGGATGCCGCGCTGGTCGCAGAGCTCGATGAAGTGGGCCCCTTTGAGGGAGGATTCGCTGAAGAGCACGCCGTTGTTGGCCACGATGCCCACCGGGTGTCCATGCAGGTGCGCGAAGCCGGTGACCAGTGTGGTGCCGTATTCCTTCTTGAACTCGTGGAACTGCGATCCGTCAACGATCCGTGCGATGACCTCCCGGACGTCGTACTGGGCATTGACGTCCGTGGGAACCACACCGTACATGCCCGCGGGATCGACGACGGGCGGCAGGACGACGTCGAGCACGTCCCAGGCCGGCGGGGCCGGCTTGGGTAACGTCGCCACAATGTCGCGGACGATCTCCAGCGCATGCTGGTCGTTCTCCGCAAGGTGGTCCGCCACGCCGGAGATCTTCGCGTGGACATCGCCGCCACCCAGCTCCTCTGCCGTGACAATCTCGCCAATGGCGGCTTTCACCAGGGGCGGTCCACCCAGGAAGATGGTGCCCTGGTTGCGGACGATCACGGTCTCATCACTCATGGCAGGGACGTATGCACCGCCCGCCGTGCAGGAGCCCATGACGGAGGCAATCTGGGGGATCTTCGCCGCAGACATCCTGGCCTGGTTGTAGAAGATGCGGCCGAAGTGCTCCTTGTCCGGAAACACCTCGTCCTGCTTCGGCAGGAACGCTCCACCGGAGTCCACAAGGTAGATGCACGGAAGATTGTTCTCCAAGGCGATTTCCTGGGCCCGGAGGTGCTTTTTGACGGTCATGGGATAGTAGGTCCCGCCCTTGACCGTGGCATCGTTCGATATGACCAGGACGTGACGGCCGTGGACGAGCCCGATGCCGGCAATTACCCCAGCGCCGGGCGAGTCATCGTTGTACATTCCGTAGGCTGCCAGGGGTGCGATCTCCAGGAAGGGGCTGCCTTCGTCCAGCAGGTAATCGATGCGTTCACGGGGTAGAAGCTTGCCGCGGGCGATGTGCCGCTCCCTCGATTTTTCCGGACCGCCCAGCGCCGCCTTGCCGAGCCGCTCCTTCAATTCCTGGACGAGCGCAAGCTGCTTTTCCATGGTGGCCTCAAAGGAACCGGTGTTGGCTCCTGCCACGCTGGCGATTGTCTCCATCGACCACTGATCCATTCCCGGCCCTGCCGATACCCGCCAAACCATTTCGGTTAGTGCCCCATAACTGAAATTTAGGTTAGTCTGGATTAACTGTGATGTCCAGCACAGTGCGGGTGTGCCAAGGAGGAAGAATGACCGGAGCTCCCCCCACAGATGTGAACGGAACCCGCGCCGATATCCAGGGCGGTCGCAGTGCCACGACCCAGCGCAGCCAGGCCAAGGAGGAACGGCGTGCCGCGCTGTTGTCCGCGGCGGCCGGTCTTTTTGCCGAATACGGCTACAGCCAGGTCTCCCTGGAGGACCTTGGCGCTGCCGCAGGAGTCAGCGGCCCTGCCGTGTACCGGCATTTTTCCGGCAAGCGGGCAGTGTTGGGCGAGCTCCTGTTGAGCGTCAGCCGCGATTTGCTTAGCGGCGGGCGGACCGTCGCAGCTGAGGCGGGAGATTCGTCAAAGGCACTGCGGGACCTCGTTTCCTTCCACGTGGACTTCGCGCTGAGGAATCCTGAGGTCATTCGCGTCCAGGACCGCGACTTTGGGAGCCTCAGCGACCAGGACCAGGCGGAGGTCAGGTCCCTTCAGCGCGCCTATGTGGAAGTGTGGGTGGAGGTCCTGGGCCACATCCATGCCGGGACGGAGGCTGCCGACCTCCGCGTCCGCGCCCACGCAGCTTTTGGCCTGATCAATTCCACTCCGCATTCCGTCCGGCAGCACGGCCGCAGAATCGCTGCAAGCTCCGCCCGCCCGATCCTGGAACACATGGCCGTGGCAGCGTTGCTGGCCAAGCACCCCGGGGGGACTGACATGCCTGGGACTCACAGGGCCAGGTTCAAGGGCTGAAACCCGGTACCGGCGCCCATAGGCTGGATCACACTGCAGTTTTGCAACGGAAAAGCCATGGGTCAGAGCCACATCAAGGAGCGCATCATGAAGATTGCCGTGACGGGCGGAAGCGGGAAACTGGGCAGGAGCGTGGTCCGGCGGTTGACGCAGGATGGCCATCACGTTTTCAACTTGGACCGGGACGGCCGGCGGGGCGCGGGCTTTGTCACCGTAGACCTTCGCGACTATGGGCAGGCAGCAGATGTGATCCTCGGCCTGGACGACCGGCACAGCGGCCTCGACGCGGTGGTCCACTTGGCGGCAATACCCGCACCGGGCCTTGCGCCGGACGCCGCGATCTTCCACAACAACATGCTCTCCACCTACAACGTGTTCCAGGCGGCCCGCCGGGCCGGGATCAAGAAGGTGGTATACGCCTCCAGCGAGACGGTGCTCGGGCTTCCTTTCGACATCGATCCGCCGTACATTCCGGTCGATGAGGAGTATGCCGCCCGGCCGGAAAGCACATATTCCCTGGTCAAGCACCTTGAAGAGCAGATGGCTGTCCAGCTCACCCGCTGGGACCCGGACCTCAGTATCACGGCGTTGCGGTTCTCCAACGTCATGGATCCCGAGGACTACGATGCGTTCCCCTCTTTCGACGCCGACCCGGCCCTCCGCAAGTGGAACCTGTGGGGCTACATCGATGCCAGGGACGGCGCCCAGGCCGTTGCCTTGGCCCTCCAGCACGGCCTGCCAGGGTTCGAGGCCTTCATCATCGCGGCCGCCGACACCGTCATGACCCGAAGCAGCGCCGGGCTGGCGGCGGAAGTGTTTCCCGGCGTCGAGGTTTCGAAGGAACTGGGCCGGCACGAAACCATGCTGTCCATCGACAAGGCCCGAAGGCTCCTGGGTTTCGAGCCGGAACATACGTGGCGGACAGTGCACAGCAACAGGACGACCCCCACCGAGGACTAAAGCCGGGCCTGGGCTGCCACCGCGGTGGGCAGCCCAGGCCCAACCGCTCAGACCATGGTCATGACCATGCCGGGATCGGAGAGAATGGCGCCCACATCGGCGAGGAAGCGGGACCCTTGCTCGCCATCCACCAGGCGGTGGTCAAAGGACAGGCTCAGGGACATGACCTGCCGGACCGCCAGTTCGTCATCCACCACCCAGGGGGCTTTCCTGACCGAACCGAGGGCCAGGATCGCGGCCTCGCCCGGGTTCAGGATCGGTGTCCCGGCATCGATGCCAAAAACACCGATGTTGGTGATGGAGATGGTGCCACCGGAAAGCTCCGCCGGCGTTGTCTTTCCGGCGCGGGCAGTGTCGGTCAGTTCAGCAATGGCCGAGGCCAGTTCCCGCAGCGGCAACTGTTCGGCGTCCTTGATGTTCGGCACCGTCAGTCCCCGCGGCGTGGCCGCCGCAATGCCGAGGTTGACGTAGTTGAATTGAACGATCTCCTGCCGTTCCCCGTCCCAGCGGGAGTTCAGGGTGGGGTTGTTCCGCAGCGCGATCAGGACAGCCTTCGCGGCAAGGGTCAGCGGCGTGAGCTTTAAGCCCTCGAAGGTCTTGCTTCCCTTGAGCCGGGCCAGCAAGTCCATGCCGGCGGTGACGTCGATCGTGAGGAACTCCGTGACGTGTGGTGCCGTGAAGGCACTCTCCACCATGGCGGCCGCGGTGAATTTCCGAACCCCCTTGATGGGGATGCGGGTTTCCCGTCCTTCTGACAGAGCCGGCCCTGCACCAGCGGTTTCCGGCGCGTCGGCGGTGAAACTCCTGACGTCTTCCCTCGTGATGAGGCCTCCGGGCCCGGTGCCGGGTACCGAGGCAAGGTCGATGCCCAGGTCCCGGGCAAGTTTGCGTACCGGCGGGGTGGAGCGCGGCCGTTCGGCCGGCGTTCCGGCCACCCCGGCCTCCTGCGCTTCGGGGCCGGGAAGCGTTGCCCCGGCCTTTCCCAGGACGCGCGCCCGGCGGGTCGGCCGCCCGCCCTGTTCGATCACTGCGCCATAGCCCACCAGGTTCGGCTCGCGCTGCGCGGGGGCACCCACGGGCCGGGTTACCGGGGCCGGGGCTGCTTCAGCTTCCTGGTCCACGACGGCGGATTGGTCGCCGGTGTCTGCCGCCCCGCTGACCGCTGCTGGTGCTGCTCCGCCGGCAGGGCTGCCGCCGTTGGAGGACCCGGCGTCGTCCACTTCAAAAGAGACGATGGGCTTGCCGACTTCCACCACTGTCCCCGGCTGTTCGTGCAACGCCGCGACCTTGCCCGCAAAAGGAGACGGCAGTTCCACCACTGCCTTGGCCGTTTCCACCTCGGCGATCACCTGGTTCAGGGTCACGGTATCCCCCACCGCCACCTTCCAACTCAGGATCTCCGACTCGGTCAGGCCTTCACCAAGGTCCGGCAGCCTGAATTCCTTGATCATGGCGGCGGTCATCCTTCCAGTCCACTCAGCGAGTTGGGGCGGCCAAGGGTGCGGTCCACACCATCCAGGATCCTGTCCAGGTCAGGAAGATGGTGCATTTCCAGCTTGGAGTACGGGTAGGGCACGTCGAAGCCCGTGATCCTGACGGGTGCAGCTTCCAGATAGTTGAAGCAGCGCTCGGTGATGCTGGCGGCGATTTCAGCGCCCAACCCGCCGGACTGGCCGGCTTCATGGGTGATCACCAAACGGCCCGTCTTGCGGACTGATGCCTCCACCGCGGGGTAGTCCACGGGGGCCAGCGAGCGGAGGTCGATGACCTCCACCGACACACCTTCGTCGGCCGCCGCCTGGGCCGCGTCCCGGGCGGTCTTGACCAACGGACCGTATGCCACCAGCGTGACATCGGTCCCCTGGTTCACCACCGCCGCCTTGTCCATCGGCAGGGCAGCGGACAACTCCAGGGACTCGTCCACATCTCCCTTGTCGTGGTAGCGGCGCTTGGGTTCGAAATACAGCACCGGGTCGTCACTGGCGATGGCCTGCTGGATCATGGTGTAGGCATCCTGGGGATTGGAGACCGCCACAACGCGGAGCCCCGAGGTGTGCGTGAAGTACGCCTCCGGGGACTCGGAGTGGTGTTCGGGTGAGCCGATGCCGCCGCCGAACGGGATGCGGATGGTTATGGGCATCTTTACCCGCCCCTGGGTCCTGTAGTGCATCTTGGCGACCTGGCTGACGATCTGGTCGAAAGCGGGATACACGAACCCGTCGAACTGGATCTCGCAGACCGGCCGGTAGCCGCGATAGGCAAGACCCACGGCAGTTCCGACAATTCCCGATTCTGCCAGCGGGGAATCAATGACCCGGTGCTTGCCGAAATCCTTCTGCAGACCGTCGGTGATGCGGAAGACACCGCCCAAAGCGCCGATGTCCTCACCGATCAGGACCACTTTGGGATCGTTCTCCAGCGACTTGCGGAGGCCTGCATTGATGGCCCGGGCAAACGTGAGCTTGGACATCAGCGTGCACCTTCCTCGGCGGTTTCATTGAAGCTGTTCAGGTAACGCGCGTAGTGGTCCTTTTGGCGTTCGATCCAGGAATTGGGCGTGCTGTACACGTGGTTGAAGACGTCCAGGGGCTCCGGGTCCGGCATGTTGATGCAGCCTGACCGCAACTGGGCTGCCACGGCATCGGCGGAAGCCTTGACCTTTGCTTCCAGGTCTTCGGTCAGCAACCCCTTGGCTTCCAGGAGCTTGCGGATCCTGAGAATCGGATCCTTCGCAGCCCAGTCTTCGAGTTCGTTCGCATCCCGGTACCGGGTGGGATCGTCTGCCGTGGTGTGCGGCCCCATCCTGTACGTGACGGCTTCTATGAAGGTCGGGCCGCCGCCGTTGCGTGCCCGGTCAAGCGCCAGGCGGGTCGCGGCCATGACGGCCAGGACGTCGTTGCCGTCAACGCGCATGCTGGGGATGCCGAACCCGTTGGGCCGGTCGGCCAGCTGGACCTGGGACTGCACCCGCACGGGTTCCGAGATGGCCCAATGGTTGTTCTGGCAAAAGAAGACCACGGGTGCCTGGAAGCTGGCGGCGAAGACCATGGCCTCGTTCACGTCACCTTCGCTGGTGGCGCCGTCGCCAAAGTACGCCAGGACAGCGGTGTTTGCACCGTCCAACTGGATGCCCATGCCGTAGCCCGTGGCGTGGAGGCTCTGGGATCCGATGATGATCTGGGGCGTGGCCATGTTGATGCGCTGGGGGTCCCAACTGTAGGACGCGTTGCCGCGCCATACTTTGACAATTTCCTCGACCCGGGCACCCCGGATGTAGGCAACCCCGCTCTCCCGGTAGCTGGGGAACACGAAGTCGTCGTCCCGCAGGGAGCGGCTGGAGCCGATCTGTGCGGCTTCCTGGCCCAGGAGCGGCGGCCACAAAGCCAGTTCTCCTTGCCGCTGCAGGGCGGTGGCCTCCGTGTCAATGCGACGGATAACCACCATGTCCTCGAACAGGGAGGCAAGGTGCTCATCGCCGATGTCTTTGACCCAGAGATCGAATTCGGGGTGGCTGATCCGTTCCCCTTCCGGTGAAACCAGCTGGAGCAGATCGCCTCCAGTCCTGAGTGGACTGTGTGCACTTTGCCCAGGGCCCCGGGCGGCGCTTTGCGCTCCCTTGCCCGCCTTATCCGTCAACACAGGTGATCGCACCCTTCCGGCTCGTTTGTGTCGGCTTCGCTGCACTTGTGGTGCAGCCGCAGACCGACGCCCCGGCTCCTTCGCCGGGGTTATTTGTGACCCTACTCACAAGATGCAGGCGGTACAACTGTCAGGGCTGGAATTGAGCATCGTGCCATGTCACGGACGGCTAGGCCGTGCTAATCTTGCGCATTATGCAACCCTTGGATGGCACTGATACCCGGCTGCTCTCCGCCATGGCCAAGGACCCCCGGGGTACTGTGGTGGCCCTCGCGCAGAAGCTGGGCCTGTCCCGGAACACCGTTCAGGCCCGCATGGCGCAACTGGAAAAGAAGCACGCCTTCCTGTCCTTTGAACGGCGGATCAACCCTGTTGCCCTCGGCTACCCGTTGACAGCGTTCATTACAGTGCATGTGCAACAGCAGAAGCTTGCCTCGCTGGCCCGGGAACTGGCCGACATCCCCGAGATCCTGGAGGGCTTCGGACTGACGGGATCTGCCGACCTGCTCCTCCGCGTCGTCGCGCTGGACGCCGAGGATCTCTTCCGGATCAACGGAAAGATCCTGGCCTGTGACGGCGTGGACCGGACGGATACTGCCCTGGCCATGCGGGAAATGATTCCCTACCGGGTCCAGCCCTTGCTGGGCCGGCACTCAGAGGCCTGAAGAGCGGTGGGTCGTGTTGCCTCCGTGACTCTCCATGCGATTTGATTCAAGGGACGCATCGGGGGCCGGCCAGAGGACCCCGGCTAGGGTGGCGCTGCCGCAGGCCGCCGAAAGGGGCACACAGTGAGCAACCCGCAGGAACCCAACGCGCACCAGGGGCAGCCCGGCCAGAACCCGCCACCCGTTCCACCGGCGCCTGGGTACCCGCCGCACAACGCAGGGGCCCCGCAGTGGCAACAGCCGCCGTCGTCCGCTGCTCCCGGGCAAGGCCCTGCCTACGGCGAGCCGAACGCCGCGCCCTACGCCCAGGGCCAATACCAGCCCGGCCAGTACGGGCAAGCTGGCCAGTACCAGCCCGGGCAGTACGGGCAGCCGCATTATGCGCAGCAACCCCCGTCCGGAAAGAGCCGGAAAGTGCTCTGGATCGTGCTGGGGATCGTGGCCGGCGTTATTGTGCTGGCGGTCGTGGGCGTGCTCCTGCTGGTCAACGTGGTAGGCAACTCGACATCCAAGGCCCGCTCCCTGGCCGATGAGTTCACCACGCTCGTGGTCTCCGGCCAGACCGAAGAAGCCTACGATACCTACCTCCACCAGGCCTTGAAGGACGAGTTGGACAAGCAGTCCTTCATCGACGGCATTGCCAGCCTTGAACTTGATGACTCCTGCAAACCCAATTACAACTCGGTCAGCGTGAACTCCGAGAACGGCAGCAACAAGGCAGACATTGCCGGAACCCTGCAGTGCACGGGCAAGACGATCGATTTGAGGTACGTCTTCGAAGGCACCGACGACCTCAAGATGAGCAGCATCCGCCTGCGCCCGTAGCGTCGTCGCACCACACGACCGGCTAGTGCCGGAAAATAATGAGTAAACTGACCCATCCACGGCAACGCATGATCCGAACCACTGGCTGAGAGCCCCGCCCGGGGCTTTGTTCAAAGGCCGGTCAGACCCCGGCCAGCACCGAAAGGTTCGGACCATGCGCACTTCGCCCAATCGCTTGATCGCCACCATCTTCGGAGCCGTGTACCTCCTGGTAGGCGTGCTCGGATTCTTCGTTACGTCGGGAACCGGGTTCTTCGCCACCGAGGGGGCAACCCTGATCATCTTCGCGGTCAACCCGCTGCACAACATCATCCACCTGGCCATCGGCGCAGCGCTCCTGTACGCCGGACTGAACAGTGTCACGCTGGCCAAGGGAGTCAACACCACGGTTGGCGGTGTCTACCTGCTGGTTGGCGTCCTGGGCCTCTTCCTGGTGGGAAGCCCGCTGAACATCATCGCCCTCAACGGAGCGGACAACGTCCTGCACCTCGCCAGCGCCGTGGTTCTCCTGGGTGTTGCCCTGTCCCAGGACAAGGCCGTCGTCGCTTCTGCCCGCGCCTAGGCAGGACGCAGGTCTGGTGACAGTCGACTCGGGGACCACCACGCGGGAGGACAGGCAGATGACGGAACCACACCATCCAACATTGAAGGCATCGGCGCTGTTGTTCGCCTGTTTCGCTGCCATGGCTGCAGGGATGGTGGAGCTGTCGCTCGCTGCCGGCTACCTGGCCGGCAGCGGCACGTTCCCAGGTGGCGCAGCCAGGCCGGCAGCAGGCGTAGCCACCTTGGCTGCCGGCCTGGGCCTGATGGCCTGGGCCTTGATGGCGCTCCATCGAAACTCCCTCGTTCTTCCCAGGGTGGTCAAGCCCGCCCTGGCAGTGGCCGCGGCAGGACACCTTCTGGTGCTGGCCGTCGGGCCGGAAGCGGGCAGTTCGACAGGAATCAGCCACCTCACCGCGCTCTGCCTGGTTCTCATGGCACTCGCCGGAGCCGGCTGGCTGGACCGGCAGAAAAAGACCAACGACGGCGGCGCCCACGGCCAGCCGAGGACCGGGCGGCTTTTGGCGGCCGCTTTCGGAGCCGCCGTCGTTGTTGCCTCGGTTGCCACCCCGGGCCTGGCCGCGTCGATGGCGGGCCAGTACGCCGTTCCCCACGGGGAACACGGCCAGGCACCGCAACCGGGCAACCAGATACAAATCCCCAGCCACCACCACTAGGTGGTCCGGCCAGGACCGGCGCGCCGTCGGCATTGCCCACTGTTTGATGGCGCGCCGCGTTCGTGGATCATGGAGCCATGGATCCCGTAGAGGCGCTCGATGAGATTTCCTTTTGGCTCGAACGCAGTCTGGCCCCCACGTTCAAAGTCCAGGCTTTTCGAAAAGCGGCCGACGCCGTGCGGCAGCTTTCGCCCGGACAGCTGGCTTCGCTGGTGGCTTCGGGACGGATCACGAGCGTCAAGGGAGTCGGCAACCGCAGCGCAGAGGTCATCACCCAGGCTATGGAAGACCGGGTCCCCGATTACCTTGCCGATCTTCGCCAGCGCGGAGCCGAGCCGTTGGCATCGGGTGGACATGGCCTCCGGGAAAAGCTCCGCGGCGACCTCCACAGCCACAGCAACTGGTCTGACGGCGGATCGCCGATCGAAACCATGGTGGCCGCGGCCAAGACCTTGGGCCGCGAGTACCTGGCCCTCACCGACCACTCCCCCAACCTGACGATCGCCAATGGCCTGAGCGTCGAACGGCTCGAATCCCAGCTTGCCGTGGTGGAAGAGATCAACCAGCAGCATGAGGGTTTCCGTCTGCTCAAAGGCATAGAAGTGGACATCCTGGAAGACGGCACGCTGGACCAGACACCGGAAATGCTGGACCAGCTCGACGTCGTGGTGGCCAGCGTCCATTCGAAGCTCCGCTCGGACCGGAAGACCATGACCGGGCGGATGCTGGGCGGCATCCGGGATCCCCACACCAACGTCCTCGGCCACTGCACCGGCCGCCTCGTGCAGGGCTCCCGCGGGACCCGGCCTGAATCCGAGTTCGACGCCGCCAAGGTGTTTAAGGAATGTGCCGAGTGGGGCGTCGCCGTCGAAATCAACTCACGGCCCGAGCGGCAGGATCCGCCCGATCATCTGATCGCCATGGCCCTTGATGCGGGCTGCCTCTTCAGCATCGACAGTGATGCGCACGCCCCGGGACAGCTCGACTTCCTCCAATACGGGGCCGAACGCGCTGAGGCAGCGGGCGTTCCCCGGGAGAGGATTGTCACCACGTGGCCGCTGGCGCAACTGCGGGAATGGCTCAGCTTGAAGAAGTAGCCGGTCCATGCAGAGGGGCTCCTCCTGCCGTGCGGCAGGAGGAGCCCCTCTGGTGCAGGCTAGTGGTCCACCGCCTTTTCGGCTCCCACACCTGTCAGCGAGCGCACTTCCATCTCGGCCTGTTTGGCCTGGTCCTCGCGCCGCTTGTCCAGGACGGTGCCCAGCCAGCCAAGGAAGAAGGCCAACGGGATGGACACGATGCCGGGGTTGCTGAGCGGGAAGAAGGCGAAGTTGGCGCCCTGGATCATGGACGTCTTGGCGCCGGACACCACGGGCGAGAACGTGATCAGCAGGATCGCCGAGGCCAGGCCGCCGTACATGCTCCAGACCGCTCCCTGCGTGGTGAACTTCCGCCAGAACAGCGAGTAGACGATCGTGGGCAGGTTGGCCGAGGCTGCTACAGCGAAGGCGAGCGCCACCAGGAATGCCACATTTTGTCCGTTGGCGAAAATGCCGCCCAGGATGGCCAGGACGCCGATGACTACCACCGTGCGCCGGGCGACCTTCACTTCCGTGGTGGCGTCGGCCTTGTCCTTGGCGATGACGTTCGCGTAGATGTCGTGGGCAAATGATGCAGCGGCGGTGATGGTCAAGCCGGCTACCACTGCGAGGATGGTGGCAAAGGCTACTGCGGAGATGAAGCCGAGCAGGAGCGGTCCGCCGAGGTGGAAGGCCAGCAGCGGTGCTGCGGAGTTCACACCGCCCGGGGCCGTCCGGATGGTTTCGGCACCAACCAGGGCCGCGGCGCCGTAGCCAAGCACCAGGGTGAACAGGTAGAACAAGCCGATGAGCCAGATGGACCACACCACGGATTTGCGGGCTTCCTTGGCGGTAGGCACGGTGTAGAAGCGCATCAGTACGTGTGGGAGGGCTGCCGTTCCAAGGACCAACGCAAGTCCCAGGGACATGAAGTCCAGCTTGGAAGTCTCGGTCTTTCCGTACTGGAGTCCGGGGTTCAGGACTGCAGGGTTGTTTGCTGCCTCGGCCGCCGACCCCAGGAGACTCGAGAGGTTGAAGCCGTAGATGGCCAGGACCCACGCGGTCATCACCGCAGCGCCAGCGATCAGCAGGATGGCTTTGATGATCTGCACCCAGGTGGTGCCTTTCATGCCGCCGATAAGGACGTACATGATCATGAGGGCGCCGACGACGATGATCACCAGGGCCTGTCCGCCCCAGTCGCTGATGCCCAGCAGGAGTGAAATAAGGCTGCCGGCACCGGCCATCTGGGCGAGAAGGTAGAAGAAGCACACGGCCAGGGTGGACAGTGCGGCCGCGATCCGGACGGGACGCTGGCGAAGGCGGAAGGACAAAACGTCGGCCATGGTGAACTTGCCGGTGTTCCGCAGGAGCTCGGCTACCAGGAGCAGGGCCACCAGCCAGGCCACCAGGAAGCCGATCGAGTAGAGGAAGCCGTCATATCCATTGATGGCGATCGCGCCCGTGATGCCCAGGAATGAGGCTGCTGAAAGGTAGTCGCCGGCGATCGCGGTGCCGTTCTGGGACCCTGTGAAGGAACGGCCTGCTGCGTAGTAGTCCGCCGCCGTCTTGTTGTTCCGGCTGGCCCTGAACACAATAACCATCGTGACCAGGACAAACAGGGCGAAGATGCCCATGTTGAGCAGGGTGGTGTCCTGCATTGCCGCAACGTTCACGGCAGGGACGAGTGTCTTCATTTCCTGGCTCCCTTGATGGCGTTGCCGTCCTTGTCGAATTCGTGGCCCTCGATCTCGTGCCGGATCTCGGCCGCGATCGGATCAAGCTTCCTGTTGGAGTAGCTCACGTACCATGCCGTGATGCCGAACGTGCTGACGAACTGCAGCAGGCCCAAAATCAGCCCGATGTTGATGTTGCCCCACACTTTGATGGACATGAACTCCACCGCATAGTCGGCCAACAGGACGTAGGCGAAGTACCACAGCAGGAATGCCGCTGCCATGGGGAAGACGAAACTCCGATGCCTCTTGCGCAGTGTCTTGAACCGCTCCGTTTGCTGGACTTCCTGAAAGTCCACCGACGCCGTGGCGTCCTGGGGTTGGGCCTCATTACCCATGGTTCCTCCTGGTTGTGATCTCTCCACATCGGCTCACGCGCCTTGCCAATGTGACTGCAATCACTATCGAACGTGCCCTGCGGAGTGTTCCAGCATCCGGGGCACCACGGTCGCTCAACGGTCGCGATGCTGCGGCAAACGGCAGGGCCGGCGCCCGTTCGCTTGTTGTCCGCGGCTTTTGGCTACTCTGTGTCTATGCCTGACTCCCCGCTTTTCACCGCCGCCGCCATCTCGGTCATCGTGCTGGCCGTGGCCGTCGTCGTCGGGGTCGGCCTCAAGGTGATCCGTTCCTTCCGGGACCTGGGCACCGACGCCGAGCGGGCCACGTACAACACCCTCCATGCCGCCTCGCGCGCAGGCCAGCACCTTCGGAGCGGACTGCAGCCTGCCGGTGCGGCCAAGGCCAGCAAACAGTTGCGGTCGCTCCTGGCATGCGATGCCCTGGCCATAACGGACACCACTTCGGTCCTGGCATGGGATGGAGCGGCGGAAGAACTGCGGCCGGACCTGATGCGCCTGGCCGCAGACGTCCTGGCGACCGGGCGGACCGCAGTCGTCCCCCACGCCGGGGCGCCGGCGGCACCGGGAAGCGGCCATCACGATTTCAGCGCTGTCATTGCACCGATCCGGGCCGGATCCCGGGTGGTGGGCTCGGTCGCCGCCTTGGCCCCTTCCGCGGGCGCCGGGCTCGTCCGGGCCACCAGCGAGGTGGCCGACTGGATCGCTGCCCAGGTGGAACTCGCCGAGCTCGAAGCGTCCCGGACCCTGCTGATGGAGGCGGAAGTCAGGGCACTCCGGGCGCAGATCAGCCCGCACTTCATCTACAACTCATTGAACGCGATCGCCTCCTTCATCAACACCGATCCCGCACGGGCCCGGGAACTTGTGGTGGAGTTCGCTGACTTCACCCGCTATTCGTTCCGCAGGCACGGGGACTTCACCACGCTGGCTGAGGAACTGCGCTGCATTGACCGCTACCTGCTCCTGGAACGGGCACGCTTCGGCGAACGCGTCCAGGTCAGCCTCCGGATCGCCCCGGAAGTCCTGAGTACCGTCATTCCGTTCCTCAGCCTGCAGCCACTGGTGGAGAACGCCGTCCGGCACGGCCTTGAAGCCAAGGAAGGCCCCGGCCATATCACCATTTGCGCCAACGATTCCGGGGCGTTCGCTGAAGTCACCATCGAGGACGACGGCGTGGGCATGGACCCGGAGCATCTGCGCTCGGTGCTCGCCGGACATATGGACGGCGACCATGTTGGCCTGCGCAACGTCGACGCACGCCTCCGCCAGGTGTACGGCGACGACCACGGCCTCGTGATAGAAACCGCACCGGACGAAGGAACGCTGATCACCATGCGGGTCCCCAAGTCCCAGCCCGGCCATGACGCCTGAAGCGCGGGGCTAATCTATAACCATGATCAACGTGCTCGTTGCCGACGACGAACTTCCAGCCGTGGAGGAGCTTGCCTTCCTGCTGGGCAGGGATGAGCGCATCGGCGCCATCCACCGTGCGTCTTCAGGTGCCGAGGCCCTGCGAACGCTGGAATCGGAAACAGTGGACGCCGTGTTCCTGGACATCCACATGCCGGCACTGTCCGGGCTGGACATCGCCCGGGCCATTGCGCGCAGCAGCAACCCGCCCGCCGTCGTGTTCGTCACCGCAGACGAAGACTGTGCCCTGGAAGCTTTCGACCTCGCGGCCATTGACTACCTGCTCAAACCGCTGCGGGCGGAGCGGCTTGCCCGCTCGGTGGACCGGATCAGCGACCTCATCAAGGATGGTACGCCCGCCCCTGAGATGATCACCGTGGATCTGGGAGGAACAACCAGGATGATCCGGCGGGACGATGTCCTTTACGTCCAGGCACAGGGAGACTACGCACGGCTCCATACAGCCGAAGCCAGCTACCTGATCCGAGTTCCCCTCAGCGACCTCGAACAGAAATGGGCCGGGGCGGGCTTCCTCCGCATCCACCGCAGCTACCTCGTGGCGCTGGGCCACGTGGGCCACCTCAAGCTGGCGGCATCGGGCCCGAGCGTGACCGTGGCAGGAGCCGAGCTTCCCATCAGCCGGCGCCACCTGCCATTGGTCCGGGACAAGTTGCAATCCACCCGGATCCGGCCCCAAGGATGACCCGGGTCAGGGTTACTGCCCCGCGGCAGGCGGCCCCGGCGGTTCCCGTCCGTCTCCCGCACGGGAGCGACGTCAGCGAAGATTCGGACGCCGGCCAGGTGTTCATCCGTTCCCTGATCAGGTCGCAGTTGCGGCTCGCCTTGGTGGTCGGGTGCGGCTTCCTGGTCATCCTGGGGGCCTTTGCCCTCATGCTCGTCTACGGTCCGGGCGTCGCGGAGACACGCATCCTGGGCGTACCGCTGGACTGGCTTTTGCTGGGTGCCGGGGTCTATCCCGTGATCGGGATCAGTGCGTGGTTCTTCAACCGCGCCGCCGCGCGGAATGAAGCACGCTACCGCGACCTGGTGGAGGACAAGTGAATCCGGCGGTCGGGTTGACAGCGTTCCTCGCCGTGTCCATCACGACGGCGGTCATCGGCTTTTACGGTCTGCGCATCTCCCGGACAACGGGCGATTTCTATGTTGCCTCGCGGACCGTGCCGCCCTGGTGGAACGCCTCGGCCATCGGCGGTGAGTACTTGTCGGCTGCCAGCTTCCTGGGTGTTGCCGGACTGATCCTGCTGTCCGGGACAGACGCTCTGTGGTTCCCTGTCGGGTACACGGCCGGGTACCTGATGCTGCTCCTCTTCGTCGCTGCCCCCTTGAGACGGTCGGGGGCCTACACGATCCCCGACTTCACAGAGGCCCGTCTCGACTCCCGCGCGGTCCGCCGCATCACCAGCCTGGTCGTGGTGGCCGTCGGTTGGTTGTACATCGTCCCGCAACTCCACGGCGCAGCCTTGACCATCCGGATCACCACGGGTCTGCCCTCCTGGGCAGGTTCGACGGCGGTCGTAGCAGTCGTGTGCCTCACGGTGGTGGCAGGTGGCATGCGCTCGATTACCTTTGTCCAGGCCTTCCAGTATTGGCTGAAGCTCACCGCCTTGGCCGTACCGGTGGTGTTCGTGCTCCTGGTCCTCGCAGGAAACGGCGCACTCCCCCAAGCCGGGCTGCCCGTCAATCCCACCGGCCAACCGGCGGCCAGCGCCTACCAGAACATCTCGCTGATGGTGGCCCTGCTCTTCGGAACGCTGGGCCTGCCCCACGTCCTGGTGCGGTTTTACACAAACCCCGATGGCCAGTCCGCACGGCGCACCACGCTGATCGTCCTGGGACTGTTGTCCGTGTTCTACCTCTTTCCCACCGTGTCGGGGGCTGTTGGCAGGATGTTCGCGCCGGACCTGGCGCAGGCGGGCCAGGCGGATGCCCTGGTCCTGCTGCTGCCCGGGAGGATCGTCGGTGGCGTGGCCGGCGACCTGCTCTCCGCCCTCGTCGTAGCCGGGGCATTCGCAGCCTTCCTGTCCACGACGTCCGGACTCGTCGTCTCACTCTCCGGCGTCATCAGCCAGGACCTCTTTGGAGGAAGCGTCAAAGGTTTCCGGCTCGCGGCGGTGCTTGCCGCCGTCGTGCCTCTGGGCTTTGCGTTCATGACCGACTCGCTGGCCCTGGCCGGAAGCGTGGGCCTGGTCTTTGCCTTCACCGCCTCCACCATCTGCCCGGTCCTCCTGCTGGGAATCTGGTGGCGGGGCCTGACCGACGTGGGGGCAATCAGCGGCATGGTCACGGGCGCCTTGCTCTGCGGCGGCGCCATGGTGGTCGGTACCGTGCTGGGTTCGGTGGCCGCGCCTGCCTGGCTGGCCCAGCCCGCCGCCTGGACCGTACCCGCTGCGTTCGCCGTGACCGTAGCTGTTTCCCTCGCGACCAAGGACAGGATCCCGGGTTCCGTCAACAGGGTCATGTCGAGGCTGCACGTACCGGAGCGGCCGGTCGCCACCGAGAGGTAGCGGGTTAACCGCTTGAACGCCGCCGTGCCTGAACATGTTGTCCGGGCCGGTTGTTTGGCCAGTTGTTTAGGCAGTGCGCAGGGTGGACAATGACGCCATGTCCGAGGAACCGGGAACTACCAGTCCCGAACCACCGGCAATCTCCCCCGGCGTGCGGGCGCAATTGCTGGCCACCGAGCACTGGAGCCTGCTCGCCTCGCGAAGTACCACCCAGGGCGAGGTCCTCACCCGGATCAGCATGTTCCTGACGTTCACCTCGGCGAGCCTTCTGAGCGTGGCTTTGGTAGGCAATGCCACCCAGTTTTCCGAGGCATTCCGGGCCTTTGCGCTGACCATCCTCGGCATCGACGTGGCCGTGGGACTCCTGACCCAGATCAGGGTGATCAATGTGGGCATGGAGGACCTCATGTATGTCCTGGCCATGAACAGGCTGCGGGCGGCCTACGTTGAGCTGGACCCTGGAATGGCCCGGTATATGATGGCCGGTTACCACGACGACGAAGCCGGTTCCAACCGAACCTACTACTTCCTGGGAGGACGGACGGCCTTCAGCCAGGTGGCAGGCAGCAGCATGATGTTCATGATGACGGCTAACGCGGCCCTGCTGGCATTGCTGCTCGGTTCGGTACTGACCGTGCTGGGCCTGCCTGCCGCTGCCGCGGTGACCGCCGCGATCCTCGTGGCACTGGGCTTTTTCATGGTGTCGCTGCTGAGAGGCAAGCGCCTGTATGACGGCGTCTGGAAAGCCAACCCGCCAATATCGCCGACTCCGTCCACGCCGACGGAGCGCTCCTAGTCGATCGCGGCCATCAGTTCGACGACCCGGTCCAGGAAGGCGTCCACCTGGGCTTCTTCGTAACCTTCATCGCCCTTGGCCGCACGGAAGACAGCGCGCCTGACGGCGTCGACGCTCAATTGCTGGTCATGCTCAAGGTAGCCGATGAGCTGGCGGCACAGGGCGTCGACCTCTTCAACGTTGTAGCTGCGGGCGCGCTTCCTGGCCGGGCGGCGGAACCGTTCGCCGTCGGGCCGGTGAAGCCGGCCCCGCAGGATGCCCGAAAGCTTGCCGATCTGGCGCAGCCACGCTTCCTCTCCCTGGCTGCTGATGAGGTCGTCCCTCTCACGCCGGGCGAAGGCGTCCTCCAGGCGGTCGAGGGCGGCGTCCACGCTGTGCGCGTCATAGCCGCCTTTGACGGGGTCGAAGGCTACGTCACGGACATCAGTGCTGGCCACAGGGTCCGCCGCACCGGCAGGGTTTTCGAACGATGCCCTGGCACGGCCCAGGAAGGCATCAACCTGCTTGGCGTTGTAGCCGTACTTGCTGCGCTCCACGCGCTCGAACGTTGCCGGAATCTGGCGTCGAATATCCAAAGCCACTACTTATCCTTCATCAGTGTTGTCAGACGCCGCTCAGCAGCGCGAACAGAACATAGGCTACCGGGGCGGCGAACACGATCGAGTCAAGCCGGTCCATGACCCCGCCGTGCCCGGGGAGGATGCTGCTCATGTCCTTCACACCGAGCTCGCGTTTGACCATTGACTCGGCGAGGTCGCCCGCAGTAGCTGCGGCCACCATACCGGTGGCGAGGATCAGGCCCACCCACCACGGTTTGTCCAGGAGGAAGATGCACGCCAGCACCCCGATCACCATGGCCCCGCCCACAGAACCGGCAAACCCTTCCCATGATTTTTTCGGGCTGATTTTCGGTGCCATGGGGTGCTTGCCGAACGACGCACCCACGATGTAGCCGAACGTGTCGTTGGAAACCACCAACAAGAGCATGGCAGCGATCTGCCAGGCACCTTGCGGAATGCCGTCCGGCCAGAAGCCAATCGGTGTAGGACCGGCGCTGGCGTGCAGCGGCAGGGCGGCAAAGCTGATGAGGAACGGCACCCACGCCAAGGTGAATACGCCGGCAAAAACGCTCCGTGGTGCACCGGCGGCGCTCTCGATGGACCGCCACAGCAGGACCGCCACACTGCTGGCCACCATGGTGAACAGCAGTCCTTCCAGCCCGCCGAAGTACGCAGAAACCGGCATCGCCAGGCTGCCGACCATTACAGGAATGATCGGCATCCTGGTGCCCTGGGCCTCGAGTGCGCGGTACACCTCCCAGACGCCGAGAACCGTAAAACACGTGGTGAGCAGGACGAACCCCAGCGGAAGGAACAACAGCCCTCCGAGGACCGCCAGCAGCATGGCCAATCCGACGCCGATTGCTGCGGGAAGATTTCGTCCCGCCCTCGGCGTCGGATTCTCACGGAGTCTTTTGGCGCCCTTGCGGGTTTCCTGCGTCGGTGTGGGTCCCGCAGGCACCGGCTCTGCCTGGCTCATCAGACCTCGAGCAGCTCGGCTTCCTTGCGCTTGAGGAGGTCGTCAATGCTGTCCACGTGCTGCTTGGTGATGGCGTCCAGTTCCTTTTCCGCACGGGCGCCTTCGTCCTCGCCGGCTTCGCCGTCCTTGACGAGCTTGTCCAGCGCATCCTTGGCCTTGCGGCGGATGCTCCTGACGGAAACCTTGGCGTCTTCGCCCTTGCCCTTGACGATCTTCACGTACTCCTTGCGGCGCTCCTTGGTGAGCTCAGGAATCGTGACCCGGATGACGTTGCCGTCGTTGGACGGGTTGGCGCCGACCTCGGAATCGCTCAGGGCCTTTTCAATGTCGCGGAGTGCGCTCTTGTCGTAAGGGGTGATCAGGATCGTGCGGGCATCCGGCACTGCGAAGGAGGCCAGCTGCTGCAGGGGCGTGGGGGTGCCGTAGTATTCCACGATCACCTTGTTGTAGAGCCCGGGGTTGGCACGGCCCGTACGGATCGAGGCGAAGTCCTCCTTGGCTACCTCAACCGCCTTGTCCATCTTCTCGCCGGCTTCGAGCAAGGTCTCTTCGATCACGGGTATCTCCTCAGAAAATAGTCGCTGCCCACGTGCGGGGCCGCACTGCACAGTAAAGATCCGCCCCCAGGGGCGGACGTCCTGCAAATATCCTAGCCGCTGCTACGGCGTGACCAGAGTTCCCAGCGTTTCGCCAAGGATGGCCCGGGTGACGTTGCCCTCGCCCTCCATGCCGAAAACCACCATGGACAGCTTGTTGTCCTTGCACATGGTCATGGCCGTCTGGTCCATGACGCGGATGTCCCGGCGCAGGGCGTCGTCATAGCTGAGGACATCGAGCTTCTCGGCTGCAGCGTCCTTCTTGGGGTCCGCGGTGTAGACACCGTCCACGCCGCTCTTGGCCATCAGTACCACGTCTGCGTGGACTTCGAGGGCGCGTTGGGCAGCCACGGTATCGGTGGAGAAGTACGGCAGGCCGGCACCGGCACCGAAAATGACCACGCGGCCCTTTTCCATGTGGCGGATGGCACGGCGCGGAATGTATGCCTCCGCAACCTGGCCCATGGTGATGGCGCTCTGGACGCGGGTTTCCACGCCGGCCTGCTCCAGGAAGTCCTGCAGGGCCAGGCAGTTCATGACCGTTCCGAGCATGCCCATGTAGTCCGCGCGGGAACGGTCCATGCCGCTCTGGGACAGTTCGGCGCCGCGGAAGAAGTTGCCGCCACCGACCACAATGGCGATTTCGACGTCGGGCACGGCGGCCGCGACCTGCTTGGCGATGGCACGGACGGTCTCAGGATCGACGCCGAGCTTGCCTCCGCCGATGACCTCGCCGGAGAGCTTCAGAAGTACACGGCGGCGGGTCTTCTCGGGCTGGATTGCAGTGTTGTCGGTTTCCATGGTGCCTTCCCATTGATGGACTCTGGCTAGAGTATCGTGCTTGGGTCAGGGCAGGTAACGCCCTGACGAGTGCATGAAAAAGGGGCGGCCACCGAAGTGACCACCCCTCTTCATGAATTGCTAGTTTCCGACGCGGAAACGGGTTACTGCGGTTGCCTTGACGCCGGCTTCCTCAAGGACCTGTGCAACGGTCTTCTTGGAATCCTTGGCAAATGCCTGGTCAACCAGGACCTCACCCTTGTAGAAGCCCGTCACGCGGCCTTCAACGATCTTGGCGAGTGCAGCTTCCGGCTTGCCTTCAGCCTTGGCGGTCTCTTCGGCAATGCGGCGCTCCGACTCAACCAGTTCCGCGGGGACGTCTTCGCGGGTCAGGTAGTTCGGAGCCATGGCTGCAACGTGGACCGCGATGTCGTGCGCGGCGGTGGCAGCGGCTTCGCCTTCACCGTCGACAGCGAACAGAACGCCGACCTGGGCCGGAAGGTCCTTGGACGTCTTGTGCAGGTAAGCGTCGACCGTGGTGCCTTCAACGCGGGAGATACGGCGGACAACAACCTTCTCGCCGAGGACAGCGCCCTCTTCGATGACGACGTCGGCAAGCTTCTTGCCGTCGACCTCGGTGGCCAGCAGGGTGTCGAGGTCGGCAGCGCCGGACTCGACTGCAACGTTGAGGACCTTGTCAGCCAGCTGAATGAACTTGTCAGCCTTGGCAACGAAGTCGGTCTCGCAGTTGACCTCGATCATTACGCCCACGCCGCCGTTGACCTTGGCAGCAACCAGGCCTTCTGCGGTGGAGCGGCCTTCGCGCTTGGTAGCACCCTTGAGGCCCTTGATACGGATGATCTCGATGGCCTTCTCGGCGTCACCGTTGGCCTCGTCGAGAGCCTTCTTGACGTCCATCATGCCGGCGCCCGTGCGCTCGCGCAGGGCCTTGATGTCAGCAGCAGTGTAGTTCGCCATGTGAACCCCTCTGTCTAGAAATTTATGTGTTTACGTAACTGAAGGACGGCAGCCCACCTTGTGAGCCGCCATCCCGTCAGTTGCCCCCGACGGTTTTGGCGTCAGGGAAGGTCCAGATTTACTTGGCTGCTTCGGCTTCTGCAGCTGCAGCTTCCGGTGCGGCTTCTGCGGCCGGAGCTTCTTCAGCCTTGCTGCCTTCGAGGAGCTCGCGCTCCCACTCAGCCAGGGGCTCTTCCGGAGCT
Organism: Paenarthrobacter sp. NCHU4564; assembly: GCF_052156435.1. NCBI lineage: Bacteria > Bacillati > Actinomycetota > Actinomycetes > Micrococcales > Micrococcaceae > Paenarthrobacter > Paenarthrobacter sp. NCHU4564. The sequence continues at coordinate 141,052 of NZ_JBQLIS010000012.1, forward strand.
TCGGTGGTGCCGGTGGAGCGCTGGTTGCGGGCGATCAGGCCCTCAGCAACGGCGTCGGCAACAACGCGGGTGAGCAGGTTGACGGAGCGGATGGCGTCGTCGTTGCCCGGGATCGGGAAGTCGACTTCGTCGGGGTCGCAGTTGGTGTCCAGGATGGCAACAACCGGGATGTTCAGCTTCTTGGCTTCGTCAACAGCAAGGTGTTCCTTCTTGGTGTCAACAACCCACAGAACGGAGGGTGCCTTGGTCAGGTTGCGGATACCACCGAGGTTGGACTCGAGCTTGGTGAGTTCGCGCTTGAGGAGCAGGAGCTCCTTCTTGGTGTAGCCGGAGCCGGCGACGTCCTCGAAGTTGATTTCTTCGAGTTCCTTCATGCGCTGGATACGCTTGGCAACCGTGGAGAAGTTGGTGAGCATACCGCCCAGCCAACGCTGGTTGACGTAGGGCTGGCCAACACGGGTAGCCTGCTCAGCAATTGCTTCCTGGGCCTGCTTCTTGGTGCCGACGAACAGGACGGTGCCGCCGTGGGCGACAGTGGCCTTGACGAACTCGTAGGCGCGGTCGATGTAGGACAGCGACTGCTGGAGGTCAATGATGTAGATGCCGTTGCGCTCGGTGAAGATGAAGCGCTTCATCTTCGGGTTCCAACGACGGGTCTGGTGTCCAAAGTGGACGCCGCTGTCAAGCAGCTGGCGCATGGTTACGACGGGCATGCCGACGCTCCTTCCGGCAGGTCATTCATGAGAGACCCTTGAGGGCCTCTTACCCTGCCAATAGTTGACGGTTATTCAGCCGCGGCCCGGACGGGCTCGGCTCCTGGCATCCATTGCGCTCCCGCCGGAACCGCAGGGGCTCCGGACCGCAGGAGGCACAATCCTCCGCAGCCATAAGCCACGAGGCCTGGCTGGTGGAGGGCTGGATACGCGTAGTCAGTCTGAGCCCCTCACATATCTGAATGAGACATGCTCCTGAACAAGCTTGAGGGCACAGCAAACTGCTCCATCAAGTGTACTACAGCCAGCCCAGGTGTTTGACCGGCCTTCGGGGTGATTTGTCCACATACCGAACCTTGGGCATGGTTCCCGCGCCCGGCCCCACGGAAGGCTGGAGCCATGGTCTTCGCAAAGCTCATTCCCATTCTCGTTGCCGCGCTGCTGGCCGGCCCTGCCGGCAGCACCGCTCCCCCGCCGGGCCAGGGCCGTTGGTCATGGCCGCTCTCCCCCAAGCCGCACGTCCTCCGGACGTTCGACCCTCCGGACAAACCATGGCTCAGCGGGCATCGCGGGGTGGACTTGGGAGCAGCCCACGACGCCGGCCCGGTCACCGCAGCGCCGGCCGTCGCCTCCCCCGCGGACGGCGTGGTGTCATTTGCCGGCACAGTGGTTGACCGCACCGTCCTGACCATCGACCACGGCGGCGGTTTGCGCAGCAGCTTTGAGCCGGTGGACACCGGACTTAAGCCCGGAGACCACGTCACCAAAGGGCAAGTCATTGGAAACCTTGCGGCGGCCCCGGCGCACTGTCAGGGTACCTGCCTGCACTGGGGCGTCCGCCGCGGGGACGACTACGTCAATCCTCTGGCCTTCGTCCTCGATCTGCGTCCCTCAATCCTGCTGCCCATCCACTGAGAGACCGGGCGCCAAAGGGAACTAGACGATTGCAGACACCCCGGTGATGGCACGGCCGGCCACCAAGGTGTTGATCTCGTACGTTCCTTCGTACGAGTAAATGGCTTCTGCATCGGCGAAGATCTTGGCCATCCCATAGTCCGTCACGATCCCGTTGCCACCCAGGATGTTCCGGCCCAGAGCGACACTTTCGCGCATGCGGGCGGTCGTGAAGGCCTTGGCCAGCGCGGACTGTTCATCTTTGGCCACGCCGGCGTCCTCCAGTTGGGCCAACCGGACCATCATTCCCATGGAGGCCACGGCGTTGCCCAGGATCTGCACCAACTGGTCCTGGACAAGCTGGAAGCGGGCCAAGGGCCGGCCGAACTGCTGACGCTCCACGGCGTAGCTCCGGGCAACATCGAAGGCAGCCAGCTGGAGCCCAACAGCCTGCCACGCAACAGCAAGGCGCGTCACTTTGAGGACTTTGTTGGTATCACGGAAACTGTTCGCGTTGGCAAGCTTGAAGAATTCGGGCACCACCACGTTGTCCAAGGTGATGTCCGCGTTCTGCACCGTACGCAGCGAGATCTTGTTTTCAATCTTCTGCGCCGAGTACCCCGGCAGGGACGTATCCACCAGGAAGGCTTTCACCTGGTTGTCGGCCAGATCCCGGGCATAGATGACCACCCAGTCGGAAAACGTGGCGTTGCCGATCCAGCGCTTGGCGCCGTTAAGGATCCACTTGTCGCCGTCGCGCTGGGCCGTGGTCCGGGTCCCCCCGGCAACATCGGATCCACCCAGCGGCTCAGTCAGCCCAAAGGCGCCGATTTTCTTCAGGGAGTAGATCTCGGGCAGCCAGGCGTCCTTCTGCTCCTGCGAGGCCAGCGCTTCAATGGAGCCTGTGAACAGACCATCGTGCACGCCCATGAAGGTGGCAATGGAGGCATCAGCCCGGGTGACCTCGGCATGCAGGATGCCGGCGAACAAGTTGGAGTAGCCCTGCCTGCGGACAGGGCTCACCAGGTCCAGCTCACCCAGCTTGGGAATGAGCTCCATGGGAAATTCCGCCCGGTTCCACGAGTCCACGGCCACGGGCTTGACTTCGCGGTCCAGGAATTCCCGGACTTCGGCCAGGCGGTCCTGTTCCTTGCCCGTCAGCAGTTGTTCGAAGGCGTAGAAGTCACCGTCTGCATAAGGAAGGCCGGCGGGGTCGAATGCGGCGTTGGACATAGTGTCTCCTTCATGGGTGGTCCTCAACGACCACGGCAGGCAAGTTACCGTCGGGTATGTTACTGGTCAGTAACATACCCGAGGATGGTCCTGCAGCGCAACGCGCGGGATGCCCTCAAGGACGCTGTATGCCGGGCCTACGGCATACCCTTGCTCCGGCTGGCCACGACAGGCAGCGCAGAGTCCGACCGCCTCCGGCGCGCGCTGTCGCTGGCCATGGGCGCCACCGCCTGATCCTGGTAACGACGAAGAGCCGTGGTGGATGCATCCAGCGTCCACCACGGCTCCCATGAAGGTAGGGCTACTCGGACTTGAACCGAGGACCTTAGGATTATGAGTCCCGCGCTCTAACCAGCTGAGCTATAGCCCCGTGAAACCTGCAGGAGCCCTGGTCACAGGACTCCTGCAGGAAAGCACTCTAGCAATACTAATGGTTGCCGGAGGGTGCTCCGGTCACACCACCTTGTCTTCGTAAGCGGCACCCCGGTAAAGGTCTTCGAACGTCTGCAGGGTCCCATTGATGCTGTGGGGTTCCACCATCTCGCGGCTGACTTTACCCATGGCCCGCAGTTGGTCTTCGGGAAGCTGCACGAGCTTGGTGATCTTGGCGGCAAGCTCACCGCTGTCATTGGGCGTGAAGAGGTATCCGTTGTCGCCGTCGCGGACCAGGTGCGGCAGTGCCATGGCGTCGGCCAGCAGCACCGGCGTTGAAGCGGACATGGCTTCCAGCGTGACCAGGGATTGAAGTTCCGCGGTGCCGGGCATGCAGAAGATATCAGCCTTGATGTAGGCCTCGCGGAGCTCCTCATCGGAGGCGAGGCCGAGGAACTTCACGCGGCCACCCAACCCCAGGCGCTCCACCTGGGCTTCCAAAGCTGCGCGGACTTCACCTCCGCCAACAATCTCCAAGTGGATATTCAGTTCCTGCCGCGTCTTGGCGATGGCGTCAATCAGGACGTCAACGTGTTTCTCCTCGGCCAGGCGGCCGGCGAAGAGAACGGTCGGGTGGGCATGGGGCTCAATCGTCTCGCCCGGCTGGAGTTCGTAGGCAGCAGAATCTATGCCGTTGGACAGCGGCAGCACTTTACGCAGGAAGGCGTGCTGGTGCATGGCCTTGGCAGCCAGAGGAGTCGGCGTCGTGACGACGTCGGCCTGGCCCATCACCTTGCCCATGTCCTTCCAGGAGATCTTGCCGATGATGTTCTTGAACCACTGCGGGAAGGGCAGGAACGGGTTCAGGTTCTCAGGCATGAAGTGGTTGGTGGCCACGATCCTGATTCCGCGCTTCACGGCCTCGTACAGGACGTGCTCGCCGATCATGTAGTGGCTTTGGATGTGGACGACATCCGGCTGCACCATGTCGAACAACAGGCTGATTTCCTTCTTGATCTCCCAGGGAAAGCAGATGCGGAAGTAGTCGTGGGTGGGCACGCTGTGCGAACGCAGGCGGTGCACGGTGGCTTCACTGCGGAATTCCGTGAAGCTCTTTCCCTTGTCCTGGCGGCATGCCAAAACGTGGACGTTGTGGCCACGGCCCGTCATCCCCTTGGCCAGGCGGTAGCCGAATTGGGCTGCGCCGTTGACGTGCGGCGGGTAGGTATCCGCAGCAATCAGGATGGTGAGGGGTGTGGTGGTGTCGGGAATGGTCACGTGGAGAACTCCTGATGGTCACGGTGCGGACAGCGTTGGCATGCAATGCTGCGGTGTCGCCGGTTTGCCTGTCCGCTGTGGAGCGGACGGCGCAAGGTGCTGCGTCGACCTAAGCCTTCCGGTGCGGAGCCGCCTTGGCATCCTTCTTGCGTTTGGTGACTTCCGGGTGGTGCCGGCTCAGGGCGATTACTCCCACGATAGCAAGGAGAGCCGCCGCAGCCATGGCGATGGCCGTTACGGCGTGGACATCGGGACGCAGCTCACCAAGAATCACGATGCCGATCGCAATACCAACGATGGGATCGATAACGGTCAGGCCGGCGATGACGAGGTCCGGCGGTCCGCCGGAGTACGCGCTCTGCACGAACCAGGATCCCAGTCCGCCGGCCGCAGCGATGGCGATGATGGTGTACCACTGGACGTTAAGCAGGAACAACCCGTTGGGATCCAGCAGGTGCTTGCCGATGATGCGTGTCAGCACGGCGACGAAGCCGAACAGGACTCCGGCACCCAGAATGTAGATGAACGCGCTCATGCGGTGTTTGAAAAGAACGGCGAGCGTGCCGAACAGTCCCACGGCCAAAGCCAGGAGAAGCACGATCGTGAGCTCGTCCTCCGCGTTCACATGATGGTTTTCCTGGGTGACGTTGACGGCCAGGAGCACGAAGAGTGCCGAGCCGGTGACACACGCGGTGATAGCCACCACGGTGGCACGGTTGATGCTGAGGCCTTGATCCTTTGCGTTGACCACAGTGGTGATGACGAGCGCAATCGCCCCGATGGGTTGGACCACTGTGAGCGGCGCGGAGACCAGGGCGACGGCGTTCATGGCCATGCCTACTGCCAGCAACAGCAAGCCGAACATCCACCGGGGGTTGCGCAGGAGCCGCAGGAAGCCGTTCGAACTGAGTGCGAGCCCACCCGTGTCGGCCTTCACGGCGCTGCCCTGCCGTTGCGCACCAATGGCCAGGCAGAAGGCACCCATGACAGCAAGGAAAACCGCCAACCACACCATCAGCCGCGCCCACCGTCGCCGTCGCGTAGTTCCTGGCCCTTGCGGACGATCGCCCGGAAGTAGTTGACGGCCGCAACCCAGTGGCCCACCAAACCAAGTCCCAGGAAAACCCAGGCGGAAACGAAGTACACATCGGTGAAAGGCACAGGCAGTTTGGACAGCACAAGCAGCGGTGTCCCGGCCAGGAGGAACGCGGTGCGGATTTTTCCAACGACGCTCACGGGCAGGTCCGGGTGGCCGCGGAAATACACCAGGGAAGCAGTTGCCAGGATCGCATCCGGAACCACCAGCGCGGCCAGGTACCACCATTGGACGACGCCGGCGATCGCCAGGGTGAAAGCGACTGCTATCAGGGCGGCCCGGTCGGCCATCGGATCCAGGATGCGGCCGAGTTTGGAGGTTTGGTCGAAGCGCCGGGCTATATATCCGTCCACCCAGTCGGTGCTCCCCATGATGACCAGCACCAGGACCGCAAAGCCGTATTCTTTCTGGGAAAGAACCAGCCAGACGAACAACGGAACGCCCATGAACCTCAGGACAGTGAGGATATTGGGGATGGTGAAGACGAGGTCGTGGTCCACCTGGGGTCGACCGGGGCGCGAACCAGCACCGATCAGCCTCATGGTGTCCCCCTTCCCTGTTTCTTGAGTGCCCGGGCGGTCAACGTTCCGGAACCGCGGCGGCCTGCTATTTTTTCAGCAGTTTCCGCAGCGCCACCACGAAGACGACCGTGGCAGCGGCAAACGCAGCGAGGTCCTTCCACCGTGCAGCGATGCGCCCGGCAAGATCCTCCGGAACCGAGTCCGACAGTCCGGCAACGCGGCTTGCCGCAAAATCCTTGCCATCCTGGAACCGGGCGGTGGCCTCCCCGAGCAGAATCCTGCCCTGCTTTTTGACGTCCAGCTGTTCCCCGAGTTCGTCACGGACTCCGGTGAGGTGTTCACGGCGCTTGTCCAGCCGGCGGCGGAGTTCGGCTTCCGTAGGTGCCTTGACCGCGTCGGCTTCCTTTGCAGCTTCCTTGGCGGCCTTTTCTGCCTTGGCTTTTTCGGCTTCGGCTTCCTTGCGGGCCTTGGCGGCCTTGGCGGCAGGTGAGTTCGGATCGAGGATCGATTCGTCGAAGGCCGAACCTTCCTTGGCGATGCCGATATCGTGCTTGATGCCCCTGATGGTGTCTTCGGGAACCAGCGGCATGGCCTTCTTGAATTTGGCGGTTCCGATCAGCGCGCCGATCGCGACGATCAGGAGGAAGACCGCGGCAACAACCAGCGCCGCGAGCCAGCCGGGCATGACTGTGGCAAGCCCAAGGATCGCTGCCACAACAAGCGCGATGACCAGCAACGACATGAAAACCAGGGCTATGCCAAAGAATGCGCCGGCAACACCCACCTGCTTGGCCTTGCGTTGGACTTCGACCTTGGCAAGGGCGATTTCATCGTTGAGTTGCCGGGGGGCCAAACGGGCAACGAGCTTGAGGGTCTTCGGCAAGGCACGGATGGCCGGTCCCTTGCTTGTCCTGCCGGTATGACGTCCGCTCATGGGTTCCGCCTAACTGCTTCCTCTGGGCTGCGTAGTGGGCTTCCACGGCCGAAAAATGACGTCCGCAGGCGCTTGTCCTCAAAACTATCATTCAGGTTCCCGCCCAACTTCCGCCTGCGCCCACCACGGCGCGCCCGAACACGCTGCATAAATATGATGTGACGGCCATAGGATAGATGATCGTGACCACCCACACTGCTCCGGGCGATTCCCTGAGCCGACGCGAAAAACTTGTCTACATCATCCTTCTGGGTGCCCTGACCGCACTTGGCCCCTTCACAGTGGACCTTTACCTCCCCGCGTTCCCGGCGCTGGAGGAGAGCTTCAACGTGTCCGCTGCAGCCATCCAGCTGACACTGACGGGAACCACGGTGGGCTTCGGTCTGGGGCAACTGGTGGTGGGCCCCTTCAGCGACAAGTTCGGCCGACGGCTGCCGCTGATCCTGGCCACTGCCCTCCATATTGGTTCGTCCCTCGGCGCTGCGCTGTCCACGGACATCGGGTTGTTGTCCCTGTTCCGTGTCCTGATGGGCATCGGCGCAGCAGGCGGTGGTGTGGTGGCGATGGCCATGGTCCGCGACCTTTTCCACGGCTACTCCATGGTCCGGATGTTTTCGCGCATGTCCTTGGTCAACGGCCTGGCCCCCATCCTGGCGCCCATTATCGGCTCCCAGTTGCTGTTGGTCTTTCCATGGCCCGGCATTTTCTACTTCCTGGCCGCCTACGGACTCCTGGTGATCCTCGCGTCCATCTTCTTCATTAAGGAGACGCTTCCGGCGGAGCAGCGCGGCACTTCCGATGTCACTGTCCGGCAGCGATACAAGACCGTGCTGACGGACCGGATCTTCGTGGGCATGCTGATGGTGGGAAGCCTGAACTTCGGTGGACTGTTCGCTTACCTGTCCGCCTCGACCTTCCTCTTCCAGAACGTCTACAATTTCTCCCCGCAGGAGTACGGCATTCTTTTCGGAGTGAACTCCCTGGGCATCGTGGCCGGCGTCCAGATCAGTTCGCGCTTGATCAGGCGGGTGGCGCCACAGTGGATCGTCGCCTGGGCCACGCTCTTCCTGCTGCTGATGGCGGCACTGATCATCGTCATGGATCTCCTCCACGTGGGCCTGTGGGGCATCCTGGTTCCGCTGTGGTTCTACATTTGCGCCACCGGGTTCATGTTCCCCTGCGTCCAGGTCCTGGCCTTGGCCAACCACGGCGCCCAGGCCGGCACGGCGGCGTCCTTGCTGGGCGCTTCCCAGTTCACCATGGCAGGCATCGTTCCCCCGGTGGTTGGCTGGTTGGGCGTCAGCTCCGCTGTCCCCATGGGCATTGTCCAGGTGGTGTGCATCGCCGGTGCCGTGGCGGCCCTGTGGCTGGTGGTACGGCCCCGCACAGTCCCGTCGATCCACTAGCGCACCACCCACCGCGTAGGCTGTGACCATGACCAGGAAACCGCACCGCAACGGCCGGGGACTTTTCCTCGGCGCCGTGCTTGGCGCCGTCGTCGGGGCTTTGCTGGGCAGGGCCGCAGGCAGTGCGCTGTTCGGCGCGATCCTTGGTGCGGTGATCGGCGCCGCTGTCCTGTACCGGGTGAATCCCGGGCCCTGGAACCGCGAATAACGGGTGTCCGGAGAACCCTGCCCCGACCCTACCGCCGCTACGGCCCATAGGCCCTCCCTTTCCAGCGGCCGGCAGGGCAGAATGGTGGCCAGCCGGGACTAACCCGTGCTCCACCGGTGAAGGGGACAGCACATGAGTGCGGCTGTGGGCTTGAGGGGCAAGATCGGCGGGCTGGCGGGCGTGCGACGCCTCCCGGTCACGCTTGGACTACTGGCGGTGGTGTGGATTTCCGGCCTGGCCACCGGAAGCATCCTCAACGGCCCACGCCAGGACCTGCTGGAGCAGGTAGGGCTGGGACTCGCCGTCGAACCTGGACCCTGGTGGTCGGTCCTCAGCTCATCATTCTTCGCCTCGTCCCTGCTCGACTACCTCGCTTGTTCCGCCGCCATACTGGTGGGCGTGGGCATCGCCGAACGCACCATGGGCGCATTGCCGGCGCTTGCGGCCTTCATTGGCGGCGCCGCCCTCAGCGCCCTGGTCCTGGTGGCCCTGGTGACGTTCGGTACCGACGCCAGCGACCAGTGGCTCAGCTTCCTTGGCGGCGAATACGCGGTGGGCGCCTACGGTGGCGCCGCAGCCGCCCTGGGATGCTCGACGGCGACACTTGAGGCACTTTGGCGCCGGCGCCTCAGGACGTGGCTGCTGGCCGCCACGTTGATGTTTGCCCTGTTCGTTGGGGTGGCCCAGACGCTCCAGGCCCTTGCCGGAGCTGTGATCGGCATCCTGGCGGGCTGGGCATTCAGGGTCTGGGTGCTTCGCCGCCGTGCCGCCTCCCTGCATTCCTCCAGCCTGCGGGAAACCCGGTTCCTGGTGGGAACCGTGGTGGGCGTCTTTGCCCTTGGTCCACTGCTTACGCAACTTACGGGGACCCTGGACATCGGTCCGCTGTCCGTGGTCTCGGAGGTCATGCTCCAAGCCAGTCCCGGGGCTGACGAAGTCAGAGAAGCCTGCGACAACGATTCCAGCTGCGTCACGCTGCAAAGCGTGGTGGGCGTCCAGAGCTTTGGCGCTGCCATCCTGACACTGATTCCCGTGCTGTTGCTGCTGGTCTGCGCCGAAGGACTCCGCCGCGGGCGCCGTCTCGCCTACCGGCTGACACTGGTCATTCAGCTTTACCTGGCCGTGGTCACTGTGCTGTCGATCCTGCAATACACCACCGATCCGGGGGTCGAGTTGGGCAGTGACGATCTGGGATACCTGCTGCTGTATGCAGTGCCGGCCCTCCTGGCACCGGTGATTATTGCGGCGCTGCTGGCCGGCAACCGCCACAAGTTTCAGGTCGAGTCCAGCGATGCCGGCTACCGGCTGCTGGGCAGGACGTCCCTGGTCCTGGCCGTCGCAGCGATATTGCTGTATGTCCTCTTCTGGTTCCTGGAGGGGAACCCCGGCCGCTCGTCGCTGTTGGCCCTTGCCGGGCAGCTCACGCACATCCTGGTTCCCTTTCCCGTACCGTTCGTTGTGGAACTGCCGCAGGGCCTGGTGAGTACGGTCATCTACGGCCTGGGCGGGGACGTCATCTGGTTGTGCATCCTGATCCTGGTCCTCAACAACTTCCGCCGGTACCGCTCCAGTGCCACGGATCCCGCCGCCGACCTTGGCCACGCCCGGGAACTGCTCCACGAAGGCGGCGGAACGTTGTCCTGGATGGCCCTCTGGGACAACAACCAGTACTGGTTCACACCGGACCGCTCTGCGGGGGTGGCCTATCAGGTGCACAACGGCGTGGCACTTACGGTGGCCGGCCCATTCGGCGCCCGGGAGCACCACGCAGCCGCGGCCACGGGCTTTCTGGCGCACTGCGCCGCCCTCGGCCTCATTCCCTGCTTCTACTCGGCAACCGCTGACCTGGACGGACCGCTGCTGCCCCGCGGATTCCGCAAACTGGAGGTTGCCGAAGAAACACTGCTGAACGTCCAGTCCATGACCTTCCAGGGCAAGGAATGGCAAAACGTTCGCACGGCCCTGAACCGGGCCGGGAAGTTGTCCATCAGGGACCACTGGTACCGCTACCCCGAGATGCCGCCCGGTACCAGGGCCCAACTGGCGGAAATTTCCGAGGAGTGGGTGGCTGACAAGGCGCTCCCCGAGATGGGATTTACTCTCGGCGGACTCAACGAACTCAAGGACCCGGAAGTACTGTGCTGCGTCGCGGTTGACGACGACGGACTGGTCCACGGGGTCACCAGCTGGCTCCCTGTCTTCACGAACGGCACGGTCACCGGGTGGACTTTGGACTTCATGCGACGGCGCACAACGGGCTTCAAGGGCGTCATGGAGTTTCTGATTGCCTCCGCCGTGAACCGCTTCAAGGAAGAGGTTACCCAAATTTCGCTGTCAGGCTCGCCCTTGGCGGGCTCCGGCCCGGACAGCGGCGACGGTGACCACTCCACCCTGGACAAGGTCCTGGCGCTGCTCGGCAATGCACTGGAGCCCATGTACGGTTTCAAGTCGCTGGCGGCCTTCAAGTCGCGGTTCCAACCCCAGCACCGGACCCTGTTCATGTACTACCAGGACCCGTTGGCGCTTCCCTCCATCGGCCTGGCGGTTGGTTCGGCGTACCTGCCCGGTTTGTCTCCCGCCCAAAGCGCAGGGCTGCTGAGGCAGATGGTGGCCCGGGAGCAGGCCGTGTGAGAACCGGACACTGTGGATTCACCGGCGGGAAACGACCGTGAACGACCTCCTGAAGATCGAGATCAGCGGTCCCGTCGTCATGGGCATCGCCATCGCCGTCGGCGCCGGCCTCTTCCTGGTGTTGTTCCTTAGGCCGTCGGCGCGCTGGGTGGTGACAGGCGTCGTCGGAATTACCGTGGCCGCGCTCGTGGGCTGGCTGACCGTCTGGCTCGTGGAAGACGTCTGGGATGTCTTCCACGTAGGGCTGACGCCGAGGGTCTGGTTCTGGGCGATCACGGGGTTTGCGGCCGTCGGCCTCTGCGTGGTCAGCTTCCGCCACAGCCCGCGTTGGCGAAAGCTTGTTGCCGCCATCTCCATCCCGGTGTTCCTGCTGGTGGCCGCCCTGGGGATCAATACGGAATTCGGGCTCAACAAGACCCTGGGTTCGGCGCTTGGAATTTCCACTGAGGATGCCATCCAGTTGAGCAAGCCGAACCCGGATGCCACGATACCTTCCGGCCCCCTCTGGCAGAACTGGCAGCCGCCGGCCAACATGCCCGCCAAAGGTGAAGCAGGCACGCAAGTCATCCCCGCCACGGAGTCTGGTTTCACGGCACGACCGGCCGGCATCTACCTGCCGCCGGCAGCGCTGACCGCCAATCCCCCGCGGCTGCCGCTGTACGTGCTCCTGATGGGCCAACCTGGCCTGCCTGATCCCCAGTATGTTTCGGCGGCGCTGGACGACTTCGCCGCCAGGAACAACGGCCTGGCGCCCATTGCGATCGTGGCAGACCAGATCGGGCCGGACGAAAACGATACGCTCTGCCTGGACACTGCCAAGTACGGAAACGTGGAGAAGTACATCAACGTGGATGTGGTCAACTGGGCCAAGGCCAACCTGAACATCCTCCCCGACCGGGATCACTGGACCATTGCCGGCTACTCAAACGGCGGCCAGTGCGCCATCTCCTTCGCCGTGAAGTATCCGCAGATGTGGGGCAATGTGGTGGACATCTCAGGCGAAGAGTACCCGGGAGCCGAGGACCCGGCAGGGAACCTCCGTGACATCTTCAACGGAAACCAGGCGGCGTACGACGCCCAAAAGCCAATCAACATCATGAAGGGCCGGCAGTTTCCGGACACCACGGCAGTCTTCACCGTGGGATCGGACGACGTCACCTACGTGGCCGCGGCAAAGGCAGTCTCCGCTGCGGCCAGGGAATCCGGGATGAGCGTGACCTACTACGAGGTACCCAACGGGGGTCATGTGGGCATCGCTTTGAACGCCGGGTTGACCAAGGGATTCGAGGTGCTTTACCCGCGGCTTGGCTTGTCCCGGTAGCGTACTTCCCCTGTCCGGCAACGCCGCCGGGCGATAAAGTTGAGGTGTGCCACATTGGCAAGACCTGCAGCCGCTTCCGGCACCGTGGCAGCGTCGGGATGACCGCATCCTTCCGCTGTGGTGGGACAGGCTGTGCTCGGTGACCAGCCCCCAGTCGGCGGCCCTCTATGCTGCAGGACTCTTCACGGACGACCGGCGCCGGCCCATCGCCCAGTGGTACAACCAGGAGACCGACGCCGCCCTGCTGGTGGCCCCCGAGACGTCACCTGAATGGCCGGTCCAGCGCTTCGGCATTTTCTACGCTCCGCCCGGCGGTGGCTTCACCCGCGTCTATTCGGCGCCCCACGAATGGCATCCCCGGGAACCCCGAACCCCGCCAACCGAACAGGAAGCCTTTGTGGCCGCGGTAGGCGAGGCCGCCAGGTTCCTCCAGGTTGAGATGGATTTCGTCTGAGCCGGCAGCCGTATGCGGGACGGAGGCGTCCACCAAAAAGTGAACCCCGCACCGGGCAGTGCCGGTACGGGGTTCGATGCGCTCCTCCGACTGGACTTGAACCAGTAACCCTTCGATTAACAGTCGAATGCTCTGCCAATTGAGCTACGGAGGA